>CAZOCL010000251.1:0-9788 GCA_964578245.1 uncultured Klebsiella sp. | reverse complement strand
GACAAGCGCTTCAAGGCCAAGCTCGGCAACACGCCCATCCAGCGCCTCTACCACAACCCCACCATGCTCTGGGCCGAGGGCTGTGCGTGGAACGGTGGCAGCCGCTACGTGGTGTGGAGCGACATCCCGAATAACCGTCAGTTCCGCTGGCTCGAAGAGGACGGCCATGTGAGCACCTTCCGCTCGCCCGCCGGCAACAGCAATGGCAACACCTTCGACTTCGAGGGCCGCCAGCTTGCGTGCGAGCACGGCAACCGCCGTGTGGTCCGCTACGAGCACAACGGTTCCGTGACCGTCATCGCCGACTCGTTCAACGGCAAACGCCTCAACGCGCCCAACGACATCGTGGTCCACCCCGACGGCGGCATCTGGTTCACCGACCCCGGCTACGGCAGCATGATGAACTACGAGGGCAATAAGGGGCCGCTCGAAATCAAGGAGGCCGTCTATCGCGTGGACCCTAGGACTGGCAAGCTCGCCATGGTCAGTGATGAACTCGGCAAGCCCAACGGCATCTGCTTCTCGCCCGATTACAAGAAGCTCTACATCGCGCATAGCAATGTCTATGCGTGGGACGTGGTGGACGGCGTGAAGCTCAGCGGCAAGCGCACGCTCTGCACCATGGCCATGGGCGACAAGAAAGGTGGCGCCGACGGCATCCGCTGCGACGTGGAGGGCAATATCTGGGCCGGCGCGGGCTGGGCCGGCGACGGCTTCGACGGCGCGCACTGCTTCACCCCCGAGGGCGAGCGCATCGGCATGATCCTGCTGCCCGAGATCTGCGCGAACCTCTGCTTCGGCGGCGCGAAACGGAACCGCCTTTTCATGGCCGCCAGCTCCTCACTTTACGCCGTGTATGTGGAGACCCAGGGCGCGCACATCTGCTGAGAGCAAAGATGATTCAACCACGGATGCACACGGGATGACGGAACCGCCGCAAGGGACGCTTGTGAGCACAAATCCAATTCGCGAAGGTTCGCGTAATTCGCGTCACGCATCCCTTCTTTATCCGTGTCCATCTGTGTGAATCCGCGGTTACGAATTCGCCTCGTTCAAGTAAAGGCAAGCGAATGAGCTTGGCGAACGTGGCCCTTGGTTGTCTCCTTTCCCCGAGTGATCGGGCACCTGCTCAAACCGGAAATTGCCGAGTTGATTCGCGCTCGGAACTTCACGCAACTGCGTGATTTGCTCGTCGAGTTCCCCGCCGCCGACATCGCGGAAATCTTCACCGACCTGAACCCCGAGGACGAAGCTGTCCTGCTGCGCATCCTGCCGCGGCACCTTTCCTCGGAAGTCTTCGGCTACCTCACCCACGCGGACCAGGAAGCGCTCCTGCACGCGCTGGCGAAGGAGGACGTTGCCGCGATCCTCAACGACATGACGCCGGACGACCGCACGGCGCTGCTTGAGGAGCTGCCCTCGTCCGCGACGCAAAAATTGCTGGAGCTGCTCTCGGTGGAGGAGCGGAAGGTGGCCACCGAACTGCTCGGCTACCCGAAGCATTCCGTCGGCCGCCTGATGTCGCCAGAGTTCGTCGCGGTCAAGCAGGGCTGGACCGTGGCCGAGGTCCTCGCGCATCTGCGCCGGGAGCAGCGCAAGCGCGACACCATGAACCAGCTCTACGTGGTGGACGACCAGGGCCGGCTGGTGGACTTCGTGCGGCTGCGGAATCTCGTCGTCACCCCGCCCGAGACGCCCCTGGTAGAGGTGCTGGAAGGCCGCTACTTCGCCCTGCACGCTTCCGACGACCGCGAGACGGCCGTGGCCGCGTTCAAGAAATACAACGTCACCATCCTGCCGGTCGTGGATACGCGCGATGAACTCGTGGGCGTGGTCACCGTGGACGATGTGCTCGTCGTGGCGGAGAAAGAGGCCACCGAAGACATCCAGAAACTCGGCGGCATGGAGGCACTGGACGCGCCTTATCTGCGCATTGGCCTCTTCGACATGATCAAGAAGCGGTCCGGCTGGCTGGCACTGCTCTTCATGGGCGAGATGCTCACGGCCACGGCGATGAACCACTTCGAGGACGAGCTGGCCAAGGCCATCGTGCTCGGCAGCTTTCTCCCGCTCATCATCTCCAGCGGTGGCAACTCCGGCTCGCAGGCCACCTCGCTCATCATCCGCTCGCTCGCGGTTGGTGACGTGCTGCTGGCCGACTGGTGGCGCGTGCTGCGTCGTGAGCTGGCTGCGGGCTTCGCGCTCGGCGGTGTGCTCGCGGCCCTGGGCTTCGCGCGCATCCTGATCTGGCAGCAGCTCGGGTTCAAAGACTACGGCGAGCATTACGTGCTCATCTCGCTGACCATCGCCGCGAGCCTGGTGGGCGTGGTGCTGTTCGGCAGCATTACGGGGGCCATGCTGCCGTTCATCCTGCGCGCGTTCCGTTTCGATCCCGCCGTGGCCTCCGCGCCGCTCGTGGCCACGCTCGTGGACGTCACCGGCCTGGTGATCTATTTCAGCATCGCCTTCCAGATCCTGCGCGGCACGCTGCTCTGACGCATGCCGCCTGCGCCCACGGAAAGCCTCTGCCTCCACTGCGGCATGTGCTGCGACGGCACGCTCTTCCGCGACGTGGAACTCCAGCCTGGCGACGACGTGGCGAAACTCCGCGCCCTCGGCCTCCCCATTCCCGTTCCGCGTTCCGAGTTCGGAGTTCCGAGTTTCAAGCAACCGTGCAGCGCCCTCTGCGCCGATCTCCGCTGCCGCGTCTATGCCGACCGTCCCTTGCGCTGCCGCGACTTCGAGTGCGCTCTCTTCCAAGCCGTCGCCGCCGGCACACTCGCCGCCCCTGTCGCGCTCAAGACCATCCGCCAGACGCGCCAGCAGGCCGACAAAGTGCGCCAGCTCCTGCGCGAACTCGGCGACACCGGCGAACGCCTCTCCCTCAGTCGCCGCTTCCAAAGGGTAAAGCGCCACTTCGATCGTGGCGAACTCCCCGACGATCTCGACCCCGAAACCGCCTACGACCGCTTCGCCGACCTCTCCCTCGCCGTGCATGAACTGGACCTGAAGCTCCGCACGAAGTTCTACCCGGACCCGAGCGATGGGTGAGAGCCGTGGCGCGCGGCATTCATGCCGCTTCACGCCGCTGCGTTCCATGGCGTTCAAGCACGCCGTTTCATTCGTTGCCTGAAGCGGCATGAATGCCGCGCGCCACGCGTGAGCCACGCACTACGCAGCATGGCGCTTTGCGCGAAGCCATCGGTTCCATCAATGTCAGCGCCCAGTCTTATCGATTAACCCGATGGAGCGGTGGCCGGGCATTCTCCGCGCGTGAAACCCGCGTTAACAATGCACCTCGTGGGAAACTCATGCGGGGGCGTTTCCAGAGCAGGCTGGAAGCGCCTCCGCTCCGCCGCCGGGCGGCTGCGCTTGGGTCAGGCGAGCCTTCTGGCCCTCGGTCTCGCGACTGGGCTGGGCTGCGTCGGGACGGACAAACATCCCGAGGCTGGCATGGTGGGGACCAGGCGTGTGCTGGCGATGGCTCGGCCGACCGAGCAACCCGCACCCCACCAACTGCAACGCCTCCACGCCGCCTTTGTGAGGGACGACGGCACCATCGTGCTTCAAATCCAAGGCAAGCCGGTAAACGCAGCCACGTCCCAGCCCTGCACGCTTGAACTCCCAGCCCCAGCCCGCCCGGCCCACGTTCCATCCGTTGCCCGCCGCATCGGAGTTCCCAGTTCGGCCTTGCGACTGGGCTGGGACGACGCTGCCATCTCCGGCACCAACGGCCATCCACTGCCGGTCGGACCGGTCATGACCATCGTGGCCAATGAAACCTACCTTTGGGACGCCATCGCATTGACCGAAGGGAGGGCCGAGGAAATCCGGCTGGTGCAACGGCTCGGCACGGTGAGCCAGTGGGAAATCCTTCACCTCCGCGCCCAGCCGACCGCTGCCCAGACCCGCTTCACGGTTTTCGAAGTGCGTCCGACCATGGTGCCGGTCAACCACCGGGCCGTGCTCGCGCTCATGCCCTTCGCACTGGCGGAGGACGCGATGACGAATGTGGGCAGCCCGGTGGCCAAAGCGGGAGCCATCCCTGCAGTCGGGGCGGTCCTCTTCTACACTGGCTTCCTCCCCGTGACGGCCGCGGTGTGGACGTGTGAGCTGCTCTGGAAAGGCGCGAAGGCGGCGGGCCGGGGCATCGGGATGGGCGGGGACCAAAGCCCGCCTTGAAGTCATCAGCAGCTCCCGCGCGCAACTCACCTCCCAACATCCGCCTTATGACCACCCCTTGGGTTTCTGACCGTTCTCGGCATGGCTTTGCCCTGGCTTGGGCCTGCTTCTTCGTTTCCCTTCTGCTGCCCGCCTTTGAAGACCTGTCTGGGTGGAACTGCGCCCTGACCGTGTTGAACTGCCTGTTCAGCTTCGATCCAAAGGGATTCTGGGAATGGCTGTATTACTCGGCGTTCAACGTCACAAATGTGGTGCTGCTGGTGCTGCCAGTTTTGGCGTTCACGCCTTTTTTGGGTGGCTGCCCACGGGCTGCGCGATGGCTGGTGGGTGGCTGTCTGCTGCACACCCTCTCCTGGTTCATTTGGAGACTTTGGAACGGTGGAATCGGCGATATTAGAATCGGGTATTACCTTTGGCTGCTGGCGGTGGGAATACTGCTGGCCGCCTGCATCGTCCGTGCTCGCTCGAATCAAATCACCACGCAGCCTGGACCACCGGCGAACGCCTCTCCCTCAGTCGCCGCTTCAAACTCGTGAAGCGCCACTTCGATCGGGGCGCCCCCGACCACCTCGATCCCGAAACCGCCTAAGACCGCTTCGCCGACCTCTCTCTCCCCGTGCACCCGTTGGACATGAAGCTCCGTATGAAGATTTACCCGGACCTGAGCGATGGGTGAGGCGCGCGGCACTCATGCTTCAGGGCTGAAAGCCCGTCCGGCGACAGCCCGGGCTGGAGCCGAGCCCCGCGAGGCGGAGGCCCGGGTTTTGCGGCCCCATTTCGTCTCCGCCCTGAAAGGGCGGCACTCTGCTCGAGGCCGGAAAGCGTCCCGCCCTTTCAGGGCGGGCGGGCTGCGCTGGCTGGGCTACCCGGGGCTTCACCCGGGCTATCCTCGGACGGGCGCCCTGATTGCAATCCACGCTGCATCGCTCAGGAAATTTCCGAAAGGCATCAGGCTTGGCCGTGGAGAAGTGAGCAAAGCGCACGCGATCCCACCTGGCCTGAACGTAGCGAGCGGCCCCTCCCATTAGCACCCGGCGTCTGTAGGGTGTGAGGGGAGGTTGTGCGTGGCCAGCCGTTTTAACGGCTTGTTCGGTTGGGCAAACGGAGCATGGGAAAACCCGTTGAAACGGGTGGTGGCCTTCGTTGGCTGGAACACCCGGCTGAAGCCGGGTGCTAATGGGAACTGAGGCGGCGTTCGGTTAGTCCGACGGCGTGTTGCGAAAAGCCTGCCCTACCTACGTCGTGGACGAAAGTTAGAGACTCATGTGGCGCGGACTGCGCCTCTTGGCTGCAGCAACCCTGCGTGTGCCGATGCGCAGGTTTTGTCTCCCCTTCGTCAGGAGGGTGTAGGTTTGGATGCGGGAAAAGACACATCAAGATCGTCGCACTTGCGGAGGACAGGCCAAATCCGCCGGCATCAAGGCCGTGCATTTCGTCAACCTAACCCCAAAGCTTTCACGCCTGTGTCTGGAGGTTTGGGAGGAGCTTCAAAGTGACCACGGCCTGTCTGCCTACTTCGCTTAGATCGTAGCGGGCACCCGAGTGGACATCCTCAGGATGAAAAAATATGAGATTCTTTTGCTTCAAAAGATCAAGATAATGCTGGACCTCAACCCTTGGCTTCTTGATCGCCATAAATATGGCCTCCTCACCTCTAACACCATTAGTTTTCGCCAACAGACGCAAGATTTCGATGCACTCAGGGGAAATATCACTGAATTGTTGGGGGGCAATTGGAGCTCGTATTTCGGCAGGTGTTTTCGCGCGAACTTTACTCTGCAGGACCGCGATTTCTTCGTCTTTCTTGCTCAGTAAGGTAGCATGTTCGATCCGTTGTTCAGCCATCTGGTTCCGCAATTCCCGTGATTCCTCCGCCGTGAGAGGGGTTTCGTCATCAATTTTTTGCCGGAGCATCTTGAGTTCACGTTGGCGCTTGCGCCAAAACTCAAACGTCCACTTTGCAGGATAGGGATAGGCGTAGATGATCAGCACCGTTGTAACCAAGGGATAAACAAAGCCGCGCAAAAGGTAGTCATCCCAACTTTTGAAAAGGACTTGATCGATGAAATCTATCTTTTCTTTGAATTTCAGGTCCGAAATAACAGCCATCAAGAAGCGGTAGTTCCACGCCGACCAAGAGAGTGCGAAGGAAGCAAATAACGGACTTACCGTCCGTTCAGCAACGGCTGTCTTGATCGTTTCTACAATCCCCGGTTCGCCCATCCTTGGTAGTGAGTTGATTGTCTCCCTCAATGCATCTCCACCTCACACGACCCAATCCCCTTCCGGTAGTAGTTAAACTGCACGTTCGGGTGGTCGGCTAGCAGGGACATGGGGACGGCGCTGTCCACGATGCGGTTGGAGATCATGAACGCGGTGAGGCGCTGGCCAAAAGGATTGTCATGGCAGCCGGCGTGCCAGATGGAGACCTTCTCCGCCTTCCACGTCTCGGCGGGGCCGACGGTGATGGCCTGTTTCGGCACGAGGGTCACGTTGCCGCCGCCGCTGGTGCGGGCGTTCTGCGCGATGGTCACGGGGTGCAGGTCCACCACGCGCGTGGCGAGCTTGCGATACTCGGCGGGGGAGGGCGGGGCATCCTTGAACTTGCCCTTGCGCGGGAGCGGGTCATTGAAGGCCCAGTGCTTGATGTCGCCCTGGCCGCCCTGCATCACGCAGCAGCGGACGCCGGCGTCCCACGTCGCGCGGTAAGCGCGGGTGTCGGCCTTGGGGAAGTGCATGTTCGCATCGGGCATGGCGAGCTGGCGGTCAATGCGGTTGAAGCACATCTCGCGGTCGCACTTCTCGAAGGACAGCGGATGCGTGACGGCGGCTTCCTTGCCATCAATCACCCACTCGTCCATGCCCCAGAAGTGGGCGTCGTGCAGCTTGAGTCCCATCTCGTTGACGATGCGCGCGACGAGCGGGAGCTGTTCCGTGGGGCCGATGGGGCCGCAGATGCCGGCGGGGTTGTCCGGCGTGGCCTGCTTCCAGGCGTGGATGTATTCCAGGGCCTCGGCGCAGTAGAAGTCCTCGAGCGTGTCGTAGAAGACGACCTTGAAGCCCGGCCGCGATAGCTTGAAGAGCTTCTCCGGCGTGAGCTTCGCAGCGGCTTCGATGATCTCGGTGTCGAGGGTGGTGTAGTCCCACCAGGCGGGGGCGAGTGAGGAGAGCTTGCGTGACATGACGGCGTTGTAAGCGGAGGCCCGAGCGGCGGCAAGTTTTCAGTGGCCTGCTGCTCTGGAGCAGCTTAGCCCGAATTACGAAACAAGAATTTTACAACCACGGATGAACACTGATGCACACGGATAAAATTCGCGCCGACCCAGCGGGAGCTTCTTTCCCTCTGGATTGCTCTCGGGGACACGGCGGGCCACCGCTCGGGCCTTTCCCCATCCGTGTCTATCTGTGTTCATCCGTGGTTCAACTTCGGAGTTCGGGATTAGTCAGCGCCCTCCAGTTCCGAGCAGCCCGATCACAGCGCATGCCGCAACCCGTCCAGCAGCCGCCCGACATCCTCCGCCGTGTTGTAACCGGCCACGGCGATGCGGATGCGGCCCGCGTGGTGCATGACGTGAATGTTTTGTTTCTCCAAGGCCGCGTAAATGCCCGCCGTGTTGGCGTGCAGGAAGGCGAGGATGCCCGTGGGGTTCGCGGGCTGGGCCGGAGCCATCGGCTTGAGGCCTAATTCGACCAACCCCGCGTGGACACGCGCCACCAGCGGGTCCGCGTGCCGCGAGATGGCCTCGACGCCGACGCCCTCCACATACCGCAGCGCGGCATTGAGCGCGTAGATGGCGGCGAAGTTCGGCATGCCGACGGAGAAGCTCGCCGCGCCCAGCTTGGTGTCCGCGCGCTGGAAACGGTCGGCCTCGAAGGCGTTGCGCAGATGGAACCAGCCGCCCGCATGGGTCGTGAGCCGGGCCGCCGCGCGCTCCGGGATGCCCACGATGCAGCCGCCGTGGACCCCGAGCGTCCACTTGTGCGTGCTGCTGATGAGGCAGTCGGCATCGGCACAGTCCAGCACCACGCGGCCGAGCGCCTGCGTGACATCCACGGAGATGAGCGCGTTCGGTGCGAGGCGACGCACGGTGTCGCGGAACGGTGTCCAAGCCAGCCGGTGCCCGTTGTAGAAGCTCACGAGCGATACCTGCACGAGCTGGGTGCGCGCGTTCAGCAGTGGCACGAGATCGTCCACGCGGAGTTCGCCTTGCGCGGCTTTCCACACCCGCGTCTGCGGGCGCGTGGCGGCGGTGAGCCAGGGCGTGGCCCCCGCTGGAAAGTCGAGATCGGTGACGACCACTTCGTCCGTGGGCTGAAGGTTCAGCGCGGTGGCGAGGAGGTTGTAGGCTTCGGAACTGCACGAGCAGAAGGAGACTTCCTCAGTCTTGAAGCCAGTCATGCGTGCCGCCACTTCCCGGCAGTCCTCGACCTGCTTGAAGTGGAAGTCCCGGCCCTTCATGCCGCGCAGCTTGTCCTGCCAGTAGGCCTGAAGCGCCTCGCCCACGCACAGCGGCGGGATGCTCTCCGCAGCGGTGTTGAAGTAGGTCATCGTGTCGAGCACGGGGAAATCGCGGCTGCGGGTGGCAGGTGTAAGCATAGGAAGGATTTAGCCGCGAATGGGCGGGAAGGAAAGCACGGAGCGCCGGTCCGACCCGGCAGGCGCATCTCAATTTCTTGCAATCTCACCAGCACCGGGCTCCTGATGCCGCACGAAACCGCTGCGTCGCGCACGCCAGAGGCGGACGTGATGGCCAGCGACTCCGGCGGCGCGGAGCGTTTGGAGTGCGGCGTGTTTCACCGCCGCTTT
Source organism: uncultured Klebsiella sp. (assembly GCA_964578245.1). GTDB lineage: Bacteria > Verrucomicrobiota > Verrucomicrobiia > Limisphaerales > SXTU01 > SXTU01. The sequence continues at coordinate 799 of CAZOCL010000251.1, read as the reverse complement.
CGGTTGGGCGCACGGTGAGGGTGGCGAACTGGCTCACGCCGTTGGCACGGGGAAAAGCGGTGCTGAAAGACACCGCACTCCAGACGCTGGCGCGACTTCCACCGCCCCGGCTTTCTCGAACGGAGCTGGCCCCAGGTGGCATCCCGGGATGCAAGAAACCGGGATGCGCCCCGGCCCGGCTTGCAGGAGTTCGGATGGAAAACGCCGGGTCGGAGACCGGCGCTCCGCTACTTCGGCATCAATGCCTGCGCGAGCCGCACATACGCATCCGTCCCGGCCTCCAAATCCGCGAGCGCGATGAACTCGTCCACCGTGTGCGCCTGCGCAATGTCACCCGGGCCGAGCACGATGACCGGCACACCTCGCGTGGCGATCTTGCTCGCATCGCAGCCGAAGAAGACGACGTCGGGTTCCGGCTGGCCGAGTGCAGCACACGCGGTCTGCACCAGCGGGTGGTCGGCGGGAAACTCGAAGCTCGGATCGATGACGGTGGGTCCGGGAAACTGCCACTCCACGTCCGGCACCTGGCGGCAGCGTTCGCGCAGGAGCGTTTGGATTTCCTGATGCGTCGCGGGTCCGTCCTGACCGGGCAGCAGGCGGATGTCCACCTGGATGCAGCAGCGTTCCGGCACGATGTTCACGCCCGTGCCGCCACTGATGAGGCCGATGGACCCGGTGCTAGTGCCGAAGCCCGGCGCGGCGATCTGCGTGAGCCGCGTGGTGAAGTGCCGTTCCAGTTCCAAAATCGCGTGGGCCATGGCGACCACCGCGCTGCGGCCTTCGTGCGGCTTGCTGCTGT
>CAZOCL010000250.1:0-9791 GCA_964578245.1 uncultured Klebsiella sp. | reverse complement strand
ATCTGCGTCTTCACCAACCAGCACGCGCTGGTCGAGGGCGTGCCGGGCGTCGCCAAGACGCTGCTGGTGCGCACGCTCGCGCATGTGCTGGGCTGCGAGTTCTCGCGCATCCAGTTCACGCCCGACCTGATGCCATCGGACATCACCGGCACGAACGTCTTCAACCTCCAGCGCAACGAGTTCAACCTCATCCGTGGGCCGGTCTTCACCTCGTTCCTGCTGGCCGACGAAATCAATCGCGCGCCCGCGAAGACGCAGTCCGCCCTGCTCCAGGCCATGCAGGAGCGGCTGGTGACGATAGACCGCGACACCCACACACTGCCGCCAAACTTCACTGTCTTCGCCACGCAGAATCCGGTGGAATACGAGGGAACCTACCCGCTGCCCGAGGCGCAAAAAGACCGCTTCATGCTCAAGATCACCATGAACCCGCCGGAGCGTGACGAAGAGCTGGCGCTCGCCCGCCGCACCCTGGGCACGGACTCGCCAGAGGCCACGCTGACCGGCGGCGCAGTGCAGCAGGTCATCACGGCGGGAGCCCTCGCTGAACTGCGGGGGCAACTGACCGGCATCACGCTGCGGGACGAGCTGACCACCTACGCCGTGGACATTGTGCGCGCCACGCGCAAGCACGAGAGCGTGCTGGTGGGGGCGGGACCGCGCGCGTCCCAGGCGCTGCTGATCGCCAGCCGCGCGCAGGCGGCCATCGCCGGCCGCGACTTTGTGACGCCCGACGACATCAAGGCGATGGCGACGCCGGTGCTCGAACACCGTTTGATCCTGCGGCCGGAGTTTGAGATCGAAGGGGTGACGGTCGGGGAGGTGGTGCAGAAAGTGTTGCAACAGATTGCGGTGCCGCGATGAGTGTTCCAGCTACAATTCCTGCTCCTAATCTTGAGCCCAATCCTGCTCCGGCTTTTTGTCCGAGCGGGCGGGGTGGCGGGGCATGGGGGGGAGAAGGATTAAGATTAGGATTAAGATTAGGAGTAGGAGTAAGAGGGGGAGCGGAAACATGACTCTCGCGCCCCGCACCCGCCTCCTGACCTGGTTCGCCATGCTGGCGCTGCCGTTCGCGACGCTGGCGGTGGCGCTGCCGGAGTATGCGCTCGTGAGTGGCGGGGTGGCGGGGCTGTTCGTGCTGCTGACGATCGTCGATGCGCTGCTGGGATTCGGCGGGCTGGACGGCCTGACCATCGAGCTGCCCAAGATCGTGCGCCTCTCCAACGACCGGCCCGGTGAGCTGGACCTGCAAATCGTCAACGCCCCGCAGCGCGAGCGGGAAGTGCGCCTCGGGCTGGCCTGGCCGCGGGAACTCGCCTCGCCCCACGCCGACCTCGCCACGCTGCTGCCGGCCAAGGCCGAACGGTCGCGCCTCGTCTGGCCCTTCACCCCGCTCAAGCGCGGCAACTATGTGCTGGACCGCTGCTATCTGGAGGGGGTTTCGCCGCTCGGCCTGTGGGCGCTCCGCACCAGCCAGCCCGTGCATTGCGAAATCCGCGTCTATCCCAACCTGCTCTCCGAGCGCAAGAGCGTGGCCGCACTCTTCCTGAACCGCGGGCTCTTCGGCATCCACGCGCAGCGGCAGGTCGGCAAGGGACGCGACTTCGAGAAGCTCCGCGAATATGTCCCGGGCGACGACTACGGCGAGATCCACTGGAAGGCCACGGCCAAGCGTGGCAAGCCGGTCACCAAGGTGTTTCAGATCGAGCGCACGCAGGAGGTGTATGTCATCGTGGACGCGTCGCGTTTGAGCGCGCGGGAAGCCAGTGTTCAGTCTTCAGTAATCAGTAATCAGTCGGCGAACCACGAGTCTTCCGGTGGTGCGGGACTGAATACTGAACACTCCAAACCGAAGACTTCGATCCTGGAGCGTTATCTCACTGCCGCGCTCGTCCTCGGCATGGCGGCGGAACGGCAGGGCGATTTGTTCGGACTGCTCACGTTCAGCGACCGGGTGCAATCGTTTGTCCGCGCGAAGAACGGCAAGGGGCATTACGCCCAGTGCCGCGATGCGCTCTACACCCTGCAGCCCCAGCTCGTCTCGCCCGACTTCGACGAACTGGCGGCGTTCATCCGGGTGCGCCTCCGCCGGCGCGCGCTGCTGGTGTTTCTCACCGCACTGGATGACCCGCTGCTGGCCGAACAGTTCAGCCGGAACGTCGAGCTGCTCAGCCGCCAGCATCTCGTGCTGGTGAACATGATGCAGCCTCCCGGCGCACGGCCGCTCTTTGCCAGCCCCAACGTCGCGTCGCTGGACGACGTGTATCAACGGCTCGGCGGGCACCTGCTCTGGCACAATCTGCGCGAGCTGGAGAAGACCTTTCAGCATCGCGGCGTGCAGTTCGCCCTGCTGGACAACGAGCGTCTGAGCGCGCAGCTCGTGACGCAATATCTCACCGTCAAACGGAGGCAGTTGATATGAGCGGAGTGACCGGTGGCAAGTGGCAGGTGACAAGGTGCGGTGCGCCGGATGCATCCGGCGCACGAGCACGGAGTCCCGGCTTCACCCGGTGCGGCGTTCGACCCGCTAAAACGCTGCGCGCGAAGCGTCTGGGACCAGGCAGCGTTCCACCGGCTGAAGCCGGGACTCCATGCGCGGTTGGTAAAGCCGGTGCCTGGTTACCTGCCTCCGCCCGCCCCTTCACCCTAACCCTCTCCCCCGATGGGGGAGAGGGGACTTGCCATCGGACTCCGCGGCGCAATTGGCCAACGAAGCGCACCGCGACGACCGGACGCACGTCACTTGTCACCTGCCACCTGTCACTTGCCCCGTGATAATAGATTTGGAAAAATTTGTCTCCGCCGAGCGGCCTTACTGGGTCGAGCTAGAGGCCGTCGTGCACAAGCTGGAGAGCGATCCCGGGCACCGGCTCGGGCTGGCCGAGCTTAAGCGGTTGCATTACCTCTACGAGCGGACCTCGGCAGATTTGGGCAAGATCGTCACCTTCGCCGCCGAGCCGGAGACGCGCCGCTACTTGGAGAACCTGGTCGGGCGAGCTTACGGAGAGATTCACGAGACGCGCACCAAGCCGCACCAGCTCGCGCCCGTGGACTGGTTCTTCAAGACCTTCCCGCAGACCTTCCGCCGCCATGTGGGCGCCTGGTGGCTGTCGGTGGTGATCACCATTGTCGGAACGCTTTTCGGCCTGGGGGCGGTGGGGCTGGACCCGGAGGCGAAGGGCGTCCTGCTGCCCTTCGGCCACGGCAACATGGACCCGTCAGAACGCGTGCGGCAGGAAGAGCGCGGGCAGGGCCGGCACCTTGAAGGCAACAAGAGCCGCTTCTCAACCTATTTGATGACCCACAACACCAAGGTCTCCGTCTTCACGCTGGCGCTGGGGATGACCTGGGCCGTGGGGACGATCGTGCTGCTGTTCTACAACGGCATCATCCTCGGTGGCGTGGTGGTGGACTACGTGGTGGCGGGCCAGACGAAGTTCCTGATCGGCTGGCTGCTGCCGCATGGCTCGATCGAGATACCGGCCATCCTCATCGCAGGCCAGGCGGGCCTGGTGCTCGGCGGAGCGATGATCGGGTGGGGCAGCCGCGTGCCTTTCCGCGCGCGGCTCCGGGCGGTCAGCGGCGACCTGGTCACGCTGATCTGCGGTGTCGCGGTGATGCTGGTGTGGGCGGGCTTCGTCGAGGCGTTCCTCTCGCAATACCACGAGCCGGTGATTCCCTATGCCGTGAAGATTGCTTTTGGCGCGGTGGAAGTCGTGCTGCTCACCCTGTTCCTCGCGCGGTCGGGCCGTCATGCCTCCGAGACCGGCGCGCCGGGGGCCGCCGCCTCGCAACTGCCCGCCATCGCGGTCACGCCGCCATGAAGACGAACACCCTGCTCATCCGCACGCCCGAGGGCATCGTCTTCGCCCTGCCCCTGGCGGGACCCATCACGCGTTTCCTCGCCTGGGGCGTGGATGCCGCGGTAATTGGGATCGCGTCCTATGTGCTGGCACTGGTGCTGGGGCTGCTTAGCTGGATCGAGCCAGACGTGATCCAGGCGGTGCTCATCCTGGCTTTTTTCCTCCTGCAAACCGGCTACGGCATTGGTTGTGAATGGCTGTGGCGCGGGCAGACGGTGGGCAAGCGCGTGATGCGGCTGCGCGTGATGGACGTGCAGGGCCTGCAACTCCAGTTCAGTCAGGTGGTCATCCGCAACCTGCTGCGCTTTGTGGACGCGCTCCCGGCCTTGTATCTCGTGGGCGGGCTTACCTGCTTCCTGAGCCGGCGCGCGCAACGGCTGGGCGATCTCGCCGCCAACACCATCGTCGTCCGCCTGCCCCGGCCGAAGGAACCGGATCTGGACCAGTTGCTGGCCGGCAAGTTCAACTCGCTGCGCGAGCATGCGCATCTCGAAGCCCGCCTCCGCCAGCGCGTTTCGCCCGCGGAAGCGCAGGCGGCGCTGCAAGCCCTGGTGCGGCGGGACGAACTGGACCCCACAGCGCGGGTGCAGCTCTTCGCCGAGCTCGCGGCGCACTTCCGGTCGCTCGTGGAGTTCCCTCCGGAGGCCGTCGAGGGCATCGCGGACGAGCAATATGTCCGCAATGTGGTGGACGTGCTCTTCCGCCCGCGGGGGAAGTCCGGCACGGCGAGTGCACGCCGGCCCGTGGAGGCGGCGCGGGTCGCAGGAACGTGAGCAGGGCAGTAGTGGTTCGAACGCACTTCTTCTCTCCATCATTCTGTGGCCTGAAGGCCGCGCTCATCATCTTGGGCACCCAGCACCGGCGGACAGGAGTGTCCGCCTCACGGACGGCACGCACATGCAACCTTGAGTTTCGTCCCGGCCCCTTGTATCGCATCCGCATGAACTGGTATTACGCCCTCGCTCAAAAACAACACGGTCCGGTCACTGACGACCAGTTGCGCGGACTGGTGAAGGACGGGGTGGTCACCGGCGACACGCTGGTCTGGCGCGATGGCCTGGCCAACTGGCAGCCCTACCGGCTGGTCGCTGGCCCGGCCGAGCCGACGCCTTCCCCCATGCCGGCCATCCCCGTGGCGGCTGACGCACCGGCGTCCCGGCCGATGGCGGCCTGTCGCCTGGAATTCGAATACGCCGGCTTCTGGATTCGCTTCTGCGCGAAGATCATTGACGGGCTTGTGATTGGAATTCCGATCGGGATTTTGACGGGCGTGGTGATGGCGGCGATGGGTGGATTCGCCGTCATGCGACGCGGTGGCGAGGCCTCGGCGCTGCTCATCCTGGCGATGGTCGGCCTGGACCTGCTGGGCATGGTGTTGACCGTGCTCTACAACACGCTGCTGGTCGGGAGCTGGGGCACAACGCTGGGCAAGAAGGTGTGCGGACTCAAAGTGGTGCGGCAGGATGGAGCCAAGGTCAGCTATGGTCGTGCGTGCGGCCGAGCGTTCGCAGAGATCTTGAGCCGGATGGCCTGCTACATCGGCTACATCATCGCCGGATTCGACGACCAGAAGCGGTCGCTGCATGACCACATGTGCGACACGCGGGTGGTAAAGGCGCGTTAGCCCGTCATGGTCAGGCGGCGCAATACGCGCTTGTGGGCACTGGTGAAAGGCAGGGCGTGCAGCTCGGCCAGCGTCAGCCAGTGCGCGCCCGTCAATCCAGCCGGTGACCGCTTTGGTGCCGGGACGCGAAACACCCGCTGCGTGATGCGGTAGCGGGTGATGGCGTGCTTGACCTCGCAGAGCGGCTCGCAGCGGGCTGTGAGCTGCAGCAGTTGCTGCAACGAAGCGGAGGGCGTGATGAGCTGCCCCGTGACTTCGAGGTTCGGGAACTCCCACAGGCCAGCGTTGACGACGCCCGGGGGCCGCTGCGTGACGAGGAATTTCCCGGCGTGCTCGACCACAAAGGCGTGAAACTCCCGGCGGGTGGCAACGACGCGAGGGCCGAGGTTCGGCAGTTCCGCCACGCGTCCCTCGCGATGGGCGGCGCAGTGGTCGCGCACGGGACAGAGCAGGCACTGCGGGTTCTGCGGCGTGCAGACCGTCGCGCCGAGTTCCATCAGGGACTGGTTCAGCGCGGAGCAGGAGCCGGAGAAGAGCAGTTGAGAGGTGAGGGTTGAGAGTTGAGAGGTGGCGGCGGCTTCGACGAGCTGGGTGGCGAGGTGCCAGAGCAGTTCGTTCGTCGCCTTGTCGCGCGGGTTTTCGCGGATGGCGAAGAGGCGGGTGAAGACGCGGATGACGTTGCCATCGAGGATTGGCACCGGCGCGTTGAAGGCGATACTGGTGATCGCGCCGGCGGTGTAACGGCCCACACCAGTCAGGGCGAGCACGGCATCGAAGTCCCGCGGGAACCGGCCGTCATGCGTGGCGACGATGTGCTGCGCAGCCTTCTGCAAGTTGCGCACGCGGGTGTAGTAGCCGAGACCTTCCCAGAGTTTGAGGAGGCGCTGCTCGGGCGCGGCGGCGAGCGCGGCGAGGTCCGGCAGTTCGCGCATCCAACGCTCCCAATACGGGATGACCGTCTTGACCTGCGTCTGCTGGAGCATGATCTCGCTGACCCAGACCGCGTAGGGATCAAGCGTGCGCCGCCAGGGGAGATCGCGCGCGGCGGTGGCGAACCACGCGAGCAGCGACGGGACGAGGGAGTGCGGAGTGCGGAAGGCGGAAGGCGGAATGAGGGAAGCGGCGGCAGCGCGACGCGACTTCGAACTTTGAACTTTGAACTTTGAACTGACGGTCGGCACGTGGACGAAGATTGCACTCGAAACCCGGAACTCGAAACTCGAAACTCGCGGCGTGAAACCGCTGACGATGCACACGTGCAAGCTGACGAACGAGCAGGCCACCGCGCTGGATGCGCACCTGCGCGAGCACGGGTTCAAGCCACGCACGGTGCCTTACGCGCGGTTCGCGGGGGAGAAGGACAAGCTCAACGTGGTGTTTTACGAAAGCGGGAAGCTCGTGGTGCAGGGCAAGGGCACGCAGGAATTCGTCGAGTTCGTGCTGGAGCCGGAGATTCTCAAACAGGCCGAACTGGGCTATGCGGAGGTGCTGCACCCCGAGATGTTCGTGGCGCGCATCGGCGTGGACGAATCGGGCAAGGGCGATTTCTTCGGGCCGCTGTGCGTGGCGGCGGTGTATGTGAACGAGGCGGTGGTGCGGGCCTGGCAGGATGCCGGCATCCAGGACTCGAAGAACATCGGCAGTGACCGGCGCATCGCAGAACTCGCGGAGGTGATCCGGGCCACGCCCGGCTGCCACAGCGAAGTGCTCTCATTGAGCGGCAACAATTACAACCAGCGTTATCGCGACATCGGCAGCCTCAACCCGCTGCTCGCCAAGGGCCACGTCAATTCCATCCTCGCGGTCCTGGAACCGGCGCATCACCTGAATCCGCCGCCGGAGCACGCGATCATTGACCAGTTCGCCGCGACCGAGGCCACCGTGGCACGCGAGGCCAAGGCGCGCGGCTTGAAGCTCAAGATCGTCCAGCGCCACAAGGCGGAGGCGGATCTCGCGGTGGCGGCGGCTTCCATCCTGGCACGGCACGAATTCGTCACGGGCCTGGCCAGATTGGGCCGTGAAATCGGCGTGGACCTGCCCAAAGGCGCGTCCGCCGCGGTGGATGCCGTGGCCAAAAAGATCTTCGAGCAACAGGGCGTGTCCGTGCTGTCACGCGTGGCCAAGATGCACTTCCGCACCGCGCTGCGGGCGCAAGGCCTGCCTGAACCGCCCAGGATCGAATGGCGGCGGAAGTAATTCGCGCGGGCGTCGAGTTTCCGATTTACAGACACGCCTTCGGGGGTAGTATCACCCCCCGCAACACTATATGAAAAAAATCGAGGCCATCATCAAACCCTTCAAATTGGACGACGTGAAAGAAGCCCTGACCGCAGTGGGCGTCGAGGGTATGACGGTGGTCGAGGTGAAGGGCTTTGGCCGGCAGAAAGGCCACACGGAAATCTACCGTGGCAGCGAATACACCGTGGATTTCCTTCCGAAACTGAAGCTCGAAATCGTCGTGACGGATGCGAATGCGCAGAACGCCGTCAAGGCCATCGTCGGCGCGGCCAAGACCGGCAAGATCGGTGATGGCAAGGTCTTTATCAGCACGATCGAAAGCGTCGTCCGCATCCGCACCGAGGAGACCGGGGACGCAGCGGTCTGAGCGGAGGAGTTTTTCACATGACCGGTTGCGGGGGCGGCGGCTGCGTGATCGGAAAATACGGAAAACCCCCGATTTTATTGGCGAAAACCAGCTTGTGAATAACTTGCGAACAAGAGCCAATATATTGTCCTTCCAAGCACGGGTTCACTACCTTACAAGCTTTCGCAGTCAATGAACTCTGAGCGTCATAACAGCGGGGATGGTTTTTCCTCGAAAACCAGAGCTTCTAAATCACAAGTATTTGCGGTTGAACAAGTTAGGTTTAACCAGCCCCATCAAGACACGGCCATGAATTGCTTTATTGCATCTGCGGGAACGACCGAAAAACGTGCGATTTTCCGCGCCTTTATCGGTGTCACCTGGCTGTAACGGAGCGACGTGAATAAAGTGGACAGAAACGAGTTTTTGAGAAACCCCGCGTAAATGCAGCCCAACGCCGAAAAGATCTGGTCCACCGCCCAGGAAAACCTCCGCTCGCTCCTCAATCCCGAGATTTACAACCTCTGGTTTGCCCCGGTGCGCGCGGTGGACATGGACAACGGAAGCTTCACACTCCAGGTCGCCGACGACTTCTGCGAGATGTGGCTCAAAGATAATTACTTTGGCCTCCTCCGCGACGTGATCGCGAGCGCCACGGGCAAGCAACTCGACGTGCGCTTCCAGGTCTCGCTGCACGTGGCCGCGCCGAGCCACCACGCGGCCAAGGCCAAGTCGGCGGAACCCGCCGCGCCCGCCCCCTCTCGCAGCCACCACCCGGCGCAGGAGCCTGATCCGGTCTTCAACCCGCGCAACACCTTCGACACCTTCGTCGTCGGCAACAACCAGTTCGCACACTCGGCGGCGCTGGCGGTCGCGCAGGCCCCGGGCAAGTCCTACAATCCGCTGTTCCTTTACGGCGGCGTGGGTCTGGGTAAGACGCACCTCCTCCACGCCATCGGCCATCATGTGGCCGCGCACAAGAAAGGCGCGCGCGTGGCCTACGTCACCACGGAGAAGTTCACCAACGAATTCATCTCGGGCCTGCAGGACAATTCCCTTGCCCGCTTCCGCAAGAAATATCGCCAGACCGACCTGCTGCTGATTGACGACGTGCAGTTCCTCTCCGGCAAGGAGCGCATCCAGGAAGAATTCTTCCACACCTTCAACGCCCTGCACGAAGGCCACAAGCAGATCGTCCTGACCTGCGACCGCCCCGCGAGCGAGATTCAAGGACTGGAGCAGCGGCTTGTCTCCCGCTTCGAGTGGGGCCTGGTGACGGACCTGCAGCCGCCCGATGTCGAGACCCGCGTCGCGATCCTCCGCAAGCGCGCGGCCGCCATGGGCAGCACCCTGCCGGACGACATCGCGGACTTCCTGGCCAACCGCATCCGCACGAACATCCGCCGCCTCGAGGGCGCGCTGATCCGCGTGGTCTCCTACGCCTCGCTCACCGGCAAGCCGATGAGCATCGAGACGGTCGAGAACCTGCTGCGCGACGTGCTGCATGAGGAAAGCCGTTTCACGCTGACCATCGAGGTCATTCAGAAGCGCGTGGCCGAGCATTTCGACCTCCGCATCGCCGACATGACCAGCAAGCGCCGGCCGGAGAACATCGCCTTCCCTCGACAGATCGCGATGTACCTGTCACGGCAGATGACGGAGAGTTCGCTGAGCACGATTGGCGAGGCCTTCGGCGGGCGGGACCATGGCACGGTGCTGC
>CAZOCL010000249.1:0-9802 GCA_964578245.1 uncultured Klebsiella sp. | reverse complement strand
TCGGTGCAGCAGCCTGGTGCAGGTGGGGACCGCACGATTGGTCAGCGGGAGTTCGCACCGTTGCTCGCGCGGTGTGCGCTCACGGCGGGTGCGGACGGCCTCTTCATCGAGACGCATCCCGAGCCGGACAAGGCGATGAGCGACGGACCGAACATGATTCCGCTGGCGGAGATGGCGGGGCTGCTGAAGGGATTTCTCAAGGTGAGAGCGGCGGTCAGGTGATGAACTTTCAACGTCCAACGCTCAACGTCCAACGCTCAACGCCGGATCAACTCGTCGCAGCGGCAGCCGGGTTTTGGGGTGAAAATAGCCGTCGCTCGTTCCCCCTTTGGCCTTTGAACGTTGGAAGCTGGACGTTGGACGTTTCCCCCTTCCGCATTTAGCCCATGCCCAAGCTCTCCTCAGCCCAGCTCCGCCCCCGCCTCAAGCGCATCCAGATCCTGCTCTGCGATGTGGACGGGGTGCTGACGGATGGTGCGATCTTCATCACCGGGGAGGGGGAGTTCAAACGCTTCCACGTCCACGACGGGCTGGCGCAGCGGCTGGCGGCGCACGCGGGGTTGAAGGTCGGCTGGGTGTCGGCACGGCCCTCGGCCATCACCACGCGCCGCGCAGAGGAGCTGAAGACGGACTTCATAGTGCAGACGCGCGATGGCAAGGTGCCGGCGGTCGAGCGCATCCTCGCGGAGACGGGCCTCGGCTGGGACGACGCGTGTTTCGTGGGCGACGACGTGGTGGACCTCGGGGTGCTGCGGCGCGTGGGCTTGGCCATCTCGCCAAGCGATGCGCGTCCGGAGGCCAAGGCCGTCGCGCACTTCATCACCAAGGCCCGGGGCGGCAATGGTTGTGTCCGCGAGGTCGTGGAAATGATTTTGAAAGCCCAGGGGAAATGGGCGACGGTGATCGAACAACACTCGAAATGACCGTCGGAAGCACAATCGAACTGGCCGGGCGAGATTGCGCAGAGCCAGTGAAAACGGGTAGGGTGAGACTCCGTCGAACCCCATATCGAGCGCAGCGAGGCGAGCGTAGCGAGTGCCTCGGCGTGTGGGTGCGGCAACCGATATGCTCGCTACGCTCGCGCCTCCTGCGTCGGCAAATGGGGTTCGACGGAGTCTCACCCTACCAACGGCATTTGCTCGACGGTCATTGGCAACCCGCGAAATGAGCATTGGTTCGACAAAACTCATGGCCATCGGCGTGGGGCTCGCCGTGGTTGCTGGCATCGTCGCCGTGCTGCTGGCGAAACGCCACGACAAGCGGCTCGCCGTGGCCAGCGCCCTGGCGGTTGCGGCGGTGCAGCAGCAGGTCGCCAACGCCACCGGCGTCAGCACTGGCACGGCGCGGGGCATCCGCATCCCGTTCTATGAGGGGGATGCCCGCCAGCCCACTTCTGTGATGCTGGGCCGGACGGCTGAGCCGGTGGAAGGCGGCAAGTATCTCGTCGGTGATCTGCGGGTGGAGAACTACACCCACGGGCCCGCCGCCACTTCGACGAACTTCGTGATCGAGGCACCGCAGTGCCTGATTGATCCCGCCCGGAAGATCGCTTCCTCGCCGGGCCGCATCGTCGTCTCGCGCACAGACGGCAGCTTCATGACCACGGGCATTGGCTTTGAGTGGCGGCAGTTGGAATCCATCCTCTTCATCTCGAACCAGGTCATCACGCACCTTACCCGCGAGGGGCTCAATCCCATCCCAACCAAAAAGCCATGACGCCACGAACGCTTCTCCTCCCGGTGCTGCTGCTGACCGGCTTCGTTGCCGGGGCGCAGAACAACCTGTTCAGCCCGTCCACTTCCGGTCCGGTGGCGAAGGGCGGACGCCCGATGCAGGCCATCGAGGTGCAGGCGCAGTCCGGCACGTTCTCGCTCAAGGACGAGCTGGCCCTGTATCGCGGTGGAGTGCGCGTGAACGATCCCCAGTTCTTCCTGACCTGTGAGACTTTCCGCCTGAACCTCGATTTGAAGGCCGGGCAGGGAACCAACCAGCCACCGACCAACACTGTCGTGCAGGCCGTTCCTCCGCTGGTTGGTCCCGGGCCGATGGGCGGGCGTGTGCGCTCCGCCGAGGCGCATGGCAATGTGGTGTTCTCGAACAAGGTGGATGCCTCCCAGGCATTCGCCACGCACATCAACTACGTCGGCTCGAACGACGTGTTTGAACTCACCGGCAACGCGCGGTTCATCCGGGGGACCATCACGACCATGGCGGACAAGATCCTGTATTACCGGAGCAAGGGCGAATTTGAAGCCAGCGGCAACGTGCGCACCGAGGGCACTTACACACCGGGTGGCACGAACAACGCGACCAAGAAGCCCTGAGCGATGGAAACCGACGCGACCACTCCCGGGCCATTGCTCGCCGCCAGCCAGCTCGCCAAAGCCTATCGGCATCGCCGCGTGGTGGATGGGGTGTCCATCCACGTGAACGCGGGAGAGATCGTCGGGCTGCTTGGGCCCAACGGGGCGGGGAAGACGACCACTTTCAACATGGTGGTGGGCGTGGTGCGGCCGGATGAGGGCACCGTGAGATTTCGCGACCAGGACATCACCCATAGTCCGATGCATGAGCGCGCGCGGCTGGGTATTGGCTATCTCACGCAGGAGCCAAGCGTGTTTCGGAAGCTGAGCGTCGAGGACAACCTCCTGGCCATCCTCGAAACCTGTGAGATGGACGCGGACGAGCGGCGCGTGCGGTTGAAGTATCTTCTGGAGGAGCTGGACCTGACGTCCCTGGCCAAGAGCATGGCCTACCAGTTGAGCGGCGGCGAAAAGCGGCGACTGGAGATCACCCGTGCACTAGTCACAACGCCGAAGCTGCTGCTGCTGGATGAACCGCTCGCGGGCATTGATCCCATCGCACAATACGAGGTCAGCAAGATCGTCCGCCGGCTCAAAGATCGTGGGCTGGGGATTCTAATCACCGACCACAGCGCGCGGGAGATGCTCAAGCTCATTGACCGGGGCTATATCATCGTGAAGGGGCAGGTGCTGATTGAGGGCACGGCGGAGTTTCTGGCGAATGATCCGAAAGCCCGGGAAATCTACCTCGGGCCGGATTTCAACATTTCTTAGCCCCGTGACGGGGACACTCCTGTCCCCTATTGAGGGTGAAGCGATCCGCATGAATGAATTCGGGGACAAGAGTGTCCCCGTCACTGCGCGTAGGCAAGCGCATCGCCACGGCCCTTGGGGATCCGGCCCAGATGGAAGATCAGATAGCCGTGGAGGAACTGGCGCAGTTCCATCGTCTGCCCGGAACTCAGCTTGAGCGGCGCAAGCGCGGGCCAGTCTTCTGTCTCTAGCCGCGCATACACTTGCCGGCTGCCCGGGCTTAGCTTCGACTCTTCCAGATCCGGCTGCTGGCCGAGTTCGACGAGCAACTTGGCCTCGAAGGCCAGCACGGTGCGGGGTTCACCGGCTCCGGCCGCCACCTGTTCGAGCAGTGATTGAAACAGCGCGTAGATGGAGGGCAGGGGAGTTTCCGTTTCCGTGGTTTGTTCAAGCAGCGCGGTGCAGTAGGCGGCCTGCTGGAGCGCGTGCAGGTCCTCGCGCAGGCGCGTATGCGTGCGTCGCAGGATGACTTCCCGCAGCGTGTGCAGCTCCGAGCGGCGGCTGCGGGCGAAGCTGAAGTCCGCCTCGTAGAACAGGTCCAGCTTGCCACGAAAGGCGGAGTTCGGCCGGCGCGCGCCCTTGGCCACGGTGGCCACCCGGCCCAGGTCCGGCGTGAGCCAGTGGACAATGAGGCTCGTCTCCGTCAGCGGACGGGTGCGCAGGATCAGGCCGCTGGAGGAGACGGAGTTCAAGCAATGGCCCGCGAAACACGCGAAAAGACGCGAATGGAAAAACGGGCGCTGGTCGGATTCGCGTTCATTCGCGTGTTTCGCGGGCAGAACCTTTTTCCAATTCTGCGAAATCAAACTGGCGGGCCAATTCGCGCATGATCCGGTTTTCCTGGCGCTTCATTACGCGACGCTTGGCGGGCTCTAGATCGTCGTAGCCTCGGAGGTGGAGCAGGGCGTGGACGGCGTAGCGGATGACTTCGCCCTGCCAAGTGGTCTTGAACTCGCGCGCCTGCTTCACCGCATCGGCCACACAGACGAAGGCTTCGCCGTGAAGTGACGTAGCCGCCGACGTAAGGAGGCGGACCGGATCGATAGCTGAGAAGTTCCGCCTCCTCACGTCGGCGGCTACGTAGTCGAAGGTGATGACGTCGGTGGAGCCTTCGTGCTGGAGGAACTGCCAGTTTACGCGGGCCATCTCCTCGGCGGTGACGAAATGGAAGCAGAGTTCGTGGCCGGGGGCGGGGAATTCCACGGCCAGGATGTGGCGGAGCACGCGGCGGAGGAAGGGCAGGGCGAGGCGGCGGTCGCGCTGGCGGTTGATGAGTTCCAGCGTGTTGCGTGTTGCGTGTTGCGTGTTGGCTGAGTTCGGACGTGTGCCGGCCTTTACGGAACACGCAACACGCAGCACGTCTGTGTCCCGCTTCACACCATTTACCCGTTCATCGCCCGCCCGCGATGCTCCTCATAGGCCACAATGATCCGCTGCACCAGCGGGTGGCGCACGATGTCGCGCTTGGTGAACTCGATCACGGCGATGCCTTCCACCTGATGCAGCACCTTGACCGCCTCGCGGAGACCGGAGGTCTTGTGGCCGGGGAGGTCGGTCTGCGTGGGATCACCGGTGACGACGGCCTTGGAGTTAAAACCCAGGCGCGTGAGGAACATGAGCATCTGCTCGGGGGTCGTGTTCTGGGCTTCATCAAGCACGATGAAGGCGTTGTTCAAGGTGCGTCCGCGCATGTAGGCGAGCGGCGCGACTTCGATGACGCCGCGCTCCATGTGCTTCTCGATTTCCTCGCCGGGCAGCATGTCGTGCAAAGCGTCGTAGAGCGGGCGGAGGTAGGGCGTCAGCTTCTCGTGGAGGTCGCCGGGCAGGAAGCCGAGCGCCTCGCCGGCCTCGACCGCCGGACGCGTGAGGATGATGCGCGAGACGGTTCCCTCACGCAGCGCCGAGACGGCCATGGCCATCGCGAGGTAGGTCTTGCCGGTGCCGGCCGGGCCGACGCCGAGCGTGACATCGTGGGTGCGGATGGCCTCGACGTATTTCTTCTGCCCAGTGGTCTTGGGCAGGACGGTGCTCTTGCGCTGGGACGTCTGGATGCGCTCGGAGTGCAGGCTCTGAAGCGCGGCGACTCCCTCGTGCTTCACCACGTCCAGGGCGGAGGAGAAATCACGGTTGCCGATGGCTGAGCCGGCCTTGAGTGAGGCTTCCAACTGCTGGAACAGATGCCGGGCGTGTTCTACTCCCTCAGCCTCCCCGTCGAGGCGAATCCAGCCGTCCCGCGCGGTGGCCTTGACGCCGAGCTGGGTTTCGAGCGCCTTGAGGTTGCGCGGGTCATTGCCAAACAACTGCTGGGCAAATCGCGCATTCTCGTAGTGAAGGGTCTCGGAGGCCATGGTGGCGGCAGTTAAGGGCTGCGTTCCCTGCCTTATTTGGCATCGGCCGCAAGCTTTTGCAGGTCAGGAACCTTCAGCCACTCGGTATTGTTGTCGCTGCCGTAGCGGAAGCCGTGCTCCAGGCGCTTGCCCAGGCTGCGGTCTTCGACGTCACGCAGGGGGTCGTAGGAGGGCATGACCACGAACATGTCGTCCTGCTCGTAAGTGTTACGGGACTCATCCTCGGAGACGAGCACCTCGTGTAGTTTCTCGCCGGGCCGGATGCCAATGCTGTCCACCTGGCAGCCGGGCGCGATGGCTTCGGCGAGGTCCATGATGTTCATGCTCGGGATCTTCGGCACAAAGGTCTCGCCGCCATGCATCTGTTCAATGCACTTGATAACGAAGCGCACGCCCTGGTCCAGCGTGATCCAGAAGCGGGTCATGCGCGGGTCGGTGACGGTGACTTTGCCGGTCTTGCGCTGCTGGAGGAAGAGCGGGATGACGCTGCCCCTGCTGCCGACCACGTTGCCGTAGCGGACGCAGCTAAACCGGGTGCCGATGTCACCGGAGTAGGCGTTGCCCTGGGTGAAGAGCTTTTCGAAGCACAGTTTGGTCGCCCCGTAGAGGTTGACGGGATTCACCGCCTTGTCGGTGCTGAGGGCCAGGACGCGCTTTACCTTCTGGTCGATGGCGGCATCAATGATGTTCTTTGCGCCCATCACATTGGTCAGGATGGCCTCGAAGGGGTTGTATTCGCAGGCCGGCACCTGCTTGAGCGCGGCGGCGTGGACGACGATGTCCACGCCATGAAAAGCGCGTTCGAGACGGTCGCGATCCCGGATGTCCCCGATGAAATAACGCATCGGCGAGCCGGCGGTCACCGGAAACTGCTGCTGCATTTCGTGCTGTTTCAGCTCATCGCGGCTGAAGACGATGAGTTTCTTGGGCCGGTAGTCTTTGAGGAGGATTTCAGTGAATTTCCTGCCAAAGGAGCCGGTCCCGCCGGTGACCAGCACCGTGGAGTTCTGCCAATTCATGCGTGAAGGCTAGCAACAACCCCGGCGGACGCGCCATAAGAAGTTCTTCGGGAGAAACCGGAAGGAATCAGTCCGGCGCAAATCGGATTGCCAAAAACCCGTCCTTGTTTCTAAGCTCTCCGACCATGAAGCACGTTTCCTTGCTCCTTTGCTTGGCGTGTCTGGTGCTGGCTAGTCCCAGCGCCAAGGCCGCCGCCGCAGACGAGCTTTACGTCAAAATTTTCAACACGATTTTGCAGGGCGATTCGCTCCGCGAGGCCGGCCAGGGTCAGAAGGCCTTGGAAAAATACCTCCTCGCCCAAGAAGATCTGAAGAAGCTTCAGACGGCCTACAAGACCTGGGAGCCGAAGCTGGTGGACTTCCGCCTCAAGTATCTGGAAGGCCTGATCGGCTCGCTCGGCGTGCAGTTCCCCGGCACGGAAGCGCCCAAGCCCGTCGTCCCCCAGAGCCAGATGACGGACGATGCCGGCTCCACCAAGCTCACCGGCTTGGAGAAGCAGTTGCGAGACTTGAACAACGAACTGGTGAAAGTCCGCACGGAGCGCACCGCCTATCAGGAGAAGCTCAAAGAGGCCCTCGCCGCCCGGCCCAAGGACACTGACCCGGCCGAGATGGCCAAGGCCCAGCAAAAGGCCCGTGACCTCCAGAAGGCGGCCGACCTCAAGCAGATCGACATCGAGGACCTCACCAAGAAGGTGGCCAGCATCGCCAAAGAGCGCGACGACCTTCAGAAGCGGGTGACCACGCTCAACGACAAGGCCGAGGTGCCCGTGCTGAAGAAAGAGAACTCAGCCCTCAAGTCCAAGATCGACGAACTCACCAAGCGGGCGGCCGCTGGGGACAAGTCGGAGGAACTCGCCCGCCAACTCACCGCCGCCAAGTCGGAACTCGCGGCGCTCACCAAGGCCAATCAGAAGATGGAAGCCATCCTGACGGACCCGAACAACGCGACTGGCATCACGGTGGATCAGTTCAAGTCTCTGGAGAAGAAGAACAAGGACCTCGAAGCGGCGGTCAAGACGCTGGAGGATCAAGTGCAGAAGGGCACGGCCGACGGAACCAAGCTGCGCCAGATGGAAAAGGAGCGCGAAGATTTACAGAAGCAGCTCAACGAGCTGCAGAAGCAGTTGAACGAAAAGAAAAAGGTCTCCAGCAATGCGACTGAGAAGGTGGAACAGGAGCTGGTCGCCGCCCAGGCCAGGGTGGCGGCACTGGAGGCCCGAAAAACACCCTACACCGCGGAGGAGCTCGCCTTGTTGAAAGGCTCCTCCGCTCCGGCCGCGGTCCCCGCGCCGGTCGTCAAGTCGGCAAAGAAAAACTCTGCCGACCTGCCGCCTGGTGCGGTCAACGTGGCCCTCGAAGCGCAGCGCGCCTACGCCGCCCAGCGATTCGACGAAGCGGAGAAGAAATACCTCGAGGTCCTCGCCCTTGACCCGGCCAATGTCTATACCCTTGCCAATCTCGGTGCGGCGGAGATGGAACTGAACAAGCTCGCCGAGGCCGAGACGCACCTCAAAAAGGCGCTGCAGATCGATAGCGAAGATGCCTTTTCCCTGGCCCTTTTCGGCCTGCTCAAGTTCCGCCAGCAAAAGACCGACGAGGCCTTCGATGCGCTCAGCCGGGCGGCCAAGCTCGACCCCGAAAACGCCCAGACCCAAAACTATCTCGGCCTCGTCCTCAGTCAGAAGGGACAGCGCGAGCCTGCTGAGGCGGCCTTCCGCAAAGCCATTCAGATCGCTCCCGGCTACGCGGTGGCTCACTACAATCTGGCTGTCTATTACGCGACGGCCCAGCCCCCGACCCGCGAACTGGCCCGCTGGCACTACCAGAAGGCCATCTCCGTCGGACATCCGAAGAGCGACGAGTTGGAGAAGCTGCTCGCGCGGAACTGAGGCGCTGGCGGGAGGAGTAAGAGTAAGGTTATGGTTACGAGAGTAATCTCCACCTAACCATACTCCTGATCTTAATCCTAATCTTCCCCATGCTCCGCCAAAGCACCCACGAACTCATCGTCTCCACCCGTGGCCGTGGCTTCACCGAGGTCACCCGCGAGGTGGCAGCGCTGGTGCGTCAAGCCGGCCTGCAATCGGGGCTGGCCACATTGCATCTGCGCCATACTTCCGCTTCGCTGTTGATCCAGGAAAACGCGGACCCGGAAGTCCGCCGCGATCTGGAGCGCTTCTTTGCCCGGCTCGCGCCCGACGGTGATCCTCTTTTCCAGCACACCTGCGAGGGAGCCGATGACATGCCCGCGCACATCCGCACCGCGCTGACCACGGTGAACCTGAGCATCCCCATCGCGCGCGGCGAACTTGTGTTGGGCACCTGGCAGGGCATCTACGTCTGGGAGCACCGCATCGCGCCGCACCGGCGGCAGCTCGCGGTGCATCTGCTGGGGGAGTAGCCAAGGAATCACTTGCCAATGGGGATGATGGGCGGAGAATCGGACAACTCAACCGACGCCTCTCATGTGCTGCTTCTCCCGTCCCGTTGACTTCGTCAGCGCCACCAAGATCTTCGCTCGTGCGGAAGATTCACATCGCCAGTATCTCGCCTACAGCATGTCCGTGTCGGCGAAGGAGGACCTTGCGATGATCCTTCCGCTGCCGGTGCGCGCCGGTGCTGGGGAGCAGGCGGTGACGTTCATGAATTTGGAGGATTATCCAGAGTTGTTTACCGATTTGGAGAAGGGCTTTCCGCCGCCACCGCCCTCTCGCGGCATCAGCTTCGATAAGGCTCCATTCAAGTCGGCAATGCTGCCACCCTTGGAGGTCCTTCAGGTTGGCAGCTTCGAAGCTTCCTACGTCCCGACCGTCGCCGACTTCACCCGACTGGATGAGCGCTTCCGCCTGCCAACCGGCACTTGGGAGAAGCTGCCTGCCTACCGTCATTACGGCTTCGCAGTCTTCAAGCTCAAGTCAGGCGCGAGGACTGTCCACCCAATGGCCTTCTCTTTTCCTCGCGCCCGGATTGGTTCGCTCTTCTTTCCCACGGTTCACATTCACGACGGCGAGGTTCATGAACGCGCCGGGTTCGACCACATCCTCTACTGTCAGCGCGAAGCGAGCGACTCGGCACAACTCACGGACTGGAGCGAGTCACCACAACTGGCTGCAAGTTTCGTGCAAATCGGGAAAGCCAAGGGCCTGGTTGCAGCGGACCGTCACTGCCATCGCAACCGGCTGCGGGGCCAGTTGGAGAATCGTGACGTCTGGCTCTGAGCGTGGAGTAGTTATACCAATCATGGGAATACACTGGTCAAATTCCTGCGGTGGGTGCTTGAACGCGCTCTCCCTCACCCCGGCCCTCTCCCGCTGGG
>CAZOCL010000248.1:0-9839 GCA_964578245.1 uncultured Klebsiella sp. | reverse complement strand
GAGGCCGATCCCATCTTCAGCGCCATCTCCCCCTACGCCGCCAGCAAGCTCGCCTGCGAAGCCCTCGGCCACACCTACCACCACGTCTACGGCATGGACATCGCCATGCTGCGCTTCTTCACGGTCTATGGCCCGCGCCAGCGCCCCGACCTCGCGATCCACAAGTTCGCCTCGCTCATCAGCGCCGGGAAATCCATCCCCGTCTTCGGCGACGGCTCGACCGCGCGCGACTACACCTACGTGACCGACACCGTGGATGGCATCATGGCCTGCACGCGCCAGGAGTTCGGCTTCGACATCTTCAACCTCGGCGAATCCCAGACCGTGCGCCTGGACTACCTCATCTCGCTGCTGGAGAAATCCCTCGGCAAGACCGCGAACATCGACCGCCAGCCCCCCCAACCCGGCGACGTCCCCATCACCTACGCAGACATCTCGAAGGCCCGGGCGAAGCTGGGTTACAATCCCACGGTGAAGATCGAGACCGGCATTCCCAAGTTTGTGGAGTGGTTCCTGAAGAAAGCACCGACCCCCTGACCCTATGAAAAAGCTGCTCCTCTTCGTCTCATTATTGTTCGCCAGCCGATCGTTTGCTGTTGTCGTTACAGGGTTTCCCGGTCTCGACAAAATGATTGAGCAATCGGACGCGGTCGTGGTGATCCGAATTGAGCCGTTTCCCGTGGGCACCAATGGAAATATAGTTCGCGTCATCCACGATCATTGGGACCGCTACGAGTGCATGGTCATGCGGGTGTTGAAGGGAACAGTTCCTGAGAAGCGAAACCTGAAGCTCATGTTGTGTGGCGCGATTACCGATTGGCCTTACAGCTTCTCTGTTTGCACGACCTACATTGTTTTCCTAAACAAGGACTCATCCGGCTACAGCGACTTCCGTGCGCCAGCCATCCAAGGCGCAGTGATGCGAGCCTCGCCCTTCACTCAAGAGCCCAAAGGCAACACGATCCAGGAGAAGGTTGCACACGTCATTCGAGAAGGTCGGGACTTCTGCAAGAAACTCCACGACAATGAGCAAAGGATATTCAGCACGGCGCTGGGGGAACCATTGCCATTGCTGTCCGTGCCTTTGCCTGCAACGCCCGCACCGAAACGCTGACCTTCCAATCCAACTCATACCAAATCCCAATGACGACCGGGGCATAGCCATTGCGGACTGCGACGCCCCTCCCTCTCCCTTCCTCGGAGGAGGGGAGAGGGTTGGGGTGAGGGGTGACGTCCGCCGACATTCTACCGACTTACCATGTCCACGAGCCCTGCTCCCCTTATCCCGCGTTGGCCCGCCCTGTTGGCGATTACCGGCATGGCACTCCTCCTGTCCGGCTGCGGCACCACCTGGCAGGGCATGCTCAGCGGCGGCTTGAAAGGCGCGCAGGAAAGCGAGCTGCGCCAGCACCCCCTCCACGGCAACGGACTGAACTGACCCAATGGCCCCCGAGACCTGCCCCAACTGCGGCGCGGACGTGCCGCGCAACGCCCTGGCCTGTCCCGAGTGCGGCGCAGATGAGCAGACCGGCTGGAACGACCGCGCGGACTCGCAACGCACTGCGGACCGCCTGGGCATCCCGGACGACAAATTCAACTACGACGAATTCGTAAAGGAGGAGTTCGGCGACCAGCGCGAGCCGCGCGCCAAGACCAAAGGCGTGGGCTGGCTCTGGTGGATCGTGGCCGTCGCACTCGCCCTGGCCTTCGCCTTCGCCTACTTCCGGTGAAGCACTTCAAACCACTAACCTGCACTGACCTGCACTAATCCAGGACGATGCAGTTGAAAGTGGCGATTCCACTAACGCAGAGCACGCGGAGAAACGCAGAATCGACCCATCCGCTTGCTTCCTCTTTTGATGGCCTTCGCAGGCTCTCTCCGCGCCCCTTTGCGTCCTCTGCACTGCTATGCCACGACTTCGCTGCGCCCCGAGAAGATTTTCCCGACTGATATTGGACCACAGAGACGCGATGAACACAGAGAATACCAAAGCGTAGGAGCGACCGGCGCGGCCCCTTTCCATCTTTGTCCGGCCCTAATCTTTGGGAGTTCCTCGCTTGGATCGCCTTGAATCTGCAGCGTTCCCCGACGCCTCTCTTCCCTGGCTTTTCTCTGTGTTAATCGCGTCTCTGTGGTCAACTTGGGTTGCGGCTCCGCCGCGCTGCGTCTCTGCGTTGAAGCGGTCGGTCCGATTTCAACCGCATGGTTCCGTAATGGGAAGGCCCTCCTAGCACCCGGATTTCATTAGTGTCGGTTAGTGCAGGTCAGTGGTTTTCAACGTGGCCAGTCTCGCCTAATCTCCCCCCATGCGAATTTATCTCTGGATTGGCCTGGGCAGCGCGCTGGGCGGGATGCTCCGCTACGGCATGGCGGAATGGGTGACCTCGCTGGCGGGCAAGGCCTTCCCGCTGGGCACGCTCCTCGTCAACATCAGCGGCTCGTTCCTCATCGGCGTCTTTGCCGCCGTCGCGCAGCCCTCCACGGGCTGGTGGGGCAGCGAGCACGGCCGGGCTTTTCTCATGGCCGGCATCTGCGGCGGCTACACCACCTTCTCCGCCTTCAGCCTGCAAACCCTCCAGCTTGTGCGCGATGGCCATTGGCCAGCCGCAGGGTGGAACGTGCTGCTCTCCGTGGTGCTTTGTCTGGTCGCCGTATGGCTAGGCTCCCGCGCCGGCGAACTCTTCAGCCGGTGATTCTTCCCCTCCTGCCATGATTTTGTGAACCTCCCCGCCGCTCCCCATCTGTGGTCGCCTTGAATCTGCGGGAAATCCTCTCCCCGCCTCGCTTGGCCTCATTTTTCTGACCCCATCTTTCTGACCCCTTCCGGCTCATGGTGAGGGCGAGCGTCCACACCTTTCACCGAATGGCATCTCTGGAAACACCCTCAAGTCTCCGCCGGGGTTTCCGCGACCGCAGGGGCCTTCGCCGTCGCCTCATAGTTGAACAGCTTCCGTTCCTTGATCATCAGCGCCACCGTCGGTGGCACCATCGTTTCCCAAGCCGGATCACCGGTGCGGATCTTGGCCAGCACGTCGCGCGAGAAGATCGGCAGGCACGTCTCGTCAAAGTCCCGCAGGCTCTCGATGAGGCGGTTCTCGACGAGGTAGGCGTAGAGGTGCCGCAGGTGCGGGGCCACGCGCAGGTTCCCGGCGGTGATGAGCGCGCCCGTCTTAGCCTCGCGCAGCGGATAGACGTAGAGCTTGAGGTCGTTTTTGAAGAGCCGGCCAAAGCTCTCCAGAATGCCGCCCTCCAGGTCGGCGTAATACTTCTCGTCAAAAATCTCCCGCAGCGTCGGCACGCCCATGACGATGCCGATCATCTTCTTCGTGTGCCGGAACAAGTAGGCGGCGAGCCGGTGATACTCGCCGTAGTTGGAGATCAGCACGTTCTTGCCCAGCGCGCCGAGAATGTCCACGCGGTCCAGGAAGTCCTTGTGGTCAATGCGGTCCCCCTCGATGAGGTTCTTCAAGGTCATCTCCATCAGCACGGTCACTTCCTCGCCCTGCACCTTTGGCTCCTGCACGAAGAGACTGGTGGCGCACTCCAGCATGTTCAGCGTGGTGCGGATGACCGGCCGGAAGCTGCCGCGCTCGACCATGATGGACTTCTTATAGAGCACGTCGGCAGGCTGCACCACTTCTCCATTCGCCAGGAACATCGCCGCCTTGGTCAGGCCGCGCTGCACGAGCTGGAGCGCCACCACGCGGTTGTCCACGCCCTTGAAGGCCGGGCCGGTGAGCTTGACCATGTCCACCTCCACGCGCTCGGCGGTCAGGTTGTCGAGCAACGCGTCAAGGAGCGTCGCTGGATCTCCGTGCTTGTAGAGCGCGCCGTGGAGCAGGTTCACGCCAATGATCCCGAGCGCCTCCTGTTCCTGAAGATTCTCCGGGTCCAGCAGCCGCGCATGAATGATGATCTGCGAAGGCTCGCCCAGCGGCTCGGTCTGGAACCGCACGCCCAGCCAGCCGTGCGCCTCCATGTCCTTCCGGGAGGAATAGCTGCGCGCCGCCACCGTGTCGGCAAAGGCAAAGAACCTCGTGTTCGCGCCGCGCTTCTGGCCGAGGCGCTCAATGAGCAAGCCATACTCGCGCTCCAGCATCGCCGTGAGCCGCTGCCGGCTCACATAGCGCTCGCACGGTCCGTAAATCGCGTCGCTCACCGTCATGTCGTAGGCCGACATGGTCTTGGCGATGGTGCCCGCCGCGCCGCCGACCCGGAAGAACCAGCGCGCCACTTCCTGCCCCGCGCCGATCTCCACGAACGTCCCGTATTTCGACGGGTCGAGGTTGATTTGCAGCGCCTTTTGGTGCGTGTCCAGCTTTTCGAGTTCCATTCGTTTGGGGGTTATCGGCAGAACGGCCTGCCGGGATAAGGGGAACCTGAACGCGCCACGGGAGCAAGTGAAGAGTTGGATTAGCCGGCCGAAGTTTCCCGCCCCGTAACATTTCCGCCCTTAATCTCGAAACTCATAGTGGGAATCAACCACGGCAGAAGGGACACAGATGAATCGTGCTGCGTGTTGCGTGTTGCGTGTCGGCCAGCGGCGATCTAGGTAATTCACGGAACACGCCACGCACCTCCCGCCAACGCCCTGTCTTTTTTTGCGACATTTCGCGTGTTTAGCGGGCCCACCCTCACGGCTTCTTCTCCGGCTCCGCCTCCGTCGGCAGCAGTTCCTGCATCTGCCGCTGCACCATGGTGCGCAGGATCGTCGCCTCAATCACGCTCAGCCCCGCCTTCACGTAATCCACCGTGAAGGCCGGCAGCCACAGTTCGCTCTCCACCCGGTAGCCCAGCTCCCGCCGCACGCGCCGCTCCAGGTCGTCCATATGGCCCGCCCCGTAAAAGACGCTGATGCTCGCGGGCGGCTCGGCGCGCTTCAACTCGACCCGCAGATCCTTCATCACGGCCTCGTTGCGCGTCTGGATGAGCACCTCCATGAGGCGTTGCATGTCCTCCGGCAGGCTCTTCATCCGCGAAAGATCCCCGCGGATGCCGCCCAGCGCCTCGATCAGCGCCAGCTTGGTCATGGCCTGAAACTTCGGGTTGCCGCCGATCAGCTTGAACCCGGCCTTGATCAGCACGCTGAACATCGAGTTGCCCTCCATCGCCTTGAGCAATGTCTGAAACGCCTCGTTCTTGCGTTTCTCCTTCGGCGAGTCCGGGCTGGCCGGCTCGTCGTCCTTGTCCAGCATGGCGGTGATCTCGTTCACCGAGAGGTCGCTGTTGCGAAAGTTTTTGCCGGTGTAATTGATGGCCTCAAGCTGGAAAACCAGCCCCAGAGACTCGGCCATTTCTTTTTGCAAATTCGTGCGCTCCCCTGGTTTCGTCGGTGGCTCCGGTTCGGTGGCCTCTGGCTTCGCAGGTTCCGGCTTGGCACCCGCCACCGAATTGGTCTTCTCAACTTGATTGGTCGCCCCGCCTTTGCCGCGTGCGTGGATGCCCTCGAAGAGCACCAGTTGCTGCGCATCCAGATGCTTCTGCAACTGCTGGTAGTAATTCGTCTCGCCAATGTGCGACGCACCCGTGAGCCAGATGACTGGTCCCACGCCATTCGTCGGCACCAGCTTCCGCACGGCCACCTGCAACTCCACCGCCCCCGTCGCGCCGTTCGTCACACGCATGAACGGCTCGACCGCAAACCGCGCCAGTGCCGCCCCCACCGGCCGATTCGTCGCCGTCGTCTGCGCCCAAGCCCCCTGCCCCACGAGCCAGACCAGGAGCGCCAGCACCACGCCTCTGACACGCAACACGCAACACGCAGCACGAGCCCCCGGCAGTTGTCGCTGGAAATTCATCACGCCTCGGGTCACTTCACCTCACGCACCACCACCCCCGCAATGTCAATCGTCCCATTCCCCGGCATCACGAACATGATGAAGGCTTCCTTGTCCGTGTCGAACGTGAACTCGAACTTGAACGGCTTCCATTCCTTGCCGCCGGTCAGATCCTGCTCCACGTAAAACTCATACGGATCACCCGGCTGGCGCACGCCCACTTTGAACTCCGCCGAGCCGCGCAACGAACCCTCGATGGCATACTTCACGCCCTTCTTGAACACGCGCTTGCCGGAGAAGCTGGTGAGTTGAAGCTGGCCGTCGCCGTGGTCCTTCACCTCGACGCGCACGGCGGTCACGCCTTCCTTCGGCCCGTCCTTGAGCTTGGTGTAGGAGACGGCGAGCGTCGCCCAGTCGGAATTGTCATCCCAGCCGGTCGGCAGCCAGCCCTTGATGACCTTGCCGCTCTGAGCCTTGGCGGTGAACTCGCGACCCTCCGCCCCAAACGCAGGCAGCAGGCTGGCAGGCTTGTCCTGGGCGAACGCGGTGAGGCTGGCGAGCAGGAGCGTGAGGAGTGAGCAGCGAAAGGTTTTCACGGGAAATAGATGCATGTTGAAGGCTGGTTGTTTCGCGGGGCAACCTCGCCCTTCCCCACCCGCATGGTCAAGCGGAATGAAGCCGGAGCGCGGCCCTCCGAGCCGCTTTGCGCGTGCTGCGTCGGCCAAGGGTCCGCACCGCTGCGGCAATCGGACGCGCAAAGCAGGCGACGCCCGCACTCAGCCTCACGCCGCGCTCAACAGCCACCAGCCCCCCACCACCACCGCCGCCAGCGAGCACACCGCCATCATCTGCCGATACGCCTGCGCACTGCTGGCCGCCAGGTTTCGAGCCGACAGCCCCACCAGCGAGGAAAACACCACCATCGCCACCACGGTCCCGCTGCCATAGGCGATCAAATACCACACCGCCTCGGTGGTCGTTGAAAACGCGAGCGCCGGCAGCACGCCCAGAAAATGCGAACTGCCCGCCAGCCCGTGCAAGGTCCCGACCGCAAAGGCCGCATGCGTATGCCGGTGTTCTGGCGCGCCTTCGTGCGAATGCGCCGTGCCGCCATCGTGAGTATGTATGTGGACGTGCCGCTGGCCGTTGTGCTCGTGCTCATGCGTGTGCACCCGTCCATTCATCACGCGCCGCAGGCCCCACAGACCGATGCCGATGAGCACCACGCCCACCAGCCGCTCGCTCCACTCGGAAATGGCATCCAGCGGCAGCCAGTCACGCAGCAGCAGCGAGAGCAGGCCGATGAACAACACGCCGCCCGCATGCCCGACGCCCCAGCGCAGGCCCACGTCCCACGCCTTGCGCCGCGACTCGGCGGCAAAGGGTGCGATCGCGGCCAGATGGTCCGGCCCGGAGACGACGTGAATCGCCCCGGCGACGAGTCCCGTGAGGATGGAGATCATGCAGTTGCAGCGGAGCATCGGCTCCAACGGGCGGCGAGCGTAGAAACCGGGTCTGGTGAAGTAAAGGAGAGGTTTGGCGAACGTGGTGCGTGGTGCGTGACTTGCAACGCACGCGCCCTGCCGGATTCACGCACCACGCACCACGCACCACGGCCTGGCTCAAGCCCCCCGCGCCGCCCTTTCCACCGCCTCCACCACCCGCCCCACCGTCAGCGAATTCATGCACCGAAAATCAATCGGGCACTCGCGCAAGAAGCACGGAGCGCACGGGGCTTCGCCACACAACAGTTGGTGACGGAGGTCACCCGGCAACCCCGGACCGGTCAGCTCCGGCGAGGTGCTGCCGAACAGTGCCACCAAGCGCGCCCCAACCGCCGCCGCCACATGCATGGGCCCCGTGTCATTCGTCAG
Organism: uncultured Klebsiella sp.; assembly: GCA_964578245.1. Lineage (GTDB taxonomy): Bacteria > Verrucomicrobiota > Verrucomicrobiia > Limisphaerales > SXTU01 > SXTU01. The sequence goes on along the minus strand of CAZOCL010000248.1, from coordinate 2,187 downwards.
CACGACGCGGCAGGCGCGCAGCGCAGCGCACAACTCGCGGAGCGAAGTCCGGCCCGCAAGATTCGTGACGATGCCGATTGCTGGCTGCCGGCTGCTGGACCCCGCCGGGGCCAGCGCCGTGGCGATCTCCGCCGCCAGCGCACCATCCGCAGCCCCGCCGAAAATGACGAAGGAACAGTTCAGGCGACTGCGGAGTTCCTTAGCCGTGGCGATGAAGCGGTCCGCCGGCCAGCGTTTGGCCGGACCGTATTCCGCCCCCGCGTTTAGACCGATCAGCAAGCCATCCGGCAGATTGAACTTGGCCTTCACCGCCGCCACTTCCACATCCGAAACCGCTAGTCGAGGGGCCAGCGGCTCAGCCTTGGCTCCCAGCACTGCGGCGAGATGGAGATAGTGAAAAATATGGTGACCCGCCGCCCCGAATGGAGCGCCGGTCTCCGAGCCGGCGTGCCCATCCACCAGCCGGCGCACTTCCTCCACCGACTTCTTCCGCATCTTCACCGCCTCCGCCCGCCACGGCACCACGTCCGTGAGCAGCCAGTTCCGCCAGTTCGCCGCGTAACCAATGCGCCGTGGAATGCCCGCCAGCCGCACTTCCAGTCCGGTGCGAACGGAGTTTGGCAGCACGAGCGCGGTATCGAAGCCAGCTTCTCCCTCGCCCCCAGCGGGGGAGAGGGCTGGGGTGAGGGGGCAACGCCACGCCCGCAGCCGTCGTGCGACACTGAAAACACCTTCCTTTGCCCCAAACGCCATCACCTCGTTCACCGCCGGATGCCCCTGCCACAACCCGGCTAGCTTCTCGTGCGTAAGCAGTGTGATATGCGTCTGCGGCAGCGCCTCCCGCAGCCTCAGCAGCGCGGGCGTGGTCATCACGGCATCCCCCAGCCAGTTCACGCCGCGCACCAGGAGGCGGCGGGGCACGGCGGACGTTGAGAGTGGCATGGTCACGGAGCGGCGACGGTGCGGAGAGGATTAAGAGTATTGAGATCAGGAGCAAGTGTCCGCCGGACGGAGTCTGTTTTCCTGCTGACGATCCTAGTCGTGCTCCGCATGGGTTTTCTCCTTCCGCCACTTCCCTTCCTTCCACCGGTTGTGCACCCAAAACCAGTTCGCCGGATCGCGCCGGATGGCAGCCTCAAAGGCAGAATTCACATCCCGGGCGATGTCTTCCGTGGGCCGTGGCTTGCCGTCGCGGTGCGTCGGAATCTCATCCCCCACCTCGATCCGCCAGCGCCCCGGCGCAGTCCGGAAACAGATGCCCGTGAACAGCGGACAGCCGTAGCGCAGCGCAAACACCGGGGCCGCCAGGCTCGTGGAGCAGTCCCGCCCGAAGAACGGCAGCCGCGCGCCGCGATCTCCCGCGTGCTGGTCCGCGAGCAGCCCAAGCATCACGCCGGAACTGTGCATCGCGTTCTTCAGCGCCTCCGCGTCCTTGCGCCGCTCGAAGTAAAGACTGCCAGATTTCTCCCGCAGCTCCTGCATCACCCGCGTCAGTGCTGCCTGGCGGAATCCGCGATACGTGGTCGCCATCTGATAGCCCGGGCAAAACACTCCGGCCCGTCCAAGCAGCTCGAAATTGGCGAAGTGCCCGATCGCGCACACAATGCTGCGCGGCTTCTCGCCAGGTGCCGGCTTCGGGAACTTCTCTCCGCCCACAAACTCTGTCACCGCACGAACACCCGCCTCATCGAAGCTCGCGGTCTTTACAGCGGCGGCAAAGCTTTCACCGATGCGCTTGAAATTCTCCCGCGCCAGCGCCCGGACTTCTGCATCTGGTTTCTCGGGAAAGCACAGGGCCAGATTGCGCTGCGCCACCTTGCGATGCCGCGCGTCGAGGGCATAGCCCAGCGCCCCGCAGGCACGCCCCAGCGATACCACCGCCCCCAGCGGCAGCGCCTGGAGCAGTGCGATCACCCCACGGGCGAGCAAGGTCATGATGAAATCGGCCACGGCTCCGCCACCCTACAAACCACCGGCTCAAGGCTCCAGCAAACTCCGCCCGGAGCGCGGGCGTCCCCGCCCGCTTTGCGCGTGCGACCACCGAAACGGCACGAATGCGTTTTGCCCCAGCCCCGGCAAAGCTGCGGATGCGCCCACGGGCGCGGCACAGCAGCAGGGAAAAACGTAGGAATGCCCGAAGCCTTTCTTAGCAAGGTTGCCGCTGCGGCCCGGAGGACCGCGCTCCGG
>CAZOCL010000247.1:0-9902 GCA_964578245.1 uncultured Klebsiella sp. | reverse complement strand
TCTTGAGCATCCCTTCGAGCCCCTCGCCGAAGGTCGCGTAGCAGTCCGCGCAGCCAAACCGCCCGGCCTTCTTGAAGTCGGCCTGTGAGTAGCCGCACGTGGGGCACTTCACCCCCGCCTCAGCCGCAACTTCAGCGCCCGCCGCCGGTGCCTCCACCGCCAGCCCCTGGCCACCCAGCAACGCTTCCGCCAGCGAGTAGCTGGTGGGGTCATCCACGCCCTTTTCCTTCGAGCAATCTTCGCACAGGTCCACCTTCTGCATCTTGTCCCCGACGATCTTGGTCAGGTGGACTTTGGCTTCGTTTTGTTTGCAGACGTTGCAGAGCATGGGAGAGGGAAACCACTAATGAACACTAATGGACACTAATCCGCCCGCCGTCCCCACCACCACGAAGTCACCTGAATTGAACACGACATTACGGCCAAAGAAATTCGTGTTCATTCGTGTTTATTCGTGGTTGCGGGCGTCGCCTTAAATTGGCTCGCCGCTGACCTTTGTCAAAGCGTGATATTTCTCGATGAGCTGCTTGGACAGCACTCCGGGCTTGCCCGTGCCGATGACGCGGCCATCAATCTTCACCACCGGGATGATCTCCGCCCCCGTGCCGGTGAGGAAGCACTCGTCCGCGTTGTAGAGGTCGTAGCGCGTCAGGTTGGGCTCGCCCGTCTTCAAGCCCAGTTCGCGGCCCAGGTCAATCGCCGTGGCGCGGGTGATGCCGTAGAGCGCTCCGGCGGAGAGCGGCGGCGTGAGCAGCTCGTTGCCCTTGATGATGAAGATGTTATCGCCCGTGCATTCGGCCACGTAGCCGTCGGAGTTGAGCATGATCGCCTCCTCGACGCCGGCGTTGTTCGCCTCGATCTTGGCCAGGATGTTGTTCAAGTAATTGAGCGACTTGATGGCCGGGTTTACGGCGTTGTGCAGGTTGCGGGTGGTCGCCACGGTCACGATGTCCATGCCGCGCTCATACAGTTCCTGCGGGTAGAGCTGGATCTTGCCGGCGATGACGATCACGGAAGGGGCCTTGCAGCGGTTCGGATTCAGCCCCAGCGTGCCCACGCCGCGTGTCACCACGAGGCGAATGTAGCCGTCGGTGACCTTGTTCTTCCGGCAGGTGTCCACGACGGCCTTGGTCATTTCGGCCGGTGTCATCGGGATGGTGAGCAGGATGGCCTTGGCCGAATAGTAGAGCCGGTCAATGTGCTCCTTCAGCTTGAAGACCTTGCCATGGTAGGCCCGGATGCCTTCAAAAATGCCATCGCCATAGAGCAGGCCGTGATCAAACACGGAGATCTTGGCCTTGTCCTCGTCGTAAAATTTGCCGTCAATATAGACTTTCATGTCAAAACGTCCCAAAACGTCCGCGTAGCGTAGGGGAACGCCGGGAAGCGGCGCAACTCAGGAATTGGCTGGCATTGGCGCGCCTCACGGTGAAACTCGCGCCGGGTCGCTTTTTCTGTTTGCCCGTCGCGGGCTTTTGGTCAACATCACGCACCATGCAACGGCTTTCATTTCAACGCGCTCTGGCGGTCCTGCTGGCCTGTCTGGCCGGCGTGGTCTTCGCGGCGGATTACAAACTCAAAGATGGCACCACGCTGTCCGGGGAGATGGTCGGCCCGAACGACAAGAGCGTGATCATCCGCAACGCGGACAACAAGCTGTCTCCCCGCATCCCATGGACCAATTTCACCCAGGAAGCCCTGAAGGAGTTCGCCAAGAACCCCAAGTCGCGCGCGTTCGTTGAGCCGTTGCTGGAGGTGGATGCCAGTGCGGCGGACACCAATTCGACGACCGAACTCACCGTCCCGGAAACCGCCGTCGCCAAGCGCGACTGGAAGCAGCCAAAGGAAGCGGAAGGCAAACCAGCGCTCCCGGAGAGCCCCGGCCTCTTCGGCGGGATGTTCACCACTGGCGTCGGCTGGCTTAGCCTTCTTGCGGCCTATCTGGGCGTGATCTACGCCGGTTACGAAGTGGCGCTCTATCGCCGTCGCCCGAAACAGCTGGTCATGGGCCTTTCCGCCATCCCCTTCGTGGGCATTGCCGCCCCCATCGCTTTCCTGGTCATGCCCGGCATCCAGACAGAGGAAGAAGCCAAGCCCAACGCCGTGGCCCAGGCCGCTGCGGCCGCGGCCAAGGAAGAAGCCAAACCAGATCCCAAGAGCGCGCCTGGTAAGAAGAAGCCCGGCCTCTCCTTCGGCAAGAAGGCGGAGGATGGCGGCCATGCACCCGCCGCGCCCGCCGGCCCCAAGCCCATCGCCACGGCCAAGCCCGGTGCCCCGGCCGCCGCGCCTGCCGCACCTGCCGCGCCCAAACCCGCCGCGCCCGCCGCGCTGGAACCCGCCGTGTATCGCCGGGGCGAGACCAACATCAACAAGCGCTTCATCGAGACCAAGTTTGCCGGCTTCTTCAAGGCCATCCCCGGCCCCGCTGAACGCGACATGTGGCTCGTCTGGGTCACCGCCACCGGCGGCGAATACTGGAGCAAGCGCGTGGTCAGCATCAGCCAGACCGAACTGGTGGTGAACTGCCCGCAGGAAGGCGGCGGCTCGCTCGACCAGACTGTCCAGCTCGTCGAAATTCAGGAAATCCACCTCCGCCCGCAGGAAGGCTGAACGCATGAAGCTCCGCACGATTTTGCTCTTTGGGGCGCCGGGTTCCGGCAAGGGAACGCAAGGCAAGATCCTCGGCACCATCCCCGGCTACTATCACTGCGCCTGCGGCGACGTCTTCCGCAACCTCAACGCCGACAGCCGCCTTGGTCGCGTCTTCCTGGAATACTCCAGCCGCGGCGAACTCGTCCCCGACGAGGCCACCGTGGACCTCTGGCGCAACAACATCCAGGCCAACACCATGCTTGGCCGCTTCAACCCCGAGCGTGACACCGTGGTCCTGGACGGCATCCCCCGCAACGCTGGTCAGGCCCAGATGCTTCAGGGCACGCTCGATGTCCTGGCCCTGCTCCATCTTACCTGCCCCGACCGCAACAAGATGGTCGAGCGCCTCCAGCGCCGCGCCCTGCGCGACAACCGCCTCGACGACGCCAACCTCGACGTCATCCGCACCCGCCTCCAGGTTTACGATCAGGAAACCAAGCCCGTGCTGGATTTCTACGGCCCGGATGTCGTCCACGACATCAACGCCACCCAGACGCCCGTGGAAGTCCTGCGCGACATCCTCGGCGTCCTCGCCAAGCTTTGACCGTGGGCCGACAGTTCAACGAGTTCAAGGCGTCGGAACTCCACTGTCCCCAATGCGGCTCCTGCCAGCCCGTCCGTGAGCGCCGCGCCCTGGACGATTCGCTGGAACTCCTCTGCTCCCGCTGCGCTACCATCCTCGGCCGTCACACCACCGTGGACCACAGCCTCGTTGGCAAACTCACCCGCCTCGCCAGTGGCCTGCTGGGCGGCAAGAAGTGAAGACTAACGGCAGTTTCGCCGGTCGTGCCGGTGGTTCGCGGCTGACGCCCACCGAGCACCGAAATTCCAAATCCCAAGCTTCAAAATCCAAGCTTCAATGGGGACCGCAGCACGCTGAAGGTGAGGGTCTGCTCAATCACTGCCCACGCGATTGGAATTTGGGATTTGGAATTTGTTTGGAGCTTGGAATTTGAAATTTGGAGTTTCTCTCATGACTCCCACCACCGTCGCCGAACTCGAAGCCCGCCTCAGCGAGCCGACCGACGCCGTCATCGCCACCCTTCGCTCCGTCCCCGGCGACCTCATCCTCCTCGGTGTCGCCGGCAAGATGGGGCCCACCCTCGCCCGCATGGCCAGGCGTGCCTCCGATGCCGCTGGCACCCCGCGCCGCATCATCGGCGTCTCGCGCTTCACCGACGCGAGCCAGATGAGCGCCCTCAACGCCCACGGCATTGAAACCATTCGCTGCGACCTGCTGGACGAGGCCGCCGTCGCGCAACTCCCCGAGGTGGAAAACGTCCTCTACTGCGCCGCCATGAAGTTCGGCGCGACCGGCAACGAATCCCTCACCTGGGCCATGAACACCTGGCTCCCCTCCGTCGTGTGCCGGAAGTTCCGCCACAGCCGCATCGTCGCCTTCTCCACCGGCAACGTCTATGGCCTCGTCCCCGTGAGCACCGGCGGTTCCATCGAGACCGACACCCCGCACCCCGTCGGCGAATACGCCATGAGCTGTCTCGGGCGCGAGCGGATGTTTGAACACTTCAGCCGCACCCTCGGCATCCCGACCGCCCTCCTGCGCCTCAATTACGCCTGCGAACTCCGCTATGGCGTCCTCGTGGACCTCGCCCGCAAAATCTGGACCGGCCAGCCCGTGGACCTCGCCATGGGCTGGTTCAACTGCCTCTGGCAGGGCGATGCCAACGCCCTCACCCTCCAATCCCTCGCCCTCACCGCCACCCCGCCCGTCGTCCTGAACCTCACCGGCCCTGAACTCCTCCGCGTCCGCGACGTGGCCGAAGAGCTGGGCCGCCGCTTAGATCGCCCCGTCACCTTCACGGGCACCGAAGGCGACTCCGCCCTCCTGAACAACGCCCGCACCACCCTCACCCGCCTTGGACCGCCCCGCGTTCCCGCCAGCGAACTTCTCACCTGGGTCGCCGACTGGGTCCAACGTGACGGCCCCACCCTCGGCAAGCCCACCCACTTCGAATCCCGCGACGGCCGCTTCTGAACCGTAGCTCGACATTCCAATGTCGAGAACTGTGGCCTGTGGTGGATCGGGGTGCCGCACTCGACATTGGAATGTTGAGCTACTTGGCTTGCGGACCAAGCCGTGGAAACTTGACGCGAATTCCGCGAATGAGCGCGAATTTCAAACCCCTCCCATTCGCGCAAATTCGCGCAATTCGCGTCAACTCCTCTTCAAACCGGACGAAAGCTTTGGACTTGCGACGAACCACTACTCCCCGCCCGCACCGCTCTTCACCCCGTTCTTTGCCTTCAGCCCCTCCAGCGCCGCCGCCGCTGCCTGGCTTTCCGCCGTCTTCTTGCTCTTGCCCTTGCCCCGGCCGATTTCCTCGCCCTTGTAGAACACGGCGCACTCGAACTCGCGGTCATGGTCCGGGCCAGTGGCCGTGAGCACGTGATACTGGGGCGCCTCGGAAGAGATCGCCTGGAGGATTTCCTGGAGCGAACCTTTCGGGTTGTCGGTGGAAGGCGCGTTTTCGATCTCCGTGAAGGCGTCGTGAAAGGACTGCAGGATGAACACCCGTGCCACGTCGTAACCGCCATCCAGGAAGAGTGCGCCCAGCAGAGCCTCGTAGGCATCGGCGATGATCGAAGGGCGCTCGCGTCCACCGTTAAGCTGTTCGCCCCGGCTGAGGATCAGGTGCTCGCCCAGCCCCAGCGCGCGGCCCTGCTCGGCTAACGAGACCTGATTCACCAACTGCGCGCGGATCTTGGTGAGCGGACCCTCGTCATACTGCGGGTAGCGGTCATACAGTTCGCGCGAAAGCGCGAGTTGCAGCACGGCGTCTCCGAGGTATTCGAGCCGCTGGTTATGTTCGCTGTTCGTCCCGGCCTCATGGGCGATGGAGGGATGGGTCAAGGCCAGCAGCAACAGCGCCGGTTCGCGGAACTGGTGGCCGAGGCGGGCTTGGAGAGAATCGAGACTAGACACGGCAAAAGTCAGAAACGACGAATGACACGAGGGCTCACTGGGCCGGCTCCTCGCCGCCCCCGGAGAGTGCTGCCACCGGCGGCTGGTCCGGAGGTGCGATGTAGGGCGCTGCTTCCGCCGGCGTGTCCAGCCCATGCTCCATGAGCTCCCCGACCTGGCGCTGGACCGCTTCGAGCTGGTTGAGCTGCAAATCCGGGTCCGAGATGGTGAAGACGTCCCCGGTCCTGGGCTGCTCATAGACGAACAGGCGCACCCCGTCCTCTTTCAACTGCGCCTTCACCTTCAGCAGCTTCTTCCGCTCCAACATCACCGCCAGGATGAAGGTCGCCCCGCGATACTTCGGATCGTTCTTCTCGATCAGTTTGCGCAGGAGGGACTCGGCGGTGTCCTTCTGGATGGGGTCGGGCGGCGCGGGGGGCGGGGCCTTGTATTCGCCCACCCAGTGCGAGATGAAGCCCTTGCGGTCCTTGGCCCCCTCGCTGAACTGCGACTTCCAGCAATCCTCGCACACATCCTGCCGCGCCACCTCATGCCGGTCGAAGGCCAGCAGCGTGTGGTAGGGCCGGCCGTTGGCGAACGGCTTCTCGCACGCGCTACAAACATGGCCGCGCGATTGAATGTTCCAGTCGGTCATCAAAAAAGTTGAGTTGAGCGCACCGGCGCTTAGGATGGCGCGACTATATCGGCAGCCAAAAACCGGCGGCAATCCCTTTCCCACGCTGCGCGCTTCGAGCCGCAACCCGAAACTCAGAACTCAAAACTCGAAACTGGCCAATGACTCCCGAACTCAAAACCAAACTCGCCCAGGTCCGCACGCTCCTCAAGCAACAGGGAGCCGAGGCCGCCTTGCTTGGCCTCCAGCCCAACTTCTCCTGGCTCGCGTGCGGCGGCGAGGCCCACATCCCGCTCAACAGCAACCTCAGCTTCGGCCAGCTCGTGGTCACGGCGAAGGGCTTCTACCTCCTCGCCAACCGCATCGAGATGCGCTGCCTCCAGGACGAAGTGGTCAAGGGCCTCGGGGCCAAGCCGCTCCTCTGGGAGTGGCACGACAGCAGCAGCGGCCTGAAGGCGCTCAAGCAAGTCGCCGACCCCGCCAAGACGCTCTCCGACTGCGGCGACTGGGGCACCACCGCGCGCCCGGACCTCTTCGCGCCGCTGCACTACTCCCTGCAGGACATCGAGGTGAAGCGCTACCGCGCCCTCGGCAAGGCCGCCGAAGCCGCCCTGAACGAGACCTGCCGCAGCCTCCAGCCCGGCCAGAGCGAATTCCAGATCGCGGGCACCCTCTCCGAACGCGCCTGGGCCCGCGACCTCACGCCCGTGGTCGTCCTCGTGGCGACCGACGAGCGCATCAAGAACTACCGCCACCCGCGCCCGACCACCAAGAAGCTGAAGAAGTTCGCCGAGGTCATCCTCTGCGCCCGCCAGCACGGCCTCATCGTCGCCCTCACGCGCATGGTCCACTTTGGCCCCATCTCCAAGGATCTCCGCCTCCGCCACGACGCTGTGTGCGCCGTGGACACCGAGCTGCACCTCGCCACGCAGGTCGGCACCCCCGTGAAGGACGTCTTCCGCCAGGGCGTCGCCGCCTACGACGCCACCGGGTTTGCGGACGAATGGCATCTCCACCACCAAGGCGGCCCCTGCGGCTACCAGGGCCGCGACTACCTCGGCACGCCCACCGCCGACGGCGTAGTCCTGCCCAACCAGCCCTTCGCCTGGAACCCCTCCATCACCGGCACCAAGAGCGAAGACACCATCCTCGCCACCACCAAAGGCCCCCAAGTCATCACCCCCGCCCAAGACTGGCCGATGGTGAGCGTGGAAGGCGATGAAGAGGTCTGGCAGCGGCCGGATATTCTGGTGCGGTGAGTGAGGCGGGGCTTACGCAAACAAAAAGAGGCCCACCAACTCAAAAGGCACCTGCCGTCGCGGATCAACAACTTGAGCGTCTCGTCTGTCCGGAGGCATTTCCGGGTTCATTTGGTGGGCTTATCTGGCCAGATGACGTCGAGATAGCAGCCCGGCAATGGTCCATGATTCTTTGGAAGCGTCGCATCGCTCCATTCTTTTGGGATGGGGGGCGAGAAGTCCTTGTCGTTTACGTTGGGAATCCTAGTGTTGCCGCCGGCGAGCTGGGCGACGATGGCGAAAGCGACGGGGCCACCGCGCACGTCACAGGCAGTAATCATGTCCAGCTTCTTGCGGAGGGGTTCGCGGGATAAGTCGGTTGGCGGCAAGGTCGAAGAAATGAACCAGACGCAAGACCGCTTGCCTGGGCGAATCGCGACGACGATGGTGAAGTTCTCTGGCCTGGTGGTGGTGGCGAAGAACTCGGTGCAGACCGCCTGGATCTGCTTGATGTAGTTCGCGAGGCCGGTCGCGTCGCCGCTCGGAAGACGCTCTTGCAACTCCTCGTTGGGTTGGTAGAGAACGAGGTGGTCGGTGGCAAAACCCTTGGCTGTGTCGAGGGCGAGCGCGCCAGACGAGGCGACCATATAAGTGATAATGGCGTATAAGATGACTTTCATTTCAGTGAGCGCGGGCGGGGACGCGTGGAATACAACCGGCTTGTCCCGCCGAAGTCCGTCGAAGGCGGAAGCGCGATGGTCAGGTTAGATCCGCATGGTTAGGCCATGTTGTCACAACTGAATCACCTCTCCGGCTGCCCAAGAAGCGTCGAGATTCTCGGCGAATGCTGCATTCAACTCTGGGTGCTCCTGCTTTTCCAAACGCTCGGCCCGACGTGCAAACAAGTCGCGCATGTCGGTCGGACTCCACTGCGCAAAATGTGGGTCACTGAACCACAAACCTCGTCGAGGTGACCAAATTGTGCCGTCGCGAAACTCCCAGCACTTTGCTTCGAGCAGCGCAATGAACTGTGCCTTCTGAGTCTCAGTAAATGGCATGACGTGTCAAGTGGCCTTACAACCCAAGCTCATCGACCCGGCCTGCGGGAGGCGTGGATTGCAACCAGAGAGCGACGGCTGGGTTAGATGAGCATGGCCGGTCGTTCTTCATACTCCATCGAAATTAAGATCGCCACTGACTCAGAACCGCAACTATCGCCAGTCTCGCCAAGAATATCCTGAACCCATCCGGCCACAAGAGCGGGAATCTCAGCCCGAGACGCGGTGCTGAAACTGTGAGAAACATCCAGCCGAACTCCGTCAGCAATGTCAAAAACCACGTGAAGCGCACTCACGATTTGATCTTCCGGGAGCGACGCAACCAAAACTGAAAGACGCAGCGAATCAAAATCACTCTCGTCGGGATAGACCTCCCCGCCTCGCGCCAAGAACTCACAGTTAACAAGCGTCTCTGTCTGCCACTTCTCAAATCGGTCCGCCCTCGTCAGCGAGGCAAAATCATCCTCGAAAACAAAACCCAACCGCGCCAGCAGTGGCTGAATCTCTGCCAAGGAAAGCCCGCGCTCTCCGACAAGGTCGAATACTTCTCGCTCGTGGGTTTTGCGAAGGTCGATCATACGGGCGTAACATTCAGGTAAGTGGCAATCACGCCGCACAATCCATTATTGGGTTGGCGAACACTAATGCGAAGACCGGTGCGTGTCCATTGGGTTCCTGCCGTTGGGCGGTCATGAACTCAGCCAGCGATGGCCCCGATCCCGAGGCCAGCGGAGGTGCAAGGCTGACGCATCAAAAAAGCAGCACGGACTGACGAATAGGGACTGACGAATGAAAACCAAGGGCGCAGCCCCTCTTCCCCTTCCTGTTTTCATTCGTCAGTCAAAGCCATCCCAACGGATTGGTGGCGGTTTGCTGTGTCGAAGCCGAAATGAGTTCTTGGCTTCCCGCCGCGCCTCAGCATCCTTGCCGCACACATGGCGGGCGTTGGCTTTGAACTAAACAAGCTGCTGGCCAAGCAGGGTTACACCGGGCTGCTCCAGGCCTATGGCTATGCCGCGCTCATCGGCAGCGGGCCGTGGCTCGTGTCCGTCATCTCGCTGGGCATGCTCGGCGCGGTGCTCACCACGGTGAGCGACACCGATGAACTGCAGATGTTCTTCGTGAGCATCTCGCTGGTGTATGCGGTCACGCTCGTGCTGAGCGGGCCGATCCAGATGGTGCTCACCCGGCACGCAGCGGACCAGGAGTATGCGCGCGAGCCGGAGAAAATTTACCCAACCTTCGTCTTCTCCATCGCGTGGAGCATGCTGATGTTCTCGGTGGTCGGTCTGGTGATCTTCGTGGGGTGTGTGCCGGGGCCGCTAGTGTTCCGGCTGGCGGCGGCGATGCTCACGGCGCTCGTGGGCGGCATCTGGGTGGCGAGCATCTACCTCACG
>CAZOCL010000246.1:0-9928 GCA_964578245.1 uncultured Klebsiella sp. | reverse complement strand
TACGACATCCTGCAGACGCTCTCGATGGAGGAAGCAGGCATCCAACTGCCCGTTGGTTTCCGCCTCAATAACATCGAAACCAACCTCCACGGCCTCTGCCCCGACTGCGCGGCGAAGGTGAAGTAATTTCCGCCACGAATGGACACGAATAGACACGAATTGAAGAGCCGCGTGGCGAGCCAAAGGCGCGCGTGCCGTTCCCTTTCGCGTTCATTCGCGTGTTTCGCGGGCAATGGTTTTCTTCCCATCTCCATTCGTGTTTCTTCGTATCCATTCGTGGTTGCCCCCCTTTCCTCATGAGCGAATCCCTAAACACCATCGAAGAGTTCGTCGCATCCGACTACAAATACGGATTCGTCACGAACATCGAGTCGGACACCGTCCCGCCGGGCTTGAGCGAGGCCACCATCCGCTTTATCTCGGCCAAGAAGAAGGAGCCGGCCTGGCTGACCGAGTGGCGGCTGAAAGCCTTCCGCCACTGGCTGACGATGGCCGAGCCCACCTGGTCCAACGTGCACTACACCAAGCCCGACTACCAGGCCATCAGCTACTACTCCGCGCCGAAGCAAAAGAAGACGCTGAACTCGCTCGACGAGGTGGACCCGGAACTGCGCAAGACCTTCGACAAGCTCGGCATCTCGCTTAACGAACAGAAGCGCCTCAGCGGCGTGGCTGTGGACGCTGTCGTGGACAGCGTGTCCGTCGCGACGACCTTCAAGACCGAGCTGGCCAAGCAGGGCATCATCTTCTCGTCCTTCTCCGAGGCCGTGGCGCACCACCCGGAACTCGTGCAAAAGTATCTCGGTTCCGTCGTGCCAACCACGGACAATTACTACGCCGCGCTGAACTCCGCCGTCTTCACAGACGGCTCGTTCTGCTACATCCCCAAGGGCGTCCGCTGCCCGATGGAGCTGTCCACCTACTTCCGCATCGAGGCCGCAAACACCGGGCAGTTCGAGCGCACGCTGATCGTCGCGGACGAGGGCGCTTACGTGAGCTACCTCGAAGGCTGCACCGCCCCGATGCGCGACGAAAACCAGCTCCACGCCGCCGTGGTTGAACTCGTCGCGATGGAGAGCGCGCAGATCAAATACAGCACCGTCCAGAACTGGTATCCCGGCGACAAGGAGGGCAAGGGCGGCATTTACAACTTCGTCACCAAGCGCGGCCTCTGCAAAGGCGCCAATTCGAAAATCTCCTGGACCCAGGTCGAAACCGGCTCCGCCATCACCTGGAAGTATCCGAGTTGCATCCTGCTGGGCGATAATTCGCAGGGTGAGTTCTACTCCGTCGCGCTCACGAACAATCTCCAGCAGGCCGACACTGGCACGAAGATGATCCACATCGGCAAGAACACGCGCAGCACCATCGTGAGCAAGGGCATCAGCGCCGGGCGCGGCCAGAACAGCTACCGCGGCCAGGTGAAGGTGATGAAGGGCGCGACGAACGCCCGCAACTTCTCGCAGTGCGATTCCCTGCTGCTCGGTGACAAATGCGGCGCGCACACCTTCCCCTACATTGACGTGCAGAACCCGACCGCGCAGGTCGAGCACGAGGCCAGCACGTCGAAGATCGGCGAAGACCAGATCTTCTACCTGAACCAGCGCGGCATCGAGACGCAGGACGCCGTGAACATGATCGTCAACGGCTTCTGCAAGGAAGTCTTCCGCGAGCTCCCGATGGAATTCGCCGTTGAAGCGCAGAAGCTGCTGGGGGTGAGCCTGGATGGCAGCGTGGGCTGAACCTCAAGACCAGCGCTGAAAGCGCGCCACATGACAGCCCGGGGTGAAGCCTCGGGTTACGCACCCAAAAGAAAAGCAAGCCCTGAAGGGGCGGACCAACGCAGTGAAATACGCCGTCATCGCCGACATCCATGCCAACCTGCCTGCCCTACAGGCAGTGTTGAGTGACGCCGCAGCCCAGCGCTGCGAAGCCACCGTGTGCCTGGGTGATCTGGTCGGCTACCACGACGCTCCCAAGGAGTGCGTGGACATCATCCGGCAGAGGGGCATTCCGTGTGTGAAGGGCAATCACGACGAATACTGCTCTGGGCCAGAAGCCGTGAGCGGGTTCAACCCCAAGGCTGAGGAGGGCGTTCATTGGACACGACGGCAATTGGCCGATGACGACGCACGCTGGCTCGCCGCGCTTCCGCTCGTGGACGTGGTGGACGGTTTCACAATAGTCCACGCTTCGCTGAACCACCCGAACCGATGGGAATACGTGTTTGATAAGTTCGCGGCCGCCAGCAGCTTGCAGGCTCAGAAGACGGACGTCTGCTTCTTCGGACACACGCATGTCCCGATCGTCTTCGTTCGCGACAGTTCCGTCCGCGGCGGCACCTACTCCAAGTTCAAAGTGGAAACGGGCAGGAAGTATTTCATCAACCCCGGCAGTGTCGGCCAGCCTCGGGACGGCTGCCCCAAGGCCAGCTATGTCGTTTATGATGCTGGTGCCAAGACTGTTGAACTGAGGCCCGTGGAACTCGACAAACCGGGTTCGGATGGCAGTTCGCCAGTCAGCACCGGACCAAAGCCAAAGCCGAGTCTCACTGGTTCCGCAGGCGCAGTCCCCGACTACGGAGCGCAGGACTAGATGCACTTTGCCCCGCAGACTGATTACTGAAAACTGAATACTGAACACTTTCCGAATGAACCCACCCCTCATCGAAATCAAAGACCTCAGCGCCGCCATCAACGGCAAGCAAATCCTCAAGGGCATCAACCTCACCGTGCGCCCGGGCGAAGTCCACGCCATCATGGGACCGAACGGCTCGGGCAAGAGCACGCTTGGCTACGTGCTCGCGGGCCGCAAAGGCTACGACGTGACCGGCGGCTCGGTGACCTACGACGGCAAGGACTTGATTGAATTGTCGCCCGAGGACCGCGCGCGTGAAGGCCTCTTCCTCGCCTTCCAGTATCCCGTCGAAATTCCCGGCGTGAACAACACCTATTTCCTCCGCGCCGCCTACAACGAGCAGCGCAAGCACCGGAAGCAGGAGGAAGTGGACGCCGTGGACTTCCTCGCCATCGTGAAGGAGAAGATGAAGCTGCTCGACCTGCCCGACTCCATGCTCAAGCGCGCCGTCAACGAGGGCTTCTCCGGCGGCGAGAAGAAGCGCAACGAAATCTTCCAGATGGCCGTGCTCGACCCGAAGCTCGCCATCCTCGACGAGACCGACTCCGGCCTGGACATTGACGCGCTGCGCATCGTGGCCGAGGGCGTGAACAAGCTGAAGCGCCCCGACAACGCCGCCATCGTCATCACCCACTACCAGCGCCTGCTCAACTACATCGTGCCCGACTTCGTGCATGTGCTCTTCGACGGCCGGCTGATCAAGTCCGGCGGCAAGGAACTCGCGCTGGAACTGGAAGAAAAGGGCTACGACTGGCTCATCGGCAATCACGCCAAGTAACCGGAGCGCCGGTCTCCGACCCGGCGTGCCCCTCGCAATGCAATCAGCACAAACAAGGCTTACGAAACGCATCGCTTCGCTGCGGTTCGCAACCACTCCGCCAGGTCTTGGGCTGCGCCGGCCCTCCGGCGCTTTTCCCCCGCGTGTCTATTCTCATCGCCCTGAAAAGCGGCAGAGAGCTGCCGCACTCCAAGACGCTGGCGCGCTCATCCAAGCCCCATTTCTCTCGTAACGCCCATGACCGCCACCAAACCAAAGTCCGAACTCTCCACCCACCTCGCCGCCTGCGAGTCTTTTGCCTCTTCCGCCGGCGGTCCTGAATGGCTTCGCACCTTGCGGCGCAATGGCGTGACGCACTTCACGGAGCTCGGCTTCCCGACCACGAAGCTCGAGGAGTGGATTTACACACCCGTTACCGGAATCACGAAGCTCGCGTTCAAGCCCGCCCCCACCGCAGACGCCGCGGTTACCGCCGAGCGAATCGCTCCGTTCGCCTTCCCCGGCTGGACTGGCTCGCGGCTGGTCTTCGTGAACGGGCACTACTCCCCTGCCCTCTCGTCGCTCCCAGCGCCGCAGCCCGGCGTCACCGTCACGAATCTCGCCGCTGCCCTCGCCAGTGGTGACAAGCTCGTCGAGACCCATCTCGCGCATCACGCGGGCGTGGATGCGAGTGGTTTTTCCGCGTTGAACACCGCTTTCATCGCGGACGGCGCTTTCATCGCGCTCGCGCCTAACGCCGTTGCTGCGGAGCCGTTTCACCTGTTGTTCATCAGCGCGCCTGACAGCACGGCAAACACCGCACAGCCGCGCAACCTCATCGTGGCGGGTGCGAATAGCGCTGCAAAGATCGTCGAGCACTACGTCAGCCTCGGCGGCGCGGCGCATTTCACGAACGCGGTTACCGAGATCGCAGTCGGCGAAGGCGCGAACATTGAGCACGCGAAGTTCCAGGAGGAGAACCTGGAGGCGTTTCACATCGCCACCGTGCAGGCCACCCTCGCGCGCGACAGCCGGTTTCTCTCGCACAGCATCAGCACCGGCGCACGGCTGGCGCGGCACAACATCAACCTGGTCATGACCGGCCAGGGCGTGGACTGCGTGATGAACGGCCTCTATGCCGTCGGCGGCAAACAGCTCGTGGACCACCACACGGTAGCCGATCACGCGGTGCCGCACTGCGGCAGCCACGAGTTCTACCACGGCATCCTCGGCGGGCAGTCGCGCGGCGTGTTCAATGGCAAGATCTACGTCCGCAAGGACGCGCAGAAGACCGATGCCAAGCAGACCAGCCGCAACCTGCTGCTCACCGACACCGCGATTGTGGACACCAAGCCGCAGCTTGAAATCCTGGCCGACGACGTGAAATGCACGCACGGCGCGACCGTGGGCCAGCTCAACGACGAGGCGCTTTTCTACTGCCGCACCCGGGGCATTAGCGAGGTGAACGCCCGCCGTCTGCTCACGCACGCCTTCGCCAGCGAGATCGTGAACCGCATCACCGTCGAGCCCGTGCGCGAGCATCTGGAGCAGGTGCTGTGGGGCCGGCTGGAAGAGTTGATTGAGAAGAAGTGATGGCGAATTGACACCATCCCGAGTGATGGCAATCTGACGACATGACGCGCACTCAAATCCAACTGCCTGACGACGTTTACGCCCGCGCCCGCAAGGTCTGTGCGAGCCGCGAAATCTCCTTCGCCGAGTTGTCGCGACGAGGCCTGGAATACATGTTGAGCGTGTATGCTCCCGAGCCAGCGCCGGCCCAAGAGTGGGAGCCACCCAAGCCGCGCCGCCTCGGTTGGAAAGGATTGACCGACGAGCAGATCAAAGAGGAAGCCCAGCTCACCAACACGGAGGCCGCCCATCGTCGGCGTCGGCAGTGAGTCCACATGCTTTCCATTGATACCAACCTGCTGCTGCACGCGTTCAATGAAGATTCGCCGAACCACCCTGCGGCGTTGGCGTGGCTCACCCCCTTGCACCAGCAGGAGGAAGTAGCCATCTCCGAGCTCATCCTCGCGGAATTCTACGGACTGCTGCGAAATTCGACCGTCCTGAAGCAGCCGCTTGCCGCCGCCGAGGCCGCCGAAGTCATCCAAACTTACCGCCGTCACCCGCGCTGGCGGCTCATTGGCTTCCCAATGGAGAGCCGCCGGCTGCACGACGCCTTGTGGGAAATGGCCCGCCGGAAGGACTTCGCCTTCCGTCGGCTCTACGACGCCCGGGCCGCGCTGACGATGACCGCGCAAGGGGTTACGGACTTCGCCACGGCGAACGTGAAGGACTTCGAAGGGCTGGGCTTCCGGCGCGTGTGGAATCCGCTGGTGAGGGTGGCCAAATAACGCCTCTGCCGCTCATGAAGCCTCTCCTCGCCTTGTTCCTGCTTTTCACGCCGCTGGCGATGCCTCGCGCAGCCGGAGGGGCGCGGCCGCAGATCCTGCTCTACTCGGGGTGGCAGACGATCAACATCGGCGACATGGGCCACACGCTGGGAACGCTGCGCATCCTGGAGCGCGACCTGCCGGAAGCGGACGTGGTGTGGTGGGCGATGAGCCTGAACGAGGACGTGCGACGCCTGCACGAACGGCGTTTTCCCAAGGTGCGGATCGTGCAGGGAACCGTGGATGAACAGGGTGAACCGAGCACGCCGGAGCTGCGTGAGGCGGTGCTGCGCGCGTCGCTCCTGGTCGCAAATTCCAAGCCGGGCTTGTTCTCGGCGATGCTGCGGGTCGCCAACCGTTACCACAAACCGTGGGGTGCCTACGGCCATTCGTATGAGGCGGACACGTTCACAAAGCGCCCGGAGCTGGTGCCACTGTTCAATCCCGCTGCGTTCATCTTCTGCCGTGACACACAGACGCTCGCCACGGTGCGGCGGGCGGGCATCAAGGCGGGGCATGTCGCCTTCGGGCCGGACGGCTGTTTCGGCATTGATGTGCGGGATGACGCGAAGGCGGACGCGTGGCTTGCGGCGCGTGGCCTGAAGGAACGCGAGTTCATCACCCTCATGCTGCGCACGAACACGCCGAAGCATCCGACCAACGACGAGCCGCTGAATCCGCAGTGCCCGACGGAGCAGCAACAGCGCGACGATGAGACGCGAGCGGCGAAACTCCGTGAAGTGATGACTCGCTGGGTGCGTGACATCGGGATGAAGATTGTCATCGCGCCGGAGGTGGACAAGGAGATCACGCACAATAAGCGCCTGCTGCTCGACCCGCTGCCCGACGAGGTGAAGGCAAAGGTTATCTTGCGCGACACGTTCTGGCTGCCGGACGAGGCGGCGTCGGTCTTTGCCAAAGCCCGCGTGGTGGTATGCCATGAGCCTCACAGTTGCATCATCGCACTGGCAATGGGCACGCCCATCCTGCATCCCAGTTCGCTCGTGCATGGGCCGAAGCGCGAAATGTTCGCCGACATCGGCCTGCGCGAATGGCTGCTCGACCTCGACGCGCAGCCGGCGAGCGATGTCACGGCGGCCCTGCTGGCGATTCACAAGGATTACCCCGCCGCACTCGCGAAGGCGCGGACCGCGATGGAATTTGTCAGTGGCAAGCAGGCGGAGACGATGCGCGTGGTGAAAGCCAGTCTGAAGCCATGAGAGCTTATTTTCCACTCCGGCTGCGAGGTGCAGACCAGAGCAAACCAGACAAGTTCGTGAATTACGACCAGACATTCCGACTAGTTGAAGCATGAAACCACGGTTGCACTTACTGTTTGCGCTGTTGCTGCTCTCCCTTGCAACCGGGGTGAGCCACGCCGCCAGGCTCCTCGCCGGCGTTGCGAAGATGGACATCACCGACCGAGCGGCGGGGCCGGTGAACGACCCTTCCTATGTGAAGGCGCTGGTGCTTAAGGATGACTCCATCACCGTCGTGCTCGTCACGGTGGATGCGGTGGCCATTGGCGGCATCGGGCGGATTGGGAATGACTACCTCGGCAAGGTGCGCGCGGAGTTGCAGCGAGAGCTGGGGATTCCGCCTGCAAGCGTGCTGGTCAATGCCAGCCATTGCCACAGCATCGTGCGTCGCGACACCGACGCGCTGACCGTGCAGGCCGTGAAGGAAGCGGTGAGGAATCTCCTGCCCGTGCGTGCCGGGGCCGGGCGCGGGCGTGAGGACCGCATCATGGAGAACCGCCGGATCAAGCTGAAGGACGGCAGCGAGCTGGATCTCCGCCGCGCCTACGCGACGCCCCGCGACGAGGACGTGGCCAGCGTCGGCCCCGTGGACGCGGAGATCGGCCTGCTGCGCCTTGACCGCATGGATGGCCGACCCTTCGCACTGGTTTACAACTTCGCCTGCCATCCCATCCACGGCGTGCCGGCGGGCGGGAACACGGCGGATTTCCCCGGCTTTGCCTCCAAGGTCATCGAGGAGAACTTCGGCGAGGGAGTGATGGCGTTCTTCGTGCAGGGCTGCGCGGGTGACATCAACCCGTCGCTCTACAAGGCCACGAGCCACCCGCACGACGCGGAAGCTTACGGGAATCTGCTTGGCCTGAGCGCGCTGCGGGCGGCAAGGGGCATCAAGACGGGTGAGGCCAGCCCGCTGCGGGTCGTGCGCGAGGCCGTGACGCTGCCGCGTGCGGCGGACTATGCCCAGCGCATCGCGGCGATTGAGGCGGAGCAGGCGCGGCTATTGAAGTCGTTCCGGGGCACGAGCCTGAACTTCAAGGCATTCCTCCCGCTGTTCCTCCAGCACAAGCTCTCGCCCGACTTTCCCGCGTATCACAACTACGGCTACCTCCATGAGAAATCGCAGGGTCGAGAGGCCTTGGCCAAGCTCGATGCCGAGAATCGCACGAACATCGAAGCCTACTTGCAAAACATTCAGGCGATGGAGCGGCTCACGCATTTGCAGGTGAACCTCGCGCTGCTCAAGATGCATCAGGCCGAGGCCGTCGCCGCCGGGAACGCCGCGCTGGAGACCGAGATGTCCGGCGTGCGGCTCGGGGAGTTCACGATGGTCACCTTCCCCGGCGAACTGACGGTGGAACTGGGCCTCGCGGTGAAGAAGCGCGCGGCGGGCAAGTTCACCTTCGTGGCGGGTTACACCAACGGCTACCTCTTCTACCTGCCCACCGAGGCGCAGCGGAAGAACACCGGCTATGGACAGGAAGACTGCGACTGCCTCGTGGCTCCCGAGTGGCGGAAGATTTTTGACGAACGGACGGATGCGGTGCTGAAACAACTGGCAGCGCCATGAAGCGAATGAAGGAAACCTGTCCAACGCCGAGTAACGCGGTGAAATCCGCCGGGCCTTGGACTGCGCCGGCAGAGCGTAGCGGCGACGGCGCTTTGGATTCCCGCGGAGCGGAGTTGGCCCCTGGCTTGAACCGCTCCGCGGGAAGTGGAAGCGGCGTCGCGCTCCGTTTCCCGGCGCAGTCCAAGACGCTGGCCGCGCTCCTGACGACCCTATTCATCTTGGCCGTCTCCCTGTCCGCCGTCGCGCTCACGCCCAGTGAAGAGGCGCTGCGGAAAACTCTTGGCGAGGCAACGCCGGAGCCGATTCCGCTCTGGCCCGGCCAGCCGCCGCGGTTTCTCACCAATGCCCCGCCTGAGTCCGTTGACGAGCATGCGCGTATCAAGAACGTCTCGGTGCCGACGCTCAGCGTGTATTTGCCGCCGAAGGAAAAGCGCACCGGGATGGCCATTGTGATCTGCGCGGGCGGCGGCTACGGCGGGCTGGATTGGCGGACGCACGTCCACTACGCGGCGGAGGTTTTCGTGCCCAAGGGTGTCGCGGTCATCGGGTTGAAGTATCGCACGCGCCCGCCGCACTTGGGAGACAATGCGAGCATCCAGGCGCTCACGCTGCTGGACGCGCAGCGCGCCGTGCGGCTGGTGCGGCATCGCGCGGCGGAGTGGGGCATTGACCCGAGCCGGGTCGGTGTGGCGGGTTACTCGGCGGGCGCGAATCTCACAATGAACCTCGTGGCCAACTTCGACGCGGGAGACCCGAACGCCACCGACGCCGTCGAGCGGTTAAGCTGTCGCCCGGACTTCGCGGTCGGGCTAGGAACGTGGCATTGGCGCAAGCCGGGGAATCCGTTCACGTTCCCGTCCAACGCACCGCCGGTCTATCTCGTCCACGCCACGACCGACAAGCCCATCGAGATAGCGCAGAACATCGTGGCGGACCTGAAGAAACTGGGCGTGCCCGCGCGGCTGGACCTCTTCGAGGAAGGCGGGCACGGCGTGGGCAATTTGATTCCGCAGCGGGTGCAGCACGGATTTCCCCCTGCCAAGTGGCCGGACTTGCTGCTCGCGTGGCTCGCGAGCCAGCCGAAAGGAGAGGTGGGGAAATGACCAAGGCCCAATTTCCAATGACCAGAGAATGGCCAATGGCCAATGACATGCTGAAGCCCGCCGCGTCTTGGACTGCGCTGGCAGAGCGCAGCGGCGACGGCGCTTTGGCTTCCCGCGGAGCGGAATTGGGCCGTGGACTGAACCGCTCCGCGGGAAGTGGAAGCGGCGTCGCGCTCCGCTTGCCGCCGCAGTCCAAGACGCTGGCC
>CAZOCL010000245.1:0-9964 GCA_964578245.1 uncultured Klebsiella sp. | reverse complement strand
CTTTCGCGGGTGTTCAGCGGATTCTCGTTCTGCGATGTCACGGGCAGCAATGATGCCATCAACCTACGGTTCGTCCGCCGGGCGGGTCTTCTTGCAAAGTATTTCGGCCAGGACTGGACGGCAGGCCACGATAGGCGGCGCCAAACCAGCCTTCAAGTCCGGCCACTTCACACCGCAACCACGGATGGACACGGATGCACACGGCTAAGGCAAAACTGGCTCAAAGGACGATTGCCCAGGCAGCACGCAGAATCCGGCCCACTTCCGGTTTCCATCCGTGTCTATCCGTGTCCATCCGCGGTTGATTTCCCTGTCCGGTTCCAGCGGCTCCCGCCCCCGCCCGAGAAACAACCCGTGAGCAGGCACTTGACCCATCCGGCTTGTGTCCCTAATTTCCTGCGCGCGTGCGGTGGCCGTAGCTCAATGGTAGAGTCCCAGATTGTGATTCTGGCTGTTGCGGGTTCGAGTCCCGTCGGTCACCCCACCTCTCCCACGCGTTTTACCTGTTCAGGAACGGCCCCATTTGTCCCAACGACATCCTGGCTCCGCTGCCAGAACCGCACCGCTCCCAGCCCCACCAGCGCCAGCGCCGCCAACTGATACCCGCTCAGACCTCCCACTAACGGTGGTGTCGCCCGTTGGAACTCGTGCCCGAAGCGAAACACCCCGTAGCCAATGAGGTAGAGGTGAAAGTGCTGGCCTGGCAGCCGTCCCAAACGACGCAAGCCGAAAAACCCGGCGGCGGCAACGAGATTGAAACCCAGTTCCACCTGTGCCGCCGGCCAGCGCGCCACGCCGGCCGAGTCCGCCACGGTGAACCACGAGGCCTCACACACGCGCCCGAGACAGCACCCGTGCAACATGCACCCCACCCGGCCCAGCGCGATGCCCAACGGCACGACCGTCGCAAACCAGTCGCCCGTCACACCGCGATAGCCGGCCCAGCGCTTCGCCGCCTCCACGGCCCCATACCCGCCGAGCAGCCCGCCCAGGATGGATTTGCCCGTGGCCAGTCGCGTCCAGAAGTTCGCCTCGCCGAGATGCAGCCAGCCCTCGGCCGCGAAATAGACCACCTTCGCGCCGAGAAACGCACCGGCCAGCGCGGCCAGGTAAACGAGAATCAGCCGGTCATCACGTCGTGCCAGCCGGGTCCAGAACCAGAGGCTCCCGGCAATGGCCAGGAGCATGAGCCAGCCATAGGCGGTGGATTTCGGCGGGATGGGCATCAATGGAAACTCGCGTGGTTGAATAATGCCCCGCACCCAAGGGCCAGGGAAATTGCCCCGTTGATCACCGTGAACAGAATCCCGCCCCAGCGAACCGCCCGCTGGTCTCGCTTGAAGAGCATGGCCGACGATGCGAAACAGCAAACCGTGCTCACCGCAAACGAGAGCCAAAGCACATAGTCAGGGATGCGCCCCCGCAGCATGGCGCAGCCGAGCACGATGAGCGAGGGCACGAACGCCAGCGGGATCGCCAGCCGGTTACGCGTTGGCTCAGGACCGCTCGGCGAAATCGGGACTTCATTCACAGCGGTGTGTGCGTTTGGTCACAACCGCTGAATTCCCCGAACCCCGAATAATACCGGCAGAATGAGTCCAGCTTCCCGTCCGGCCGGATCACATGCGTGCAGCACCGGTCAATGCGGTCCTCATCCCACGTCCACGCGTCCATGAACGGCTTGATGAACAGCCGGAACGTGTGCGTCTCGTCCAGTTCGAACTGCTTGAGCAGCTCGCCCAGCGGCTCGGAGTCGCAGCCGCACTTCATCAGGTCCTCCAGTTTGTAGTGAACTTTCGTCCCAAGGAAATCCTGGACCTTGGAAAAGTCAACGAAGTCGCTGACCGACCGGATCTGCCCGCCGACCTTCAGCAGATAGCCAATTGTTGCGCAGTTCGGATCGCCGCACGGCAGCGGCGTGAAGTCCTCGAACCGCAGCCGTCCCCCAGACTGCGCCACCGCCCCCAGTATGATGTCCGCCGTGTTTAACCGCACAGCCACATCGTTGCGCAGCGAATCTGCTCCACCTCCGGATTGTGACATTTGGACTCCTGAAGCTTGGACTTTCCGTCCCGTCCGCCCGCTCGTGAACAGTGGTTGGAACGAAATCCCCCGCACATTCGGCCACCGCAGCCCAAACTTGACTGCCTCCCAGAGGAACCCCAGGTTCTCCGGCGTCACCGTCATCGCGAGCGTGACCGGCACGTTCAGCTCGCGGCAACGCTCCAGACAACGTGCGCGCACGCCCCGCAAATCCGCCCCGCGCAGCATCTGCTGCCCTGCCGCCTGCGGCCCGTCAAACTGGAGGTAGAGCTGGAACTTTCCGTAGCGAAACGTCCGCCCTAACTCTTGGGCGAAGGCGTCGTCCTGCGCCAGCCGCACGCCGTTCGTGTTCAGCAGCACGTAATCCACCCCCGGGTTCGCGTGCAGCCAGCGCAGCAGCTCGAAGAACTGCGGATGCAGCGTCGGCTCGCCGCCGGAGAGCTGGAGGATCTCGATGCCGCCCTTGCGATCGATGACACCCTGGATGCGTTGCTGCAAGTCCGCGAGCGGCACGGCATCCACGCGTGCCCCCGTGCCCACCGGTGAATCCGCGTAGCACGTCGGACAGGCGAGATTGCAGGAGTTCACAATCTCGATGAGCGCAAGGCAGGTGGACAACTTCTCCTGCACTCCCAGCGCGTCACCCGGATCAGCGTTGCGCCCCAGCGTGCCCGCCGTGGAGCCATCCGCCGAGCAGCATACCTTCGTAGCCGCCGACGTGAGGAGGCGGATCGCAGCCGAACCCTCCGCCCCCTCGCCGCCACGACCACAACAATCATTCTCTGCCCGGCCCTGCGCGAGCCAGTAAAAGCGCGCATCCGACGCGATGCACACGCTGGCCTCGCCGTGCTCGGGACAGGTGCGCTTGAGCACCACGCGCGGAGGAAAACCGCCCGTGCGCCAGACCTCGGCCGGACACGCCGCGTGACACACGGGACACCGCGAGGTGGTGCGCTTGAGCAATTCGTCGCGCAGGGACAAGACTGGAAGGACCGGCTGGGCGAGCGGAAGGAAAGGTTTCATGCTGGCGGGCCTTACTGACGAAAAATGCCGAGCGTATTGCAGCCCAGGAAGCAAAGGCTCAGATTGCTTACTATCAGCACGAACGCCCAAATGATAAAGGAAGCGCCCAACAAGCCCCTTGTCGCCCGGGCGGAGAGCATCCCGGCACCAATCAAGCTGCAGACGAGACAGCCCAGCACTCCGAGCAACAAGAGAACTACGGAATGCGAGGCTGCCCCTATCAATGAGAGCACGAGCGGCAAGGACATGATGAAGAAGAAGGCCACCCAGTTCATCGGTTTCGCCTCCGGCTCCGGAGGGCCAGGCGGCGTTGCGGGTTTTGGTGGTTCGACACTCATTTGTGAAACGACAAGGCCGAACACCCCAAAAAGCACAACCCCAAACTCAAGGGCACAAGCAAGCAGCCCAGGAAAAGTGCGAGTGAACCCCAGGCCGACTTCGGCTCGCTGAGATGACGCGCGAGCGTGCCCGCGCACAGCACGCCCACCAGGACGCTTCCACCCAAGGCGATGACCACGCCCACTAATTTGAGGTCATCGGAACGCAGAGAAAGAAAAATGGGCGAGAGGATTGCCGGTGCGAACAGAAAGCCAAAGAACTTAACCCAATTCATTCGAGACGAACCATTAGGAGGCCCGGGAGACTGCACATCGTTCGGCGGTCCTTCCGTCATTTGTAAAAAGAGGAGGTGTCCACCATCGAGCAGCCCAGGTAACAAAACCCCAGGCTCAGAGCCGCGAAAACAACGGTCAGCAGCAGCACCAGCCAGCCCAGAGACTTACCGGGCCGATCGGGCAGCCGTGCCGCGGGTCCGTCACCCGTCCACGCCTTCCATGCCAACGACTTCTCTGGTGCGGTGAGTTGGTGAGCCAGGCGCACCGCACAAACCAGCCCCACCACCATGCTGCCACCCAGCGCAACACAAGCCCCCAACGCCTCGGAGGCATTGGAATGAAAGGCGATCAGTAGCGGGGAGAAAATCGCCGGTGAAAGAAGGAAGGCGAAGAATTTCAGCCAGTTGATGGGCCGGGCCGACGGCGCACCCAGCTTCGACGGCGGATTGATGCGTTCCCCACTCATCAGCCCTCCAGTTCCCCGCTACTTCCCGGCCTTCTTGCGGAAGATGATCAGGTGCTGCCAGGGCAGCGTGCGGATGGTTTCGACGTATTCCAGCGGCTGCGCGGCCATTTCCTTCTTCACCTGGGCCTCGGTCATCTTGTGCAACTCCTTGATGGGCACCTTCGGGTCTTCCCCGCGAAACTCCACAAACACGACCCGGCCGCCCGGCTTCAACTGCTTGCAAATTGCATCCATCATCTCCCACGGATGATCGAACTCGTGGTAAACATCCACCATGATCACCAGATCCACCGGCTTCGGCAGCTTCGGGTCGGTGGTGGTGCCGAGCACGCCCACGACATTCGTGATGCTGCGCTCCTTCATCTTCCCCGCGAGCAGTTCCAGCATCTCGGGCTGGATCTCGACGCCATAGACGACACCCTGGCTGCCGACCATCTTGGCCAGCCGCCAACTGTAGTAGCCCGTGCCGCAGCCCAGGTCCGCCACGGTTTCGCCGCCTTTCAGCCCGAGCGATTTCATCACCAGATCGGGCCGCTCCTCCTGTTCGCGCTCGGCGCGCTCCAGCCAGGGCGCGCCGTGATGGGTCATGTAATGCGCGATCTCGCGGCCGTAGTAAAACTTGCCGAGCCCGTCCCGGGTCTTCACGCCGGTCTGGTAGCGTGAATCGTCCTTCTTGCCATCTTTGGCCGGGTCCTGGGCGATACTTGTGCAGGCGGTGAGCGCAACGCAGGCGGCAACCAGCAGGGGGAGCAGCCGGGCGAATGGAAACGGGCTATGCATGGCCAAACCTTCAGAGCGCCCCGCCCCCTTGGCAAGGGCAATCAAGAGTGGCGGCAGGCGTCCTCGCCTGCCGTAGAGCCGGGCGTCCCGCCCGGCGGACCGAAACCATCCAGCAGTCCAGGCATCCTCAACCCTCCCCGCTCAATCCCCCTCCCATTTTTCAGACCCTTCCCTGTTTCCTGGTTCTCCGCTGGTTCAGTCGAATGGCGTGTGGAAGAAGCTCCAAATCCAAGTTTCAAATCCCAAAGAAGCTCCAAGCTCCAAATTTCAAAGGGACGAACCAGGGCGGAAGGGCTGGCCGCGTGGCGCGCTGAACGATTGGAATTTGAGGCTTGGAGTTTCTTTGGAGCTTGGGGCTTGGAGCTTGGAATTTCCCTGCCGCTCCCCGCTCCACCGAAAACAGCGGAGCACTTGTTTTTCCACTGCTGCGCTCTCTGCGCCCTTTCGCGGCAAAAATCCCCCTCACTTGCTCACCGAATACCGCTGCCGCCCCGTCAACAAACCGCGCACCGTTCCCGCCAGCCCGATGAAGAAGTTCAGAAAATTGAACCCCGGCAGATACACCCACGTCTTCCAGGACTTGATCCGCCACGCCTCCATGTTGCCCAGATTGCTGCCCACGAACACGCACAGCAGCACCGGCACCGGATAGAACGGCAGCAGCGGCATCAGCAGATACAGATACTTGGCCAGGTGATGCGTCCAGTGGCCCGCGTAGGGAATGCGCCGGAGCTGAAAGCCCCACTTGCGGAAGAGCGCGCCAAACGATTCCGCGAGCTGGTAGCACTTCTTGGCCACAACTTCCCAGCTCTGCTTCTGCGACTGGAAATGCAGATGGATGATCTCCACATCGCTGACGAACACCTCGCCCCGCTCGCTCAGGCGCATGAACAAATCCATGTCCTCACCCGCGAAGTGAAACCGCTCCGTGTCATAGCCGCCGATGCCCAGGTAAACCTCGCGCCGGTGCAGATCGAACTTCCCGCTGATCCCCTGCCGGATGCGCCCGACCCACTTCGCCATGAGCACCTGGCCCCAGAAGCCATAGTTCCGGAAGTTCTCCTCGGGCAGCGTGACCAGCGCCACCACGGACACCCGGTTCGGCACCGCCATCAGCAGTTTGAAGGAGCGCTCCAGCGCCGTGTCATTCTCCGGCAGGCAGTCCTGCTGCATGTTCAGGATGAAATCGCCCGTGGCCTCCTTCGCACCGAGGTTGTAATCCCAGCTCAGCGCGACATCCACGGGGTTCTTGATCAGCCGCGTGCCCGGCGGCGGGCTGTCGATCGGCTTAGGGCTGCTGTCCACCAGGATGACCTCGTGCGGCCGGAGCGTCTGCGCCTGCAGCGCTGCCAGCAAGCGCGGCAAGTCCCCCGCCTTCCCGTAGATCGGGATGACGACGGAAATCTTCGGGGCGGAAGCGTCGCTGCTCATGTCACGGCCCCAGCGCAGGCGCTGGAAGGCGGGCGGAACTTAGCGAGTGACGGAGGCGTGTCGAGGGGAAAGGCGGCCCCGGCGCGCAGGCGCATCTCAGCTTTTTGCAATCTCCTTAGCACCGGGTTCCTGATGCCGCACTAAACCTTGGCGTCTCGCACGCCAGAGGCGAACGTGATGGTCACCGTCTCCGGTGGCGCGGAGCGTCTGGAGTGCGGCGTGTTTCACCGCCGCTTTCGGTTGGGCGCACGGTGAGGGCTACGAGTTTGCCAACGCCCCAGTCGCGGGAAAAGCGGTGCTGAAAGTCACCGCACTCCAGACGCTGGCGCGACTGCCACCGACCCGGACTTTCTCGAACGGAGCAGGCTCCATGATCCTGCGGATTCAAGCCGCTCCAGCTACTTGTCCTTCCGCAGAATCAAATGGCAGACCACCGCCACGCCGGCCATCACCGCGGCCACGCCGAAGGCTGTCGGCCAGGTCCCGGAACCACCGAGCACCACCATCCCGAAGAAGGCGGACACTCCGACCGTCAAGCCCGCGACGGTCACCTGTTTCGTCCGCTCGCTGTCCGTGGTCTGCTCCGGCGCGGAGTCTGGCGACTTGATCGGCGGTTCGCTCATGATCGGGTTGGATTAAATGACTGATGGAAGGCGGTCACGGCAGCCAACTTCTCAGCCAGTTCTCTTTCGCTTGTGGTTGTCTGCCTCCAAGACTCGCTGAAACCGCTCAGCTTGTCGATTTCGTATGTTTGGCGTGGTTCGCGGGCTCTCCCGTTTTAAGCTCAGCTTCAAACCAGCGACATCCCGCGCGGCAATCGCACCACGATGGTCCCCGCAATGCGGTCGTGCCACGCCCGGCGGTCGCGGCTCCACCCGGCCCAGAAGAAACCCAGCCCGAGCGCGATGAATGAAAACAGGCTGGCCAGCGACCGCACAAACGCCACCGCGAGCGTCATGGGCCGGCCATCCTCGCGGATGATCTTCACTGAGAAGACAATCCCGCCAATGGTCGTGCCCTTCCACCACCACATGACGACGTGATACAGAAACCACGCCGGCAGGAAGAGCAGCCCCTTGGTCACCACCCCCACCGTTGCGCCGATGAGCACCGCATCCAGCAGCGTGGCCACGAAGCGCCGCCAGAAACCCACGCGCGGCAACGCCGCCTCACCGGCGACGCCGAGGGCATCCGCCGGCACCGGCGGCAATTCACCCGCGGGCTTTTCGTTCTCCTTGTTCAGATGCTGGATCGCCGCGACCACCGTGGCTCCGAGCCCCAGGAGCGTCGCGCTCCCCCAGACAAACACGCCGAGCACGGGCACCATGTAAAGCAGGCATACCGCCACCCCGCCGGCCACCAGCGCGAACAATCCGTGCTGAAGAAACCCCAGCCTCACCTGTCGGCCCAGTTGGTGGCCAACATGCCGCAGCACCGCCGTCTTGCCCAGCAGCACCGCGCCGAAGAACGCCACGAGCACCAGCGGCAGCAGCAGCACCCCGAACCCGGTGGCCACCAGGAGCACGCACACCGGCGCGACCAGGACGGTGGTGACCAGCCCGGCGAACAATGCGCTCACCGGCCGCTGCTCCAGCGCGATCACGCTTGCCTGCACCGGCGCGGGGAACAGCACCTGCATGAGCACATACACAAGCCCGAACATCGCCAGCGCCACCCAGGCCCAGGCGACTCCGGGCGGCAGCGGGCGCAGCAGGAGCACGCCCTGCGCGAGATAGTCCGTCACCCATTTGAGCTTGGGAAACTGGTTGGTGGTGAGCAGTTCCTTCGCCGGACGCACGAGCTTTGCGCCCGGAGCCCGCTCCACCTCGCAACCGATGAGCACGCACCGCCCGCGCAGGTCCGCCGTCGGCCCCAGCTTCACCTTGCCGAGCACGACCACGAGGTCGTGGTTGATGGTGCCATTGATTTCCACCTCGCTGCCGATGGAAACAAAGCTCCGCCGGATCAGGCCGTCCATGGTGGCGCGTCCCAGCACCACCACCGCGTCCCGGGCCTCCTCGTGCGCTCCGACCTTCAAATCCGTCAGGAAGCGCAACATGGGTTCAACATCCGTATGGGCAGCCTCGTCCTCGGAAGCGGGCTTGTCCTTGAGCTGGCTGCCAGCTTGAACCTCAACTTTGATGGCGTTGGTCAACGCGTTGGTGGACGCTTCAGCCCCGTGCAACGAGCTGAAGCTCAGCCCCACGAGCAGACACAGCGCGCCCACCCACGAGCGCAATAGAGAAGGGATGGTCATGATGCGATGCTCACCGACGTTGCCAGGTGTAGCGGAAGAACACCGTCCCCAGCGCAATCGCACCCAGATAGGAGACGGCCAAGAGCCCCCCAGCGGCGATCAAGACCGTGGTCGGCACGGCGTGTCCCACCACGGCCAGCGCGTTCCCGAGCGCCCCGGCCACCCCCCAGGCTTCGGTGGCCGGCCCGGCCAGATTGAACAGATAATCCAGATTCAGCAGCAGCAGCGTGACCCCGATCAGCGCTGCCAGCAGGAACACGGCGGCCACCCCGGACAGTCGCCGCACCGCCTGCGGCCACTCGAACCAGCTCCGCTCCCACCACGCCGATTGCAGGGCCGGCGCCCCCTGGCCTTGCGCTTCACGCGCGGCCAGTGCAGAGAGCACATTCGCGATGAGGCTGGCAGGGGCCGGGCGCGGTGGCAGCCGACGCAGTTCCGCATGGAGCTCGGCGGCGAGTTTGTCTTCAGGTTCCGGGTGCATGTTTGGCGGGAGTTGAGAGTGGTTCATGCCGGGCGGTGAGTTCGCCTTCCACGTTGAGTTGCAGCGCGCGCCGGAGCGCGTCGCGTCCACGATGGATGTCCGTCTTCACCTTGCCGAGCGAGACGCGGAGCTGCTGCGCGATGTCCTCGTAGCTCAGCTCTTCAAAATGATAAAGCACCAGCGGCACGCGCTGATGGGCCGGCAGGCGTTGGAGCGCGCGTTCGAGCAGGGCGCGACGCGCATCCTCGTCGTGCGTCGTTGAATCGGGTGGCGCGGCGGACAGCGTGGCGCTGAACTCCTCCCCGGTGACGTCATTGTCCAGCTCGGAGAAGAACCGCCAGCGCGCCCGGTAGCGTTCGAGGTGGTTCAGGCAGAGATTGCGGGTGACCGTCTTGAGCCAGCCAGCGGCGCGCTCGTTGTCCCGCAGTTCGCCAAAGTGCGCGTGGGCACGGAGGAAGACCTCCTGCGCCACGTCCGCCGCGTCGGCTTCGCGGGCGAGCAGCCGGATGGCTACCGAAAAGACCATGTCCTGATGGCGGCGCATGAATGCTTCAAACTCGCAGTTGTCTGTCATGGCGGCCCCGACCGGTTCGAGGCACTCTACCTAAACGACCCGCGGAGGGGAGGAAAGTTTCAGCCTCCGTGCTGTTCCTACTCGTTCCTACTCCTACTCTTAATCTTAATCCTCAAAGACTGAGAGAGGAGGAGTAAGCGTAGGATTAAGAGTAGGAGTAGGAGCAGGAGTAACGGCGGGGGTTGAAGAATCCCGTTCCTCTTTCCCGCGCTTGGCCTATCGTCTCCGCGTGCCCTCCCACGAGGAACTGCCCGCCGACCAGCCGGCCTTCAACCAAGTCACGGTCCCCGACCTG
>CAZOCL010000244.1:0-9970 GCA_964578245.1 uncultured Klebsiella sp. | reverse complement strand
GCTCAACCTGCGCATGGACGCCGCGCTCAAGGGGCATCCCTACGTGAAGAGCGGCGTGGACATCGCGTGCTGGGATCTCCTCGGCCAGGCGACCGGGCTGCCCGTGTGCGTGCTCATGGGCGGGCGCTTCGGCGAGAGCGTGCGGCTCTACCGCGCCATCTCGCAGGAAGACCCCGAGGTGATGGCGCGCAAGGTCGCGGGCTATCGCGCGCAGGGCTACACGCGCTTCCAGCTCAAGGTCGGCGGCGATCCCGACACGGACATCGCGCGCATCCGCGCCGTCCGCGCGATGCTCCAGCCCACCGACCGTCTCGTGGCCGATGCCAACACCGGCTGGACGCAGCACGAAGCCGTCCGCGTGGTGCGCGCCGTGCGGGATGTGGATGTCTATATCGAGCAACCCTGCCTGACCTACGAGGAATGCCTCGCGGTGCGCCGGCACACGGACCATCCCTTCGTCCTTGATGAAAACGTGGACGGCCTCGACATGCTCCTGCGCGCGAAGGCCGATCTCGCCATGGACGTGGTGAACCTCAAGATCAGCAAGCTCGGCGGCCTCACGAAGACCCGCCAGGTCCGCGACCTCTGCGTGAGCATGGGCCTCGCCATGACGCTGGAGGACAGTTGGGGCGGCGACATCACCACCGCCGCCATCGCGCATCTCGCGCACAGCACGCCGGAGCCCTACCGCTTCACCAGCACGGACTTCAACAGCTACGTCACCGTCAGCACGGCGGACGGCGCGCCGCAGCGCGTGAACGGCTACATGTCCGCCAGCACCGCCCCCGGCCTCGGCATCCGGCCGAAGTTCGACGTGCTTGGCCCGCGCGTGGTGGACGTGGCGTAAACTGTTCGCTTCCACCGCCAACCATGCACTTGGATTCTCCCAGAGGAGGGCGCATCGCAACCCCGGCCCGAATTGCCAACGGAGCGCGGGTCTGTGACCCGCAGCAACGTCCGAGCTTCCACACCGCTGGCACATACGAAGTGCCACGGACGCCAGTGGCTGCTGCGGGTCGCAGACCCGCGCTCCGGGGCCAGGGTCCACACTCGTCTCCCAGCAGACTCGCGCGCCCCGTGGCCGGCTGGCTTGCTCTAGCCTTCTTCCTGGCGGCGTTGATCCTCGCGACGGCAGCGACCAATTCTCCGTCGCTCACCGTCAAACGCATCTACGATTCGGAAGACTTCGTCGCCGAGGAATTCGCCGCGCGCTGGCTGGAGGACAAGTCGGGCTACATGGTCTGGGAGAAATCCAAGGCGACTCCGGACGGCTGGGACATGGTCCGGCACGACCCCAAGACGGACGCGAAGACGATCCTGGTGCCGGCGGCGGATTTCGTTCCGCCGGGCGAAAAATCGCCGCTGAAGATAGAGGAGCACACCTGGTCGAAAGACCGCTCGCGCCTGCTGATCTTCACCAACACAAAGCGAGTCTGGCGCACGAACAGCCGGGGTGATTACTGGGTGCTGGACCGGTCGAGCCACGAACTGATCAAGCTCGGCGGCGACGCCCAGCCCTCCTCGCTGATGTTCGCCAAGTTTTCGCCCGATGCCCGGCATGTGGCTTACGTGCGCGACCGGAACATTTACGTGGAGGAGCTTGCCACCCGCCGCATCACCGCGCTGACCACCAATGCCTCGCCGGACATCATCAATGGCACCTTCGACTGGGTTTACGAAGAGGAGTTCTTCCTGCGCAACGGCTTTCGCTGGAGCCCGGACGGACGCTTCATCGCTTACTGGCAGCTCAATACGGAAGGCGTGCGCGAAGTGCCGCTCGTCAACAACACTGACGGCCTCTACCCGAAGACGCAGCTCATCAAGTATCCCAAGACCGGCGAGCTGAACTCGGCCGGCCGCATCGGGGCCGTGGAGATCGCCACCGGCCAGACCCGCTGGATGGAGGTGCCGGGCGATCCACGCAATCATTACCTCTTCGACCTCGCCTGGCCCGAGGGCTCGAAGGAGCTTTTCCTGCAGCAACTGAACCGCCTGCAAAACACCAATCGTGTCCTGCTCGGCGATCCCCTGACTGGCCAGGTGAAGACTCTCCTCATTGACCGGGACGCGGCGTGGGTGAACGCGCATCAAAACCTCCGCTGGACCGCCGACGGCAAGCGCTTTGTGTTCTGGAGCGAACGCGATGGCTGGCAGCATCTCTATCTCGCCGAGCGCAAGGACGGTAAACTGAAACTGGTGACGTCCGGGGATTATGACGTGACCGGACTCGTCCATGTGGATGAAAAGGACGAGTGGATTTACTTCATGGCGTCGCCCGAAAACCCGACGCAGCGCTACCTCTACCGCGTCCGTTTCAGCGGACGTGGGCGCGAGCGCGTCACCCCTCCAGCGCAGCCGGGCACGCACTCTTACCAAGTTTCGCCGGATGGGCGCTGGGCGTTTCACTCCTGGTCGGCCTTTGATCAGCCGCCCGTGACCGAACTCATTTCGTTGCCCGACCACAAGCTGGTCCGTGTGCTGACCGAGAACAAGAAACTCAAGGATCGCGTCGCCGCATTGAAGCAGCCAGCCACCGAGTTCTTCCGCGTGCCGGTGGCGGAGGGCGTTGAGCTGGACGGGTGGTGCATCAAGCCGCCGGACTTCGACCCGGCCAAAAAGTATCCCCTGCTCATCTACGTCTATGGCGAGCCGGCCGGGTCCACGGTGAGGGACGCCTGGGGTGGCAAATCGTATCTCTGGCATCTCATGCTCGCACGGGAAGGCTATCTCGTCATGAGCTTTGACAACCGCGGCACGGATACGCCGCGCGGGCGAAGCTGGCACAAGTCCATCTACCGGCAGGTCGGCATTCTCGCCTCGCAGGATCAGGCGGCGGCCTTGAAACAGGTGATCGCCACGCGGCCCTATGTGGACGCTAAACGCATTGGCATCTGGGGCTGGAGCGGCGGTGGTTCGATGACGCTGAATGCCCTGCTGCGGCATCCTGATCTCTACCACACGGGCATCGCCATCGCCTCGGTGCCGAACATGCGCCTCTACGACACGATCTATCAGGAGCGCTACATGGGCCTGCCCGCCGACAATGCAGACGGCTACCGGGACGGCTCGCCGCTGACCTTCGCCAGTCAATTGAAGGGCAACCTGCTCCTGATTCACGGCACCGGCGACGACAACTGCCACTATCAGGGCGTCGAGGCGCTGGTGAATGAGTTCATCCGGCACAACAAACCGTTTCAGTTGATGGCCTATCCGAATCGCTCCCACAACATCAGCGAAGGCGCGAACACCACCCTGCACCTGCGCGAGCTGATGTCCTCCTTCCTGCACGACAAGCTTCCGGGTGGCCCACGCTAAACGCGATGAAACGACGCACGCAGGACTACGCATTTGCCGGGCTGGCAGCCGTCTGCCTGAGCGTCGCTACCCTCTCCGCCGCGCCCCACGTCGCGCCCGATGGCCTCGTGCTGCTGGGCGAACTCAACTGCACCGCGTGCCACACCGCGACCGAAAAGCAAGCGGCCTGGCTGTCGCCCAAGGTCGCGCCCCGCCTCTCCGACCTTGGAGGCCGCGTGAGTGCGGAATGGCTGCTGCGCCACCTGACTTCCCCTCACGAGACCACGCCCGGCACCACCATGCCGGACCTCTTGCATGCTTTGCCTCCAGTCGAGCGTGCAGCCGCTGCCGAAGCCTTGACGCATCACCTGCTCGCGGTTTCCCGGCCACAGCTCCGCCGCGTGATGCCGGACCGCGCTGCCGTGGCCCGTGGGGAAGGTCTCTACCACCGCGTCGGCTGCGTGGCTTGCCATGCGCCACAAAACACCGCGACGAACCTTGCCGGCTCGGTGCCCCTGCCCCGCCTGGTGGAGAAGTATGCCTTCGACGGGTTGCGCCGCTTCCTTCGCGACCCGCTGGCCTCGCGCCCGTCCGGCCGGATGCCCGCCCTCCAGCTCACCGACGGCGAGGCTGCGGACCTCGCACATTACCTGCTGCGGGAGACTCGCGTGGCCGCCCCGCTGGAGGTCGCCCAGTATCGGGGACGCATCCGCTCGCTGGAGGAACTCGACTCTGCCGAACTCGCCCGGACGGGCCCGGCGGCACAGTTCACTCTCGACGCGATGGGTCGCGACCGCGGGTATGCGCTACGGTTCACCGGCTGGCTGCGCGTCGAGCAGGCTGGTGATTACACGCTCTTCCTCACTGCCACCGGAGCCAGCCGGCTGGCCCTCGACGGCCAATGGCTGCTGGGTGAGGACAGTTGGCGGCCCGAGCGCGTGGACGCGAAGCGCTTGGTGAAACTCACTCCCGGCCTGCACGCCCTCACGGTGGATTACGTGCAACGCGGACCAAAGGAGCCGGCGCTCAAAGTCGAGTGGGAAGGCCCCGGCCTTGCGCGTGAACTCATCCCGTCATCTCGCCTGCAAAGCTCGCGGGAGCCCGTCGTGGAGCCAGTGCCGTTCACCCTTGATCCAGCAAAAGCCGCGAAGGGAAAAACGCTCTACGCCGAACTAAATTGCGCCGCGTGCCACGAAGCCAAGGCCCCGGCGAAGCCACCGCCTGCCCTCGCCGCGCTGCAAGCCTCCCGTGGCTGCCTCGCGGACCAGCCCGGCCGCACCGCGCCGAATTTCCACCTCGCCACCACGCAACGCATCGCCCTGCGCGACGCGCTGACCCTGCTGAACCGCGCGGATCTCGGCACGCCCTCGCCGCAGCAACGACTCACGCACACCCTGGCCTCGCTCAATTGCACTGCCTGCCACGCGCGCGATGCCGCGCGAGGCGTGAAGCCGGAGCGCGACGCGTTCTTCACCTCGAACGGTGATGACCTGGGCGATGAAGGCCGCCTGCCGCCGAAACTCGACGGCGTCGGCGACCGGCTCCGGCCCCTGTGGCTTAGCAACGTGCTGGCCCAGGGCGCGAGCGTGCGGCCCTACTTCAACACGCGGATGCCGCAGTTCGGCCCGGCCAACGTCAGCCATCTCACGGACCTGTTCGTCACGCTGGATCGTCACGCGCAGCCGCTGAAACCCGTGCCCGACGGCCCCGAGGCCCAGCGGGAAGTCGGGCGGAAGCTGACTGGCACCGACGGTCTCTCCTGCATCGCGTGTCACCGTTTCAACCGCCAGCCCGGGCACGCGTTGCAGGTGATTGATCTCACGACCGCCAGCGAACGACTGAATGAGGACTGGTTCCGCCAGTTCCTGCGCGACCCGAACAAGTTCCACCCCGGCACGCGGATGCCCGCCTTCTGGCCGGACGGCAAGTCGCTGCTGCCCGCGCTGCTCGGCGGCGACACCGACCGCCAGCACGCCGCGCTCTGGACCTATCTCGCGGACGGCGCGCGGGCGAAATTCCCCGAAGGCCTGAGCCGGCAGAACAACGAGTTGATCGTTGGCGGTGAAGCGGTGGTGTATCGCGGCAAGCTCTGGGAAGCGGGCTTCCGCGCGGTCGCAATCGGTTACCCCGGCGCGCTCAACGCGGCCTTCGATGCCGAGGAAATGCGCCTGGCCCTCCTCTGGCGCGGACGGTTCCTCAACGCGGGCGCGCACTGGGGCGTGCAAGGCATGGGCCAGATCCGCCCGCTGGGCACGGATGTCGTCATCTTCCCGCACGGCTCCGCGATGGCTGTGTTGACGGACGCCAACACCCCGTGGCCCTCGGAGCCAGGCAAAGCGTTGGGCATGAGGTTTCGCGGCTACCAGCTCGGTGCGCTGAAGCGCCCTGCCCTGCTCTACGATTTCCAAGCCGTGAACGTCGAGGATTTCCTCGCGCCGCTGGAAGGCGGCGCGAAATCCGGCCTGCGCCGCAGCCTCAAGTTTGCCGGCACGCCTCCACCTGGCCTGCACTTCCGCCTCGCCGTTGGAAAACTTGCGTCAGCCGGCAGCAACGCCTGGCGGCTGGACAATGCCCTCACGATTTCCGTCTCCGAGGGCACCCCTGCCTTCGTGCGCGGCCCGGGGGATGCAGCGGAACTTCTCGTCCCGGTCCGCGCCCGCGACGGCAAGACCCAACTGGAGGTGGAATATGTCTGGTAAGCCCGCTGCGCTCCTTCTCGTCTTCCTGCTCGCCTGCGGTCCCGTTCTCGCGCAGCAGAAAGCCAAGCCCAAGCAAAACCTCAGCACCGACGACCTCGCACTGGTGCCGGTGAACGAGCGCGAGACGAATTACTTCCGCATTGTGGATGTGCCCATGCCACTGGACGGCGTGATGGAGGCCGGCAGCATCCTTGGCTTGCCGGACGGACGGCTCGTCGTCGGCACCCGGCGCGGCGAAATTTACTTCGCCACCGGGGCCGATGCCACGCCACCTGCGCCGCAGTGGAAGCTGTTCGCCACCGGCCTCACCGAAGTGCTCGGTCTCGCCTGGCGCGATGGCGTGCTCTACGTCACCCAGCAGAGCGAGCTCACCCGTCTGCGGGATACGGATGGCGATGGCCGCGCGGACCGCTTCGAGACCGTGAGCGATGCCTGGGCGTGGGGCGGCGAGCATGAGTTCACGTTCGGCTCGGGCTTCGACCGTGACGGCGCGATCTGGACCGTGCACGGGCTGACCGGCAGCTACACTTCCGAACGGCTCTTTCGTGGCTGGGCGCTGCGGCACTTCCCCGACGGTCGCTGGGAGGCTATGTGCAGCGGTCTGCGCAGTCCCGGCGGCATCGCATTCAATCCGGCTGGCGACGCGTTCTACGCTGAGAGCCAGGGACCTTGGAACAGCTCGTGTTCGCTGAAGCATCTCCGACCTGGTGGCTTCATGGGCCACCCCATCGGCAACAAATGGTATGATCAGGCGCCAAATATGGGCCCGCGTCCCGCCGAGCCGACCGGAGGGGAGACTGGCCGCCGGCACTTGGACCTCGCCCGCATTCCCCAGCTCGTGCCTCCCGCCGTCTCGTTCCCTTATAAGAAGATGGGGCAAAGCGCGTCGGCCGTGATGCTGGATGTCTCCGCTGGCAAGTTCGGCCCGTTCGCCGGGCAGTTCTTCGTGGCCGACTACACCTTGAGCCTCGTGATGCGGGCGGAGATGGAGCGGGTGAACGGCGTTTACCAGGGCGCGTGCTACCCCTTCCGGCAGGGCTTCGCCACCGGCCTGATCGGCGGCGCGTTGACCGATCGCGGTCAGATCTTCGTGGGCGGCAGCAAGCGCGGCTGGCCGGTGCTCGGGCTTGCCTCGCACGCGCTCCAGCGCCTGGACTGGACGGGCCAGATGCCATTCGAAATCCACTCGATGCGCGTGAAGCCCGACGGCTTC
This sequence comes from uncultured Klebsiella sp., assembly GCA_964578245.1. Lineage (GTDB taxonomy): Bacteria > Verrucomicrobiota > Verrucomicrobiia > Limisphaerales > SXTU01 > SXTU01. Next base: position 2,764 of record CAZOCL010000244.1, on the reverse strand, counting down.
GAGCTGCGCTTTACCACCCCGGTGGATGCTGCCGCCGCGCGCAACCCGCAGAGTTACACACTGGAAACGTTTACCCACCACTACTACGGAGCCTATGGCGGACCCGAGATCGAGCAAGCCGATCAGCGCATTGTATCCGCCACCCCGAGTGCCGACGGCTTGAGCGTGCGCCTTGTCGTGGATCACCTCGTCCTCGGTCACATCCACGAACTGCACCTCCCTGGCCTCCGCGACCGCACCGGCCAGCGCCTGCTCCACGACGTGGCTTACTACACCTTGAACCAGATTCCGAAGCCTTGAAGCCCTCCATGAAAATACTCCTTTGCGTGCTCCTTGCTCTGGCGGGGATTTCCTTCACTCCGTTGGTCGGGGCGGCTTATGACGGCTGGGCGCACCAAGGTTCCCTCTACATCCTCACCACGCCCGAAGGTGCGAATCTGCCCGCGTCCGCGCAGATGGAAGGGTTTCCCCTGCTCGTGCGGCTGCACAAGGACTGGTTCAACTTCCCGCAAGCCCAGGCGAACGGCGCGGACCTGCGCTTCGCCAGTGACTCAGGCCAACCCCTCGCGTATCAAATCGAGGAATGGGATGCGGCCCGTGGCGAGGCCAGCATCTGGGTCCGCATTCCGGTGATCAAGGGCAACGACCGGCAGGAGGTGAAACTCTTCTGGGGCAAGTCCGATGCGACAAGCGAGTCGAATGGCAAAGCCGTGTTTAGTGAGTCCAACGGCTACCTCAGTGTGTGGCATCTCGGCGACACGGTGCAGGATGAAGTCGGCACGCTGGAGTCGAAGGACACCGGCACGTCGGTGACGAATGGCATCGTCGGCCGCGCACGGCATTTTCCTGGCAAGGCCGGCGTGTTCGGCGGCGACAAGATTCCGAACTACCCGGCCGGTGCGAGCCCCCACAGTTCAGAGGTGTGGTTCCGCACGCGCACACCGAACTCCACCCTCGTCTCCTGGGGCAACGAGCAGGCCCAGGGCAAGGTCGTGATGCAGTTCCGCAGCCCGCCGCACATCCGCATGGACTGCTACTTCTCCGGCGGCGACGTCGCCGGAAGCCGCCTCCCACTCGGCGACTGGACGCACGTCGTCCACACCTACCGGCAAGGGGAGTCGGTCATCTACGTGAACGGCCAGCCCGAGGGAACCAATGCCAGCAAAGGCTCGCCACTCAACATCAGGACGCCCGCGCGGCTCTGGCTCGGCGGCTGGTATAACAACTACACCTTTATCGGCGATCTCGACGAGGTGCGCATCTCCAAGGTGGCTCGCTCCGCCGACTGGGTGCGGTTGCAATACGAAAACCAGAAGCCGCAGCAGACGCTCGTCGGGCCGCTCGTGCAGCCGGGGAATGCCTTCGCGGTGTCGCAGGAGCAGGTCGTCGTGGAGGAAGGGAAGCAGGTCACATTCACCGCCCAGGCTGGCGGCGCGCAGAAGCTTTACTGGGTGCTGAAGCGGGACGGGCGCGAGGCCGTGGTGGCCACCGACCGGTTCGCCTTCACGTTCGAAGCCGGACGAGTGACCGGCGATGCCGCCGCGAGCCTTCAGTTCAAGGCCGTCTATCCCGACGGCGTGAAGACCAAGGACATCGCCATCACGGTCAAGGAAGCCATTCCCGAACCCGTCTTCACGCTCAAGGCCCCGGCCGCGTGGGATGGCCGCACCACCATTGAAGTCGTGCCGCAGGTGTCGAACCTCCCCTCAATGAAGACCAAAGGCGCGGACGAGCTGAAGGTGGAATGGAGTGCTGGCCCCTTCGCCGTCACCAAAGAAGCTACACCCGGCAAGCTCCTCCTCCTGCGCGCGCAGAACAGCGGCAAGCTCACCGTCACTGCCACGCTCAGCAACGGCGGCAAGCCCACCTCGCAGTCCGTGACCATCGCCGTGACGGAACCGCAGCGCGACCCGTGGGTGACCCGCACTCCCGCGAAGGACGAGAAGCCGGAGGAAGGCCAGTTCTACGCGCGTGATGACAAGAACGAAGGGACACTCTTCTACCACGGAGCCCTCACCGACGCCGCCGACACGGTCTTTCTCAAAGTCTTCGCGGATGGCCAGCCTTACCAGACCGCGACCGCCCGGCCCGGCGCGGACAAGTCCTACGCCTTCTCCGTGAAACTCAAGCCGGGCCTGATCAAATACCGCGTCGAGTTCGGCACGAAGGCTGGCGGGAAGGAGACGGTGCTGCACTCCGTCGGCAACCTCGTCTGCGGGGACGCGTATATCATCGAAGGCCAGTCGAATGCGCTGGCGACCGACACGCGCGAACAGTCCCCGCCGGAGACGAACGAGTGGATTCGCAGCTATGGCCGTCCGCCGGGCAACCCGAAAGACGCCGTCACCAACCGCTGGTGCCTGCCGGTCTGGAAGGCGCAGAAAGGTGAGCAGGCGGAGCTGGGCTGGTGGGGCATGGAACTGGCGAAGCGCCTGCTCGACAGCCAGAAAGTGCCCATCTTCATCATCAACGCGGCCGTCGGCGGCACACGCATAGACCAGCACCAGCGCAGTGCCACCAACCCGACCGACCTCACCACCATCTACGGCCGGATGCTCTGGCGCGTGCAGCAGGCCAGCCTCACCCACGGCATTCGTGGCATCCTGTGGCATCAGGGCGAGAACGACCAGGGCTCGGACGGTCCGACCGGCGGTTACGGGTGGGAGACCTACCAGCAGCTCTTCGTGGAGATGGCCGCCGCGTGGAAACAGGACTTCCCCAACGTGCAGCACTACTACGTGTTCCAGATCTGGCCGAACTCCTG
>CAZOCL010000243.1:0-9981 GCA_964578245.1 uncultured Klebsiella sp. | reverse complement strand
TGGAGTTGGCCCCCGTGCCGGCGATGACCTTGCAGCGGCCGGCGGCGAACTTCACGGACAGTTCGATGACCTGGATGTGTTCCTCGTAGCTGAGCGTGGGCGATTCGCCCGTGGTGCCGCAGGGCACAATGCCGTCCACGCCGCCCTTGATCTGGGCCTTGACGATGCGCTCTAGCGCGGCTTCGTCGAGCTGGCCGTTCGACAGAAAGGGAGTGACAATTGCGGTGTAGGTTCCGGTGAACATGGGGAGGCTTACTTGATCGAGCCGAGGAGGAGGTTACGCGAAGCGAGCAGGTTCCTCAACTCCAGCAGCGCCCGGCAGGCCTGCTCGGTGTCCTCATACTCGAACTCGTGCACCTCGTCGCGGACGGCCACATAAAGGGTGGTGTCCTCGACATACCCGCTTTCCACGAAAGCCAGGTTGAGCAAGGTGCTTTGCAGTTCGATGAACAGCGGCACGGTCATAAACGGGCGCACACTTTGGGCAAAAGCAGCGGTTTGGCCAGTCTGATTTTGCGGAAAGTGCAACTCAAGCGCTTGAAAGACGCTGGGGCAGGCTTCCGGCCGGTCGATGCGGGCAGCTTGCCCGCGCATCCTGGCGCGGGCTTTCTTGGTGATCGGTTGGCAACGCGGGCAGGATGCCCGGTGAGGCAGGCTGGAAGCCTGCCCACTAAGCGAACAACGCTAGCCACGAAGTCTGCCCAGCTTGTCCAGGCGCATCTCGGCGTTGCCCTCGGAGCGCGGGTCTGTGACCCGCAGCGGCGGCCTTGGTCCCGTGCCGTTCGTGTAGGCCAGCGGGACGGATGTTCGGACGTTGCTGGGGGTCGCAGACCCGCGCTCCGCCGGCTTTCGGGTCAGTGTCCAGATGCGTCCAGCCTGTCCGAGGGGGAAAATTGCCTATTGCCGGGCGGCGGAGGGTATGCTCGTATTCCCAACGGTCTGGCCCCGGCGCGTCGCCGGGGACGAATCCCCTATGAAAACCACCATCATCGGTCTGGCGCTGCTCGTATGGCTCGGCTTGAGTTCCTGTGAGGCCATGCCTCTGCGGAACTCGCTGGCCATGTTCGAGTCGGGCGCGACGAGTCCGCAGCGGAGCCATGCCGACCTCATGCGGGGTGGGAGCGGGGAGGTGAGCCGGTTCCAGATCATGCCGGCCGTCTGGCGGCACTACTCGAAATCCCGGGAATATGACAATCCCGAGGTCGCCTGGGGGGTGGCGCAGCGCATCCTGGCCGACCGCGCGGCGGATTTTCGGGCCGCCACCCGGCGTGAACCGGATGGACTGGAACTCTACCTCCTCTGGAACAAGCCCGGCCATTTTGAGGCCCAAGGCTATGTCGCCAGCCGGGTGAAGGTCGAATTTCGCCAGCGTGCCCAGCGGTTTGCCAATCTGCTGACGGTCCGGTGAATCCACTGCTGAAGTTAAACCACGGATGGGCACGGATGGGATGGCCTGCGAATCACGCGAATTGACGCGAATGGCAACGGCGGCTGCCAGCCACTGGCATTCCAGAGCGCTTCCCGATTCGCGTTCATTCGCGTGTTTCGCGGGCCAGATTGCTTCTCGCCTTTGAAAGCCCCGTGCATCCGTGGATTGCCAGTTTCGGTTTCAGGACTGCGTTGGCGGACCTTGTAACCCCTTTTCCCCCCGCCTCGTCCTTGAGGCAGTCGGATTTCCTGTGAAACGACCGGCCCTTTTGACTGAATCCATGAAACTGCTGCTCTCCCTGTCCTTCGCCCTGGCCACCCTCCTCGCCCCCGCGCTGGCGGCGGACAAACCGGATGCCGAGGGCTGGGTTGACCTGTGCAACGGCAAGAACCTCGACGGCTGGGTCCAAAAGGGTGGCAAGGCTGATTACCGGGTCGAAAACGGCGAGATCGTGGGTGCGTCCCGGCCCAACACGCAGAATTCCTTCCTCTGCACGGCCCGCGAATATGGCGATTTCATCCTGGAGATCGAGTTCATGGTGCAGCCTGGTCTCAACGCGGGCGTCCAGATCCGCAGCCACTGCTTCGACGAGCCCAAGGAATACGAGTGGAAGGGCAAGACCATCAAAGTGGCTGCGGGTCGCGTCCACGGCTATCAGGTCGAGATTGATGCGTCCTCCCGTGCCTGGAGCGCCGGCATCTATGACGAGGGCCGCCGTGGCTGGCTCTACGACCTCAAGAACCAGCCTGAGGCGGGCAAGGCTTTCAAGCAGAAGGAATGGAACAAGTTCCGGGTCGAGTGCCGGGGCGACTCCATCAAGACCTGGATCAATGGCGTGGCGGCGGCGGACCTGAAGGACAGCATGACGCCCAAGGGTTTCATCGCCCTGCAAGTCCACGGCGTCGGGGCCAAGGAAACCGCCATGGAAGTCCGGTATCGGAACATCCGGCTCAAGGAGCTGGCGGCGAAGTAGGCAGGGGACCGCGGCATTTATGCCGCTTCAACGTGCGCCGCCCTTTGGCGAGCCCGTGTCAAACCGCGTTCGGACGGTGAAGCGGCATGAATGCCGCGCTCCCCTCAAACTCAGGTTTGATTTCCCCGCTGGCCATGGCCATGCTCGGGGCAAGTCAACCGTCTTTGCGCCCATGAAACGTATTCTCCTGCCGCTTTCCTTCGTCGTTTTCAGCGTTCTCTCCACCTTCGCCGCCGATCAAGCCATCGGCGTCGGGGCCAAGCCCATCGCGGGCGCGGAGGTCATCATTGATGGCTCGCGCACGATGCTGGATGAGAAGTGGACTTACTGGCAGGGGCCGCGCTTTGCGTCCTCCCTGCCCATCAAGTGGAAGATCGTGGACGATCCCGTGGACAAGGGCACCGTGGTGATGACCGATGACCCCGTCGCCCTCGGCGGCAAATACGGCACGGCGGACATCGTGACGAAGAAGCCCTATCGCGACTTCCGGCTGCACATCGAGTTCCTCGTGATGAAGGAGCGCGGGAACAGCGGCGTGTATCTCCAGAACCGCTATGAGATCCAGATCATGGAGGGCGACAAGACCAAGCACGGCATGGGCGCGGTGATCAACGAGACGGAGTCCCCGTATCACGCCTTCGCCGGCCTTGGTAAGTGGAACAGCTACGACATCCTGTTCCGGGCCGCCCGCTTCAAGGACGGCAAGCGCGTGGAGAAGGCCATGGTCTCGATGTATTTCAACGGTCAGAAGGTCCACAAGAATGTGGAGATCAACCAGGTCTGGGGTGGGCCGAACTCCGGCGTGGACGGCGGCAACGACAAGGGCCAGGGCATCACCGACACGCCGCAGGGCCTCAAGCTCCAGTGCGAAGGCCACGATGTGCGCTATCGCAATACGTGGATCAAGGAACTGGATATCAAGGAAGCCAACACGGATTTTTGAGCGGCGGGTGAGCCGGACACTCCTGTCCGGCGTTCAGCTCATTTCAACGCGGAGTCGCGGAGGACGCAGAGATCGCGCAGAGACTGAAGATGAGTATCTGCCTCCGCGGCTCTCTGCGGTCTTTGCGCCCTTTGCGTTAAGGCGAGTCATCCACCCACATTGGTTGCGGCTTCGCCGCGTTGCGTTGCTGCATCGAAATCAGTCACGCGGCTTCACAACCAATTCGGATTTAACCTTTTCCCCGCCCCACCGTCTTCCCTCCCATGACACGCCCTCTTCTCCTCTCCGTCCTTTGGCTTGGGCTCGCGCTCGCATCTCCGGCCGCCCCCGCCAAGCTCAACGTCCTCTTCCTCGCCGTGGACGACATGAACAACGACCTCGGCTGCTATGGCCACCCGCAGGTCAAGTCGCCGAACATTGACCGGCTGGCGCGCATGGGCGTGCGCTTCGACCGCGCGTATTGCCAGTTCCCGCTCTGCTCGCCCAGCCGCTCGTCGTTGATGACCGGCCTGCGCCCGGACACCACGCGCGTCTTCGACCTTCAGTATCACTTCCGCACGCACCTGCCCGACGTGGTGACGCTCCCGCAGATGTTCAGTAATCAGGGCTACTACGCCGCGCGGGTGGGGAAGATTTATCACTACGGGAACCCCGGCGACATCGGCACTAGCGGCCTGGACGACAAGGCGTCCTGGCAGCATTTCGTGAATCCCGCCGGCCGGGATAAAACCGCGCTCGAGCCCGACATCATCAACTACACCCCCAAACGCGGCCTGGGCAGCGCGATGAGCTTTCTCGCCGACAAGACCGGCAAGGACGAGGAGCACACGGATGGCATGGTCGCCACCGAGGGCATCCGCCTGCTGGAGGCGAACAAGGACAAGCCCTTCTTCCTGGCCATCGGTTTTTACAAGCCGCACACGCCTTATGTCGCCCCGGCGAAGTATTGGCAGCCGTATCCCAACGCCGACATCCAACTGCCCGTCGAGCCGGCGGGCAACCGCGACTCCAAGCCTAAGGCCGCGCTCGCCTCTTCACCGCAGCCTTACTTCGGCGTCACGACTGACGAGGCCCGCGAGTGCAAACAGGCGTATTACGCAGCGATTTCCTTCGTGGACGCGCAGATCGGCCGCGTGCTCGATTCCCTGGACCGCCTCAAGCTTTGGGACAACACGGTCGTGGTTTTCTGGAGTGACCACGGCTACCACCTCGGGGAGCACGGCCTGTGGATGAAGCAGAGCCTCTTCGAAGAGAGCGCCCGCGTGCCACTGGTGATCATCGCTCCGGGTGCGAAGGGCAACGGCCAGCCCTGCGCACGCACGGTTGAGTTCGTGGACCTCTACCCCACGCTGGCCGAGCTGAGCGGGCTCACTCCGCCGAAGAACCTTGCCGGGGCGAGCCTCAAGCCGTTGCTGGACAATCCCAAGGCCGCCTGGACCAAGCCCGCCTTCACCCAGGTCTGGCGAGGGGGCTTCGCGGGCCACAGCGTCCGCACGGAACGCTGGCGCTACACCGAGTGGGACGACGGCAAGCAGGGGGTGGAACTCTACGACCACGAACCTGATCCGAAGGAATTCAAGAACCTCGCCGAAGAGCCGAAGCACGCGGAAACGGTGAAGGAATTAAAGGCGCTCGTTGCCAAAAACTGGGCCGAACCGTTCCGACCGGCGACCAAGGCTGGGAAGAAGGTGGCGAAGTAGGAGCGCTTGACTGGGGCTGGTTGGCAGGGGAGGCGAAAGCCCGGGTTCGCTGTTCCGTTTCGTCACCGCCCTGAAGCGGCGGGACACGGCGCGATGTGGGAAAAAGTTCCGCCCTTACAGGGCGGGCGGTTGCGCTGGCCGAGTTACCGGGGCTTCACTCCGGGCTGTCACCGGACGGGCTTTCAGCCCTGATGGGCAGAGCTTATTTGCGGGCTGGGGAAGCCGTTTTTCCTCGTCGGGGGACAATTCGCGATTGACGCTTGGCGGGGAATCTTTAGAAACGGGCTTTCGCTTGCGGGCGAACGGAACATCAGCGCGGCTGGTTCCGCTTATCGCAGGCATAAACAAAACCGAAATGTGTTCCGGCAGTGGTCGCGGGGCTTGCAGTCAGGTGGCGGCTGAATTAAACCACCTTGGCAGTCGCGACCGTTTCCGTGTCCGGCTTAAACCTGAGTAGTTTCGCGCGTAGCAAAAAATAGTCGGCGGTGATGTGAAATAATTCACAAACTGGTGCCGGCTCCTGACAATTACCAACTCACCATGTCAGACATCTTTCCGAAGTGGACGAACAAGCTGCCCGCGATGGTCATCGCGGGCGGGTTGCTCGTCGGTGGCGTGGTCACGGCCGGGCTCACCTACTACATGACGCCGAAGTATGCGCGCGTCGGCTACACCCCGGTCCAGCCGGTGGCCTTCAGCCATGCGATCCATGCGGATCAGCTCGCGATTGACTGCCGCTACTGCCACAACGGCGTCGAGAAGTCCTGGTATTCGAACGTGCCGGCGGCCAGCACGTGCATGAACTGCCACATCCAGGTGCTCAAGGACGACCCCAAGCTGGCGCTGGTCCGCGAGTCCGCGGCGACCGGCAAGCCCATCGAATGGGTCCAAATCCACAAGACCCCGGATTTCGTCTATTTCAACCACTCCGTCCACGTCAACCGCGGCATCTCCTGTGTGCATTGCCACGGCCCGGTGAACAAGATGGACGAGGTGCGCCACAGCAAGTCGCTGGGCATGTCCTTCTGCCTCGAATGCCACCGTGATCCGGCGGCCAAGATTCGTCCCAACGACCAGGTCTTCAACCTCGACTGGCAGGCCCCTGAGGGCTTTGCCAGGAAAGAGGGGGCGAAGCTGGTGAAGGATTGGAACGTGCATCCCGGCGAGAGCTGCTCCGTCTGCCACCGATGAAATTCATTCCCCCTGTCTGCCCGGAGCCGGAAACCGGCCCCCAATACTTCCGCAGCCCTGAAGCGCTCGCGGACGCTCCTGAACTCCGCGAGTGGGCGGAGCGCGAGTTTCCCGCCGGAGCCAGCGAGCTGACGACTGCCGAGTCGCGCCGCGACTTCATGAAGCTGATGTCCGCCTCCTTCATGCTGGCGGGCTTTGGCCTCACGGGCTGCCGCCGTCCGACGGAGCACATCTATCCCTTTGGCAAGCAGCCGGAAGGCTACATTCACGGCGTCCCGCAGCACTTTGCGACCGCCATGCCCACCCGCACGGGGGCGATTCCCTTGCTGGCGAAGTCCAGCGATGGCCGTCCGACCAAGGTCGAGCCGAACCCGCTGCACCCTGACCAGGCCGGCACCGACCAGTTTGCCCAGGCGTCCGTCCTCGGGCTTTACGATCCCGACCGCGCCCAGCACTTCCGCAACAAGGGCAACATCGCCAAGCGCGTGGACGCTTTGGACGCCCTTTCGCAGATTGGCAAGAGCGCGGCGGCCAATGGTGGCCGGGGCCTTGCGATCCTCGTGGAGAGCAACAGCTCCCCGACCCGCGCCCGCCTCCGCACCGCGATTGCGGCGAAGCTGCCGAGCGCCGTCTGGGCCACTTACGACGCGCTGGACTCCTCGATCCACACGCAGGCGGCCAGCCTCGTGACGGGCCAGGCGGTCACGCCTTATTTCAAGTTCGGCCAGGCCAAGCGCATCGTGTCGCTGGATTGCGATTTCCTGGGTGGCGAGGACGAGATGTATCGCTACACGCGTGATTACGCGCGGGGCCGCAAGATTGCCAAGCCGGACACCGAGAAGGGTTTTGAACTCATCAGCCGTCTCTACGCGGTTGAATCGCTGATGACGCTCACTGGCGGCAACGCCGACCATCGCATGCGCGTGGCTCCGAGCCAGGTCGCGGCGGTCGCGGCCCAGCTCGCGGCGGAAGTGCTCAAGGTCTCCGGCAGCTCTGGCTCGCTGAACACCGCCGCCCTCGCGGCTGGGATCAAGGTGGATGCCACCTGGATTACCGAGTGCGCCAAGGATCTCGTCGCTCACAAGGGCGCGGCCCTCGTGGTCGCCGGTCAGCGCCAGCCGCTCTTTGTCCATGTGCTCGCGCATGCGATGAACGAGGCTCTGGGTGCGTTCGGCAAGACCATTGAGCTGCACGCGGCTCCGGCTCCGAGCGCCAATGCCGATGCCGTGATTGGTGCGGAAACCGTGGTCGTGCTCGGGGCGAATCCGGCCTACACCTCCGCTGAGGCTTGGGGTCAGATCACCAAGTCCGCCAAGACCATCATCCGCCTCGGTTATCACGAGGACGAGACGGCCAAGGACGCCACCTGGCACCTGCCCGCCGCGCACTACCTCGAATCCTGGGGTGATGCCCGCACGAGCGATGGCACGGTCGTCGCCATCCAGCCGCTCATCGCGCCGCTTTTCGCCGGGCTCACCGAGAGCGAAGTCCTTGGCCTCCTGCTGGGCAATCCGACGGCCAGCGCCTATGATTTGACCCGCGAGACGTTCGCCACCCTCACCGGGGGCGCGCTCGACGAGGAGAAGTGGAAGAAGTTCCTGCACGATGGTCTGCTCGCCGGCACGAAGTCGGTGGCTGTTGCCACCACGTTCAACTGGACGGCGGCTGCGGCATCGGTCGCCGCCGCTGCGGCCACTCCGGCTCCCTCCAAGGACAAGCTGGAAGTCATCTTCCACCGCGATTACAGCGTGGATGATGGTCGTTACACGAACAACGGCTGGCTCCAGGAACTGCCCGACCCGATCACCAAGATTGTCTGGGACAACGCGGTGCTCATCAGCCGCGAGACGGCGACGCAGCTCGGCCTGAAGAACGGTGACGTGATCTCTGTGTCGGCCAATGGTCGCACGGTCGAGGGCGGCATCTGGATTCAGCCCGGCCTGGCGGACAACACGCTCGGCATGGCGCTTGGCTACGGTCGCAAGTGGGGCCGCGTGGCGAGCTTCGAGGACAAGAGCGTTGGCTTCAACGCCTACCCGCTCCGCCTCGGTGGCGTCGGCTTCGTGACGGGCGCGGCGGCGAAAGCCACGGGCCGCACTCACGCCTACATCTGCACGCAGGACCACTGGACGCTGCATGGCCGCCCGGTCGTGCGCGAGGCGAACGTGGACCAGTTCCTCAAGCAGCCCGGCTTCGCGAAGAACATGGATCTGGACGGCCACACCGAGTTTCTGGTCAAGAACCCGGACGGCACGATCAAGAACATTTACGAGCATCCCTACAAGACGCATCCCGAACTGGGCAGCAAGCTGCATCAGTGGGGCATGGTCGTGGATCTCAATGCCTGCACCGGCTGCTCCGCGTGCGTCATCGCCTGCCAGAGCGAGAACAACATCCCCATCGTCGGCAAAGACCAGGTGGCCAAGGGCCGCGAGATGCACTGGATGCGCATCGACCGCTACTATTCTGGCAACCCGCTGAAGAAGAAGCAGGGCGGGACGATTGACGCCTTCCTCAGCAACGCCACGGGCGGCCAGGGCAACCCGGACACCGTCAACCTCGTCGAGCGCGACGAACTGCAGGCCACCAAGAAGTGGATTGATGACCCGCAGGTCGTGACCCAGCCGATGATGTGCCAGCACTGCGAGAACGCGCCGTGCGAGAGCGTGTGCCCGGTCAACGCCACGGCGCACGACGACGAAGGCCTGAACGTGATGGCCTACAACCGCTGCGTTGGCACGCGGTATTGCGCCAACAACTGCGCTTGGAAGGTCCGCCGGTTCAACTTCTTCGATTTCAACAAGCGCCCCATCGGTGGCGGCAAGATGGCGGACAGCTTCTTCAAGCTGGACATCGGCCTCTACAAGGGCCCGCTCGGCCACCGGCCCGGTGACGAGATCGACCTCGTCACCATGGCGCGGAACCCCGACGTAACCGTCCGCATGCGCGGCGTGATGGAGAAGTGCACGTTCTGCCAGCAGCGCATCGAAGGCGCGAAGATCAGCCAGAAGGTCAAGGCCGGGGCGAGCAATGACGTGACCGTGAAGGACGGTGCGATCAAGACCGCCTGCCAGCAGGCCTGCCCGGCGGAGGCCATCACCTTCGGCAACACGCTCGACCCGGAAAGCGCCGTGTCGAAGCTCAAGACCCAGGACCGCAACTACACGGTGCTCGGCTTCCTGGACAACCGTCCGCGCACCACCTATCTGGCCCGCATCCGCAACCTGAACCCCGCCATGCCCGACGCGAAGATCTGGACCATCGAGGAATACCGGGACATCACGGACCCGCACTTCATGCAGGAAGAAGGGCACGGAGCTGAAGGTGCCAAGAAAGGGGCCAAGCACTAATGAGCGCCGCCGCTGAACATTCTCCGACCACGGTCAAGATCGCTCCGCCCCCGGCGGAACTCGAGCGCCAGCCCCTGGTGCTGCACAACCGCAGCATCGGCTGGATTTCCGACCACATCGCCGGCATCTGCGAGGGCGACGCGCCCAAGTGGTGGCTGCCCGCGCTGTGCGTCAGCTCCACCGCGCTGCTGATGATGGTGGCCTGCATCGGCTACCTCATCGCCACCGGCGTCGGCGTCTGGGGCCTGAACCAGCCGGTCGCCTGGGCGTGGGACATCACGAACTTCGTCTTCTGGATCGGCATCGGCCACGCCGGCACGCTCATCTCGGCGATCCTCTTCCTGTTCCGGCAGCGGTGGCGCACCTCGATCAACCGCGCCGCCGAGGCGATGACC
>CAZOCL010000242.1:0-10022 GCA_964578245.1 uncultured Klebsiella sp. | reverse complement strand
ACTCGCACGATGAGGCCTACCTCACGCTGCTCCATGCGCAGCTTCAGCCGGAAGTCATCTTCGAGGAGACGCTGCTCAAGCGCGGCCTCGACGGTTTCAAGGTGCTGGTGCTGGTGGATTGCGACGTGCTGCCCGCAGGCGTGGTGGAGCGGATCAAGGCGTTTCATGCGCGCGGCGGCATCGTCATCGGCGATCCGAATCTTGCCCCGGCGATCAAGGCGGACATCACGATTCCGCGCTTCACCCGCGCGAAGCAGGGCGCGGCGGACAAGTCCGCGCTCCTCGCCAATGCCGCGCAGCTCCGCACCGCGCTCGACACCCGCTACCAGCGTCCGGTGGAAAGCTCGAGTCCCGAGGTCATCACCCGCGCGCGCCGTGCCGGGACCGCCGATTACGTGTTCGTGCTGAACGACCGGCGCGAGGCGGGGAACTATGTCGGCCAGCATGGCCTCGTGCTGGACGTGGGCCTGCCGAGCCAGGCGGAGGTCACGCTGCGTCGCACGGGCGGACACGTTTATGATCTGCTCACGCATCGCGCCGTGGCGACGAGCGGCACCGGCCAACTGCGCTGGCCGGTGGAACTCGGCCCCTGCGAAGGCGGCCTGTTCCTCGTGACCGACCAGCCCGTGGCGAAGCTGCTCGTCACCGCACCGGAGTCAGCGAAGCTCGGGAGTTCGGTGCGTTGCCGGCTGGTGGTTGCCGACGCGACGGGCGCACCGATCAACGCGGTCTTCCCCGTGCGCGTGGAGATTCGCGATCCGCACGGCCGCACCGGTGAATTCAGCGGCCATCACGCGGCGCTGGCCGGGGCACTCGACCTCGACCTGGACTTCGCCACGAACGACGCACCCGGCACGTGGGAAATCCGCGCCACGGAACACGCAAGCGGGCTGCAGACGACGCGCTACCTGCGGGTTGGTCGCTGAACGAAGGCCCGGAGTAGTGCCCGCTAAACACGCGAAAGGCGGAGCAAAGGACGTTGGGTTGTTCTCCCTTGTCAGGATACGCCCCGTCTCTGGCCGGACAAATCCAGTCGCCTCCACCGCCTCCGCCTGATAGTTTCGCGTCATGCTTACGTCTCCCTTTCGCCATGGCCTGGGCCTGGTCGCCACCCTGGCCTTGGCCTTCCAGATCCACGCCGCTGAACTCCCGGTCGCCGCCCCCGAATCCGCCGGGATGTCGTCGGAGAAACTCAAGAAGGTGGATGTCATCGTCAGCGATTTGATCGAGAAGAAGAGCCTCGCCGGCGCTTCGGTAGCCGTCGCGCGACAGGGCAAGGTGGTTTACTTCAAGACCTTCGGGATGATGGATGTCGAGGCCGGCAAGCCCATGCGCGAGGACACCATCTTCCGCATTTACTCGATGTCCAAGTCCATCACCACCGCCGCCGCGCTGCTGCTGGTGGACGAGGGCAAGATCAACCTCGACGATCCCGTTGCGAACTACATCCCGGAGTTCAAGGAGCCCAAGGTCTGGGTGGACGGCGCGGCGAAACCGGCCAAGCGCGGGCCGACCGTCCGCGACCTCATGCGCCACACCGCCGGGCTGACCTACGGCAGCGGCGCGGGTGCCGAGGCGGACAAGCAGTTCCGTGAGGCGAAGATTCTGGATCGCGGCACGGACCTGGAAACCATGGGCGCGCGGCTCGGCAAGCTCCCGCTCGCCTACGAGCCGGGCACGCGCTGGCTCTACAGTTGTTCCGTGGACGTGCTGGGCCGCGTGGTGGAAGTCGCCTCCGGCCTGAAGCTCGATGCCTTCCTGAAGCGCCGCCTCTTCGACCCGCTCGACATGAAGGACACCGGCTTCTTCGTGCCGGCGGAGCAGGCCGGCCGCTTCGCCACCACCTACCAGTCCGATGGCAAAGGCGCGCTGAAAGTTTCCGACGCGGCGGCCACCAGCCAGTTCTTGAAGAACCCCGCGCAGTTTTCCGGCGGTGGCGGGCTCGTCTCAACCACGCGCGACTACTTGCGCTTCCTGATCATGATCGCCAGCGGGGGCCAGCTCGACGGGAAGCGGCTGCTCAAGCCGGAAACGGTCGCGCTGATGACGCACAACCAGCTCGCGCCGGAGGCCATGCCCATCGCCTTCGGGGCGCAGAAGCGCACGGGTGTCGGCTTCGGCCTCGGGTTCAACGTGCGCGTCGCGTCCACGCCGGACTGGGACGCCGCCGGACCGGTGGGCGAATACGGCTGGGGCGGCATGGCCAGCACGCACTACTGGGCCTCGCCGAAGCACGACCTCGTGGTCGTGACCATGGAGCAGACGCTGCCGTATTCCTTCAAGCTGGAGTGGGCGGTGAAGGGACCGATCTACGACGCGGTGATCAAGTAGTGGTCTCAGTCGGAGCGGCGCGGCCTTCAGGCCGCAGAAACGTGCGCCCGCCCTGAGTGATGGAAACGCACTCGAGTATTCGAGGCCTTCTGGTGCTGCGCTCCCATTTCAAAATCTTATACTTTTGAGATGCGTTCGTGCGCTGGCTTTGGAATAATACCTTGCCAATGAGACCTTCCGCTTCCGTCCGCCGGACCTGCGCCGCCGCTTGGCGCCCATCCTCTGGATTGCTTTTTTGCCTGCTCTACGGGCTGTGGCTCGGAGGAATTCCGCTGGCCCCGTCTCACGCCGCCCCACCGCCGAAGTTGAATCCCGCCGAGCTGGAGAGCCGGCTGCTGACCGGGGAATATACCTTTCGCGTGATGCCCAACCTCTGCCCGAAGGTCTATGTGACCATCGAGGGGCGTGAGTATTATTACGTGCACAAGGAGAGCCGCTTCTTTCCGCAGAAGTCCCCGATCAAGGGCGTGAAGTTCACCCGCTTCGCGCATGGGGCCGACGGCTCAACGGGCGGCCCTTCCATGGGAAAAACGTCCATCAGCGAGGGGGGATATTCCGCCACGACCAAAAATTATCTCCGCGCGGAATTCCAACACCCGCACCTCGCCCGCGGCGACATCCAGATCTACCGCTCCACCGGCGCGGTGATTGATAATGCCGATGATGTCATGCAGATCCTCGGCTACGCGTTCGAAGGCCCGGCCTTGCCGGCGCAAAAGCTCTTTGTGGGCGACCGCAAATCGAAGCGGCTGTTCTTCGTCGGCGTGAACCACCTGCCGCCGGTGGCTGATCGGGTCGAGTTCAGCACCGAGGCGGAAGCCGAGGCCCAGGGCTATGTCCGGTCCACCCTTTCCTTCGCCCGGATTCCGCAGATCCCCTCGTATGAAACCGAGTTCATGCTCGGGCTCCAGGCTTCATCCGCCCAGCGGATGTATGGCAACCTCGACACGGACGACCAGCGGCGCAAGCAGGTCGAGGCCATCGGCAAACGGGTGCTGGATCACTGGCCGACGACCTTGAAGGGCTATCAATACAAGTTCTATGTCCTGGACACACGGTCGCCCAACGCCTGCGCCTGTCCGGCGGGAACCATCTATGTCCACAACGCACTGATCGACATCTTGGAGAACGACGATGAGCTGGAGGCGATCATGGCCCATGAGATCGCCCATGTGGAGAAGCGCCACGGGCTCCGGATGCACCGCTCGGCCGAGACGGGGGCGATGGTGGGCGCCGTGCTGCTGCTGGGCGCCGGCGCGGCGGCATCCCGCTCGAACCATGACATCGCCGCAGCGGCGGTCGGCATCTCGGGCATGGTCGTCCAGGTAGGCAGTGCGATCGCGCTCACCGGCCATTCCCGCCAGTTGGAAACGGAGGCGGACCACTTCGCCGCGCTCTACCTGCTGCGCAACGGCAAGGACCCCGCGATCCTCGCCCGGGCCTTGAAGAAGCTGCGTTATTACCGGGACCTGCTCGGCCAGTCGGACCAGCAGGCCAGCGTGTTCTCCAGCCACCCCGACTTGGGCAACCGCATCGCGATGGCCGAGAGCACCACGATGAAGGCCTACGAGAAGCCGGCGGTCTTCGATGGCTTTTCCAAGAACGGCGAGCTGGTGGCCACCATCAGCTTCGAGGCGGAGGCGATGCACACCCCGCCCAACTCGTCGCGCACGCTGACGCTGCTCGCCGAACTGGCCACCACCACCGCGCTGGAGAAGCCGGACAAGGTGTCCACGATCGTCCTGCTCAACGGCAAGAAATCCGTGACCTTGACGAACCTGGAGAAGACCCCGGTCAGCCCGCTGGACACCGTCACCCTGAGCTTCCAGACCACCTGGACCGAGCCCGGTAGTCCGCCCGTCCCCGACCAGATCAAGTTCACCCTCGGCCCGGTGCAGAAGTGGGAGAAGCGGGCGGAGTGACCGTTGGCTGAAACCCGCCGGGTCAGAGACCGGCGCTCCCCAAACCTACGGCTTCAACAGCGCGGTCGCCGGTTCGAGCTGGGCGGCGAGGCGTTGCAGGGCCGCGGCCGTGTGCTCGATCTGCTCCTGCGTCTCGGTCCACTTCCGCTCCTCGAGGCCCTCGCGGATGCCCGGCATGGTCTTGACCCCGTAGCCGGTGTAGAAGCCCGGCGCGTAGATCTGGTGCCGGAACCACGGGCGGCGCGGCAGGCCCGGCTCGCGGATGAACGCCCGCTCCGTCTGGTAGAGCATCTGGTTGAGCCGCCCGGCGTCGGGCGTGGACAGCTTGTGTCCGTCGGTCGTGAACCGGTCCAGCGCGGTGTGAAAGCCGGCGGCGGTTTCCTTCAGCTTCTTCCCCGCGTTCAGCAGCGGCGCGAAGTTCAGATAGGGCACCGGGTCCTTGCGCGGCGGTGAGACAAACTTTTCCTTCGGGTCCGCCGCGAGCCGGAAGCGGTCCTCGGCCACCAGCTTGTTGTGCGTTTCCGTCGCCTCGCGCATCGTGTCGGCCAGTTTCACCAGCTCGCCGATGTAGCCGTTGAGCGTCTCGGCCTGCGCGTTGAAGTCGAACGGCAGCACGTCCGCATCCGCGAGCCGCAGGGTGATGCGACCGCAGACCTTGGCCAGCGCCACGCCGTAGCTGAAGTCGGGATCAATGTATTTGGAGTAATGGTCGAAGGTGTCGAAGCAGGTGTGATATTCACCACCCACTCCCTCGCCACGAAAACCAATGTAATAAGACGCGATGCCCAGGTGCTGGAGAAAGGCCGAGTAGTCGGAACCGGAGCCGAGCGCCTCGATGCGCATGTTCTTGCGCGTGAGATATTCCTTCTTCTCCTCCGCACTGCCCTGCACGAGCCGTGAGGAGCGGAACCGCTCGGAGACGCTAACCTTTGTGAGCGGGTCGGGGACGGCCTGTGCCACCTCGGCGGCCAGCGTCTCCAGTGAGTGCGCACCGCCGATGCTGAGCAGGCCGCGCGCCGTGGTATCCGTGTTCACGTAGGCGACGGCCTTCTGGCGCAGCTCGGCGGCGTGGTGCTCGACCCATTCGGTGGAGCCGAGCAGGCCCGGCTCCTCACC
The DNA here is from genome assembly GCA_964578245.1 of uncultured Klebsiella sp. GTDB lineage: Bacteria > Verrucomicrobiota > Verrucomicrobiia > Limisphaerales > SXTU01 > SXTU01. Next base: position 4,653 of record CAZOCL010000242.1, on the reverse strand, counting down.
GTCCCACACGCAAAAGAGCACGGTGCGCTGCGGCTTCCAGCCGGTCTTCGCCAGCTCCGCGAAGACCCGCGCCTGCTCCAGCAACGGCGTCAGCGCGCTGACCGGGTCGCGCGCGCCGATAACCCACGCATCGTGGTGGTTGCCGCGCAGCACCCACTGGTCGGGGTAGGTTGAGCCCGGCATCCGCGCGATGACATTGTAGGTGGGCACGAGGTCCCAGTTGAACTGCGCCTTGAGATGGACCACCGCCTGGCCGCCGCCGAGCCGGTAGGTCAAGGGCAGCGCCCCGCGCCACTCCGGCGGCGCGACCGGGCCATCCATCGCCTTGAGCAAGGGCTCCGCATCGGCCGAGGAGATCGGCAGCACGGGGATCTTCATGATCGTCTCCGCGTCTTCGCGACGCAGCCGCTTGGCGTCCTTGGTCGCGCCGTAGCCCGGGGTGAGCGGATCACCGGGCCGCAGGGGCAGGTCCACCACGGAGCCCCGCTGCACGGCGGTGTCGTGCTTGTAGGCACCCGTGGGATACGCCGCGCCCTGCGTGTAGCCGTCCTCCAGCGGGTCGTTGAAAATGATGCAGCCGATCGCGCCCCGCTCGGCGGCGACCTTCACCTTGATGCCGCGCCACGAGCCGCCGTAACGCGCGAGCGCGATCTTGCCCTTCACGTCAATGCCGTGGCGCGCAAGCACCTCGTAATCCGCCGGCACGCCCTGGTTCACATAGACGAGCGCCCCGGTCACGTCGCCCTCGCCGGAGTAGGCGTTGTAAGGGGGCAGGGCTTCCTTCTCCAGGGCCGCCGCGGCGGAGTCGGTGCTGATGATGCGCTCGGTCAACGACGCCTTGAAAGGGAACGGCCGCAGCAGGGACAGCTCGCGCGTCTTGGGCGTCGGGAAGAGGACGTGGAACACCTCGATCTCCGTCTGGTAACCCCACTCGCGGAACAGCCGCGCCATGAACTCCGCGTTCGCCTTGGCCTTCGGTGAGCCGACGTGGTGCGGGCGCGAGGTCAGCTCGCGCATCCACTCCTTCAAGTTGTCGGCGTTCAGCGCGCGGTCGTGGCGCTCCTCCAGTTCGAATTGGAACGGAGCCTGGACGCGTGTGAAACCCAGCGGCGGTGGGGCGGCGCCGAGGGCGAGGGGAGCGGCCAGCACGAGCAGCAACGGGAGCATTCGCATGCCGCGAAGCAACCCAAAGCCGCGCCCCGCTGTCAACGCGGGAAAGCGCCGCGCCGAGGCGCGCGGCCTTCAGGCCGCTTCAACCTCCGAACTCGACGGGCATGCGATTGCTTCACGAGCGTCGCACCCTGATGCGGCGTGAACGCCGCGCGCCGCCCATAGCCGGCGCGCCATCTCCAGTGTTCTGTTGCGGTGTTCGAGTTGCCAGGTCGCGTAGCGACCACGGCTACCATCGGTCCTCGCCACGCGAGGCAGAATGCCGCGGCCGCTCAACTTGTGCGCGCCAGGATCACGCTGGCGGCTCCCCAATAGAAGGCTGTGAAGGTCGCCCACCCCAAAATGATGCCGGGCCAGCCGGGCCGCTCGCGGCAGTGTTTGACGAGTAAAAGCCCGGGCCAGGTCGCAAATGGAAATCCGATTAAAAATCCCCAGCCCGCCACAAGAAAATAGCGATCACAGAAGGCATAATACCCAAGGCAAAGGCCGATGAAGGCGAGCAAAAACACCCAACCATGCCACGGCCGGCCGGCTGGCTTGAGACCGAACAGCAGGAGCAGGCAAAACGCCGCGCACAAACTGGCTGGCACAGTAAAGATGAAGCGTCCGCACAGCATCGTCAGCACAAACGTGCCGGCCAGTCCCAGCACAAATGCCGCGACCACTCCGGCTGCCAGCCGTTTTCGCCCCACTATCATTGCGACCACAATGACTACCAGACCTCCACCATACCATTCTGTGAGCGCAAGAAGCGTGGGCGCAGTGAACGCGGGCGAACGATGCTGCTGCAACCAGTCCACCAAGGAAAGCGAAGGCCTGGCTTCGGGTGCGCTGGTCGCAACCACCATCGCCCCGCCCAGACTGTAGCAAGCAATGGCTTCGCGGCTGCGAATGAGCAGTCTTTGCCCGACCACGACCGGGGCGGTCCAATACTTTCCGCCCGCGGGCAGGCTCATGCTGGCCTGTTCGCGGTAGCCGGCCGGGTTCGGATCCACCAAGGCGAGGCGTCCGGCGTCATCCAGCAGAAGCAGATGCTTGCCGACGATGGACACGGAACAATGCGCGATTTCCTGGTTGGTCCACCTGACCTGGCCGGTCATGAAATCGAGGCATTTCAAACTGCCGCGTGTGCGACCGTGAAATTCGGCTTGCGACGACAGCAGATCGAAGCCGTAAACGTGGCCGTCCTTGAGCACGGACGAAAAGATGTCGTTCGACAGGACTTTTTCCTGCCAGACAAGTTCGGCGCGCGGCCGGCCGGCTTCAATGGACAGCCGATACAGCCGCGAGCCGCGTTTGAAGGGCGACGAGCAGAGGAGGAAGGGCTCCTGATAAACCGGCCACGTAGCGTGTTCATCGTAGCCGTGGGTCCACTCGTCGTGCCAGAGTTCCGTGCCAGTTTTCGGATCGAACGCGGAGATGCCGTTGCGCAGGAGCAGCACAATCTGGCGCTGCCCCTGCACTTGGACCGGCAGGCACGACGCATAGCTGGGAAAGTTTGTGCCCGAACGCCAAAGCAACCGGCCGGTTGCTGCATCAAGTGAAAATGCGGTCGTTTTTGAATCCCCAGCCGGCGACGGCGCGAACACCTGGCCATCCAGGACCAGGGGCGTCGCCGCGTAGCCAAAATCAACTCCGGCTGGATTCAACTCACGCACGGCGTCGAACGTCCAGAGCCGCGCGCCTTTGCCCGCCTCAAAGCATTGAATCGTGCCGTAGCAATCGCCAATGAAGACGCGTTTGCCATCCACTGCGGGTGTGCCGAACGGGCCGGGATAGAGACCATCCACTTCCCATGGATGGGCATAGCGCGTGCGCCACAAAACCTCGCCGGTTTCCAGCGACAACGAAATCAGGTCCTGCCCGCCCAGCGACTGCGCCTGCGTGAAGATCCGGCCCTCCTTCACTGTCAGGCCGGAAAATCCCTGGCCGATGGGACGCTCCCAGAGCAGCGGCAATCCATTCGTCGGCCAGGGCAAAGCAATTGAAGCGTCCGCGAAAACGCCGTCAAACCTTGGCCCGCGCGGATGCGGCCAGTCCTCGCCTGCGGAACTCGCCCAGCAGGCCGTCAGCAACGACGCCAGCACGACCATCCATTTTGAAAGCCAGGTGTTTCCACAGATCTGCATTGTTATCAACGGGCTGGACCGGAATGGCGGCTCAAAGTTCCCTTTCTGGACGCCGCGAGACAATTTCTTTTGCGTCGGGTCCATGAGCAGCGATTTTGAACTTCGATGCGCGGACGGCAAGCCCCGTTCGGACGGGCTTCCCGGCCTGCTTACCACGACGCCCCGTCGCTCCTCGGCCCACTTCCATTCCACCGAGGAGCGGGAGTGTTGGATGATGCGGGCGCCCGGTCACACCGGCGCATGGCCCGCTTGCCTCTCCCGGGCCGTTCCTGCCAAGCTCCGCCCATGAAATACCGCCGCTTTGGGAAGACCGAGTTGCAGATGCCCGTCTTCTCCTGCGGCGGCATGCGCTACCAGCACAAGTGGCAGGACGTCCCGCCGGGCGAGGTGCCCAAGGACGGCCAGGCCAACCTCGAGGCCACCATCCACCGCGCGCTCGAACTCGGCATCAACCACATCGAGACCGCGCGCGGCTACGGCTCCAGCGAGATGCAGCTCGGCTGGGTGCTCCCGCAGATCAAGCGCGACAAGCTCATCGTCCAGACCAAGATCGCGCCCTTCGCCACCGCCGAGGAATTCCTCCGCACCTTCGACCAGTCCATGAAGTATCTGCGGCTCGACCATGTGGACCTGCTCTCGCTCCACGGCGTCAACAACCGCCAGCTCCTCGACTGGTCGCTCAAGAAGGGCGGCTGCCTCGAGGCCGCGCGCAAGCTCCAGCGCGAGGGCCGCTGCCGCCATGTCGGCTTCAGCACGCACGCCACCACCGACGTGATCCTCGACGCGGTCAACTCCGGCGGCTTCGACTACTTCAACGTCCACTGGTATTTCGTCAACGACCTCAACTGGTCCACCATCGAGGCCGCCACGCGGCTGGACATGGGCGTCTTCATCATCAGCCCGAACGACAAGGGCGGGAAACTCTACGTGCCGCCCAGGAAGCTCGTGGACTTCTGCGCACCCATCACGCCGATGCAGTTCAACTCGCTCTACTGCCTCGCGCGTCCGGAGATTCACACGCTCAGTTGCGGCGCGGCGCGCCCGAGCGACTTCGATGATCACGTCGCCGGCCTCGCGCACTATGACCGCGCGGCGGAAGTCATCGCCCCCATCGAGGCGAAGCTGCGCGCCGAGATGCTCCGCGTGCTGGGTGATGACTGGTGCCGCCGGTGGTTCGAGGGCGTGCCCAACTACGTGGACGTGCCCGGCGAGATCAACGTGAGCGAAATCCTCCGCCTCTGGACCTATGCGAAGTCCCTCGACCTCGTGGACTGGGGCAAGATGCGCTACAACCTGCTGGGCCAGGCCGACCACTGGTTCCCCGGCCACAACGCCGCGAGCTTCGACGAGCGCA
>CAZOCL010000241.1:0-10125 GCA_964578245.1 uncultured Klebsiella sp. | reverse complement strand
GTGTCCACCTGCGAAGGGCCGCCATCCATGAACAGGAAGATGACGCGTTTGGCGCGTGGTGCGTGGTGCGTGGTGCGTGAGGAAATGGCTTCCGCCGCCTGGCCAAAGAGCCCCGCGAAGGCCAGCCAGCCGAAGCCGGTGGAGACGCGCTGGAGCAGCGTGCGGCGGGAGCAGGAATATGGTTGAGGGTAGAGCACAGAGCGTAATAAGCCACTCAAACTAAGGCGGCACCTTTCCCCGTGTCTAGCCGCGCGCCATACCGGTCAACGGCACGCACAACAGCAGCCTTGTCGCAGGCGTATAGGCCTGCGCCAGTGAATTGGTTCAGTTCCATGAGCCAGAAGTTCCCGTCATCATCTGCACAGACGTCCACGATAAACAGGCCATCCGGCTGATATCGACTCAGCACCCTCCTGCATACTTCGATCCCACCATCCGGGGCGTGCTGCTCGCGCACCGACTTGCCTTTGATCCGGTAGCTGGAGTGCGCAACAATTCCTGTGTCGTCGCAAACAAAGCGCCACTCGCCGCCGATGATCTTGGGACTCGAAACCACGACCAACGATTCTGGACATCGTTTAGCAAGTTCGGAGAGGCGGTCCAGTTCAACGAGGCCGGCTTGAAACTGTTTCTGTCCGGCATCCGGCCGCACAAACACACATGCGTCCTTTGAGAGCATCTTCACGACTGGGTTTCGGCCGACCTCCGCAAGCGGCATGATCGCATAAGCATCATTGAACAGCAGGTCCCCGCAAGTTCCGTAGTATCGACTGCAAGCGTAGTTAGCAGCGGTTCCAATCGCGCGGATACTCGGCACGTCCTGAAGCACGAGTTCGCACATGTTTAGCGAGCCATCAAAAACCACGGGTTTACCAGCAGCGAAAGCCGTCAGTGCTTTGATGGTGTCACCCGTGTAGTCACCAATGATTTCAAAGAGTTCACTTCCGAATGCTCTCACCGCAGTCGCGAGTTCGACGAGACTCGGCTCTCTCGTGATATTCTTGATTACCCACGAAACTTTCTGCCCGTCCGATCGCTCCATTGAACCAAGACTACTCTCGGTAGTTCCCAGACCGGTTTTCCGTTGTAGAGTCATGAGTTTTTCGTGCCGGTCACTGAGCTTCCCGCTGTGAGCTGATCGATTTCCCTTTGCAACCGGCGGATATCCTCCCGTGGCCCTTCAGCGAGGATGGAAAATTTTCTTGGCTGACTGGGGAGCAATTCTTGCCTCAAGGCCAACAGCGCCGAATTCAGGCGCTCCAGTTGTTCTCGTGTTTGCGTAAGTGTTGTGGCCGGACTCGTTTTCATCAGCTATTTCAGGTAAAGAAACTCCTTCAAGTTGAACACCGCGTGCGCCAGATCCTGCCACGCCTTCTTCTCGTCGCTTCCGTTAACAGCGGCCTGTTGTGTCAGGAAGGCTGCAGAGCGAGTAACTTCCGCTTCAATCGCAGGTCGGCTGAGCGCTGTCGCGTAGAGCCAGCGGATGCGCGCGGAAGTGTCGCCCGGCTGGGCCAGCGCACGGGCGGCAAAGTGTCCGGCCTGCTCCACGACAAACGGGTCGTTCAGCAGCGTGAGGCTCTGCGCCGGAACATTTGTCGGCTCGCGCCGGCCAGCAGGCGAACTGGGCTTCGGTTGGTCGAAGGCGAAGAGGAACGGCGACGGATGGTTGCGGCGGACCTCCAGATACAGGCTGCGCCGACCACGCCCATCCAAGGGGCCATTGTCCGGGGAGTAGTCATCACGCTGACCTGTGGGAATGGGCACTGGCACGCCGGGGCCGAACGGTGTGAGATCGAGCCGTCCGCTGGCGGCAAGGATGGCGTCGCGGAGCGATTCGGCATCAAGGCGACGAAGATTGGCGTGGGACAACAACCGATTCGAGGGGTCAAGGGTTGAAGAGTTGAAAGGTTGAAGGGTTGGAGCGGTGGGGCGCGCGGGCATAGTCTTCCCGTCTTCAACCCTTGAACTCTTCAACTCTTCCACTCCCCCACTCAGCGCAAACGCCCGGCTCGTCAGCATCAGCCGCAGCATCGCCTTCGTGGACCAGCCTTGCGCAATGAACTCACTCGCGAGCCAGTCGAGCAGTTCGGGATGGCTCGGCTCTTCGCCCAGCTTCCCAAAGTTGTCCACGCTCCGCACCAGGCCCACACCGAAGACGTGGTGCCAGAGACGGTTCACCATCACGCGTGCCGTGAGCGGATTGCGCAGAATGTCCTCGGCGAGTTCGAGACGTCCGCTGGTGCGCGACTGGTAGGGCGCGGCGGCAAAGGCTGAAAGAAACTGGCGCGGCACCGGCGCGCCCGGCTTCAAGTGGTCCCCGCGCGGGAAGAACGGCGTGTCGAAGCCCGGGGCTTCATCCACGACCGCGACTACCCGGGTGGGGACAGGAATGCGCAGCTCCAGTTCGCGATAGCGCGCCACGAGCACGGCCAGTGAACCTCCCTCGCCCCCACCGGGGGAGAGGGACTGAGGGTGAGGGGGCGGGGCAGCTTGCGCAGAAGGTGCGCCGGTCGGCTCAGGTGGCGTTTGCCCCCTCACCCCGGCCCTCTCCCCCGATGGGGGAGAGGGAGAAGAGACGGCAGTGTTTTCGAGCAGACCGAGGCGCAAGAGGGCGTTCAGGAAATTCGCCTGCGCGTCATCACACTGGCCCGCCTCCCAGGCTTCGGCCGCACGGCGCGCGGCGGCGGCAAAGGCAGCGGCGAAGGGGGGTCGCGTTTGAACAGGGGAACCCGGCCCGGCCCCGACGGGAGCGAGTGCGTTCGCACTCCGGAGCGCGATGTCGAGTTCCTGTGGCCACGCAGGCGGGTCGGGTGGCTTCTCGCCATCGTGAAAAACCACCTTCACCAGACCGGCGGCGGACCGGCCATCGCTTGGCAGCTTCGAGGCGTCTTTGACGATGCCGAGGTAGGGATAGTCGTCGCGCGGGACCAGTTCCACATAGGCACGCCGGCCGCGCCATGTGTCGCGAATGGGCAGTGAAACCCAGCGCACTGTGGAGCGGTCGTTCAGCTTGGGCGAGATCTGGCTGAAGAGCAGCGAGTCGCCCTGGAAGTTCTCGATGATGAGGCGGACCCGGGCATTGTTGTCACCCGTGACCAGGGCGGAAACGAGCTTGTTGGTAATGGTGAAGTTGGGCGAACGGAGCGTGCCGGGGTGTTTGTCGGAAAGCAGGTGCGAGAAGCGGCCGGCTGGGTAAATGGCAGCGAGAAAGTTGGAACCGCTGGTTGCCAGGGAGAACTCGCCAGCTGCGGCCGGCCGGGCGAAGCCGCCGGTGGCAAACCAGCCATTGTCCGACGCCGTGCTGAAGTCGGCGAACGGCAGTGGGGCAGGCGTCCCGCCTGCCCGACGGGCGTCCCGCCCGTTGACCGCAGGATTCGCGGGCGAGACGCCCGGGGAGGCAGCCGGGACGGCCGCCCCACTACGGATCGCCTTCAGCAACGAAGCCAGCGGAGACTTGTTCGTCTCAGCGGCGGCGAAAGCATTGCGCCAACGGATGGTTTCTGCGGCATGGGTGGCGTTTGCCCCCTCACCCCGGCCCTCTCCCCCGGTGGGGGAGAGGGAGGAGATGGCGGCGGGCCACTGCTCGATTTGCGTGCGCCATTGCGCCGCCAGGGCTGTTCGGATTTCTCCCTTTAGCTTCGTCAGTTCCGCGTCCTGCGCATGAAGTTTCTCCGGCGCATCCACCACGCGCATCGAGGTGCGGCTGCTCGCAAGGATGCTGTAGAGGCCGTGAAAATCCTGCTGGCTGATGGGGTCGAACTTGTGGTCGTGACACCGCGCACACGAGACGGTGAGCCCGAGGAACGCCTTGCTCAGCGCATCAATCTGGTTGTCCACCACGAGGACCTCCTCGCCCTTCACGTCCACCGGCGTCTGATTCATCTCCACGAGCCGCCACCACGTGGTCGCGAGCAACGACTCGTTCAGCCCGCCACTGACACGCGGCTCGCCCACCAGATCCCCGGCGATGTGCTCGCGGACGAACTGGTCGTAAGGCAGGTCGGCATTGAACGCGCGGATGAGGTAATCGCGATAGCGCCACGCGTGCGGGATGAAGGCATCATGCTCCGTGCCGTGCGTGTCGGCATAACGCACCACGTCCTGCCAATGGCGAGCGAAACGCTCGCCGAAATGCGGCGAGGCGAGGAGCGTGTCCACGCGATGCTGGATGCTGGTTGCTGGTTGCTGGTTGAACTCGCGGACGAACGCCTCGGTCGCTTCGACCGATGGCGGAAGGCCCGTGAGAACGAAGTGAAGCCGTCGAGCGAGCGCCCGTGGTTCGGCTGCCGCGGCTGGAGCCAGGCCACTCGCTTCGAGCTTGGCCAGCAGGAAGCGGTCGATGGCATTGGTGCTCCAAGCCGCGTCCTTCGGCGTAGGAATGGCGGGCCGGGTAACCGGACGGAAGGCCCAGTTGGGCTGCGGCTGCTTCCCACGCGATTGTGCCTCGACGAAGCAAGCAGACCCACCCATCAGGACAAAAGCCAGCAACAGCCTCACCACAAGGCTGGGTCGTAGTTGGCTGGCTCGCGGAGTCACGCCCGAAGTGAACAGGATGCCAACGGTGACTTCAAGCCGCGCGGTCCCGAGAATCGCGGCACCGGCCAAGCTCATTTACCGGTGCGGCGGCGCAGTTCATCGCCCCAGTCCTTCGCTGCTCTCGGTGACCCGAACGCGCCCTTGGGGATGATGATGCCCGCGATGGTGTCCACGAGGACGAAGAAATGCCGGGGAGTCTCGCCGACGGTCCTCACTGCGGTCCACTTGAACAGGGTTTCCTGGTGCGCGGACACCTGTCGAATTCCTTCGTCGCCCAAGGTCACGGTCTTCGCACCCAGGATGCTGCCATCCGGAGCCGGCTTGAGCCAGCGGCGGTTGAGGTGTGAGGCAAATAGTATCCAAGCGGCTGCGCCAGCCCCGCCCAGCACCACCCCCACGGGTGTCATCTCATGACGCAGCCCGTAGCTGAGCAGCCAGACGGGAATGCCAACTGCGCCAATCAGGATCATCAGGTGCTTCGGCCGGTGAGGAGCCAGGCGTTCCCGAACGAGGAAGGCGGAGAGCGCGGCGTAATCCGCCAGCGTCAGCTGCGTCTCGACTTTCATGATGCCAGCGATGCTGCCAGCACGGACGGGCGGTGTCCATCGCCTCTCCGCATCGTGGACGTCAGAACTGCCGGACCCGGTAGAAACGCTGCTGATGGCGGGCTGCGTCGGGGTCGTTGAACTGGAGAATGGAGTCGGTGACCTGGTTGGTGGAAATGGCCTTCCATCGTTTCAGATCTGCGGAGGCCTCGACGATGCAAAGGCCGGTTCCCGCATCCTCCACCCGCAACGACAGCGGAGCTGCGGAGGCCACCCCCTTGGACGCCACCGCCAGGCGTGGTCCCGCCGCAGGATAAACCACGATGACCGTCACGTCATAGACCCCCGGCTTGCTGGTGGACCACGTCACCTCGAAGGGCGCGTTCGTAGCCGTGCCGATGGGAACGCGGTCCACGAAGAAACTGACCTTCTGCGCATCCGGTTCCACTTCGGCCACCACCCGCAACGGCGCACCAGCGGGGATGATCGCACCATTGGGAAAGACGAGCTTCGCCGGCCTGCGGGCGAACACCTGGTTCGTGGAAATAGTCGGCGGGATGGGCTGGCCGCTGCTCGCCTGACCAAGACAATCCAAACCAGTCAGAAACGTCATGAGCACCGCGCAGGGAAGGCAGAGCCAGCTCAGGAACGAACGGGGCATGGGAGAAGGCGTAGCCCAACCCCGCCAGACTGCCAAGGAAGATCGCCAGTCCTACTTCCGCTCCGGCCGGCCTTGGATGATGTCACCCAATCGCTGATTGAGCTTCTCCTGGTCGTTCGCAGCCTCGCCGATGGCCCCGATGCTGTCGCCGACACGGTTGAGGAGGTCGGCGCGCTTCTCGGCGTCGCTCACGACCTTGGCGGTGAAGTGCTCGCTCGTGCCGATGCCCGGACCAGTCACGTTGTTGTTGTCACGGGCTTCGATCCAGTATTCGAGCATCGCGCCCTCGGGCGGACGCGGGTTGAGTGCGCCGACTTTCCAGTCGTAGCGCCGACGCAGGGTGCGCAGCGGCGCATCCAAAGTCAGTTCAATGCCCTTCTCCTCGCCGCCATCAATCGTGTAGCGGAGGAAGAGCTGCTTCACCGCAAAATCGTCCACCGCCTCAAAGCCGATGAGCAAGGTGGCCTTCTGCGTGATGAGTTCCTCCTTGCGCTCCGGATAGGTGATGCGGACCACGGGCGCGCGGTCGGGCAGGACTTCCAGGCGATAGACTGCATCGTCCTTCGAGCGGAAGCCGAACTTGTCTTCGAGGTGAATCGAGAAACCGGAAAGCGCCTCGCTCGAAATCGGGATGCTCACCTGCACCTCACGGGGGTTCTTGGGATTTGCCTGGAGCGGGAGTTCCACCGGCGCCGCGTTGGTGGAGCTGGTGAGCTTCACCGCGCCGCGGGCAACTTCCTTGGTCGGCGTGAGCGTCAGGTTTAGCTTGCTGCCGACCAGGAGCGTCAGGTCGCCGAGCGAGCGGCGGACGGTGCCGAGGCCGGTGTATTCCGGATAGATTTGCAAGGCGTCGAGCTTCGCGATGCCGGGGCGTTCCACTGCTTCCACGCGTGCGGTGCGGGACTTGCCATCACCGATGTGGAACGTGTAGTCAAAGGAATCCTGGACGTTCTCGAGCGCCTGCTCAAAGCGCGCGCGGCTCTCCTTGCCGGGTTCAAGCTGAAATTCCTGGGTCCGGCCGGAGGCGAACTTGAGCACCAGCTTCGCCCGGTCCGGCACCACGCCTTTCGCGACCGCGAAGAGGTTCACATTGTCGCCCCGGGCGATGCGGATCTCCCCGCTGGTCTGGCCAATGCGGGTCTTGCGCGGGACCTCGGTGTCGCGGGAAAGCAATGCCCGGTGGAGCAGGTCGCGGCTGACTTCCTCCGCTTTCCAAAACACGAAACCACCTATGATCACAATGGCCACGGCCCAGCCGGCCAGCCGCCGGAACTGCCGGGTGGAAATGACGGCGGTGAAGTCCAGCGGCCGGGCAATCCGCTCAGTCTCGGCGACCATTCCCCGAACCAGCGCGGGAGCCTCGCCAGCTTGCAGCGCGCCCGGACGCGTAAGCTGAAGCGAGGCGATCAGCCGCGTGCCGAACTGGGGATTTCCGCGCTCGACGAGCAATGCAACGGCATCATCATCCGGCTGGCGAAGGCAAGGGATGATAATGTTGTGCCAGATGACATGTCCCGCCGCCGCGAGGTAGCCGAGGAAGAGAAGGAGGCGGACGGCCCAAGGAAGGTCGAGGAACCAGTCGAGCAGCATCCCCACGCCCAGTGCCAGGACCAGCCCGCCGAGCAGCATCGCAACGCCGGAACCGGCCTCGACGCCGGTCTTCTTCGAGCGCACGGCGGCGAGCTTGTCCGCGAGCAAGGCGCTCGGCGGGACCGTGGCGGTGCGTTGTTCCGGGGCGGCGGTCATGGGCTAGTGGGGCAGGCTTCCAGCCTGCCGCGGCGGGCATCCTGCCCGCGTTGAAAATTGCCTGGAAGCGAACGCGGGCGAGACGCCCGCTGCGGCAGGCGGGACGCCTGCCCCACTACGGGGCGACGCTCGCCGCACACGCGACACCTAATCGCAGTCTCGCTCGTAATCCTCATTTCAAGTGCGACAGTTTGCGGAGCACCCACTCCGTCGTGACGACCCCGAGCAGCAGCAGGAAGTAGAGCGGGCTGGCCCACAGCTCAACTTCCAGCGGCGAACGCACCCGCTCGGTCTTGGCGCGGATCTTGTCCGGCAGTTGGAAGAGCGTCTCTTCGCGGAAGAATTCCCCACCGCTGATGCTGGCCATCTCCCGCAGCAACGGCTCGTTCATGGCCGTATCGCCGAGTTCGAAGCGTGGTGTGGTCACATTGAAGTCCACGCGCGTGTCCGGATCGCTCTCGACGCCGAACTTGTAGCTGCCCGCCGCCGGGGCGATGAACTCTCCACGATAGACGCCGGGCTGGTCCGCCACGGGACGCAGGGATATCTCGGTCGGACCACCACCGTCACCGGTGCGGACGGTGTAGGCGCCCTTCACAACCGGATCGTTCACGGGTTCGAAGCCCGCGCGGTAGAGGCGCGCGTAGATCGCCACGCGGTCACCGCTGACGAAGTTCTGGCGGTCGAGCGTGAGCTGCGTGCGGCGGGAGCCACCGGTCAGGTGCGGAAGCGCGAGGCGCTGCGCGATCTGGCCCCAGAAGGTCGTGTAGATCTCATCACCCGTGTTCTTGCGCCAGCGCCAGGTGTTGTCCGTGCCGACGAAGAGCGACTGGCCCAGGCCGTATTGCTGCACGGCCACCACCGGCATGGGACCGAAGCGCGAGGCTTTGAGCGGATCAGGATCCACCAGCAGCACCTCCGCACCGGGCTTGGCGCGGGAGACTTTTGCCACCCAGTAAATCGGCGGCAGCGTCTTCCAGAGGTTGACGCTTTCCTCGTCCTTGTCGGCGAGCCGGAGCATCGTGGAGCTGCGACCCTGCGAGGTGAGCGTGAGCCGGACCGGCTTCTCGGCGCTGCCTTCACCCGTCACGGCGGCAGTGTTGAGCGCGTCGAACTCCACCGGGAGGATCTGCTCGACCGGCGTGTTGCGCCAGGCATTCGGGCTGAAGCGCTTGCCCGCAACCATCAGGAACGACCCACCAAAGCGCGACACAAACTCATTCATGTTCCGCTGCTGCTCGGTGGTGAGCTGGCGCGGATCCACGTCGCCGAACACAATGAGATCGAAGTTGAACAGCTCCTCCTTGTTGACCGGGAAGCGCTCGAGATACGGCGAGTTGCCCTCGCGTGCGATCGAAGGTGCGCCCTCGAACAGCACGCACTTCAGGTCCACGCGGCGATCGCGCATAAACATGGCCTGCAGGTAGCGGAAGTCCCAGCGGGGGGACTGCTCGACCAGCAGCACGCGGATCTTCGAATCGATCACGCGCAGGTGCTGCACGCGGGAGTTGTTGTCCTTCACCGTCTCGTCAGGACGCGCCTCGATGGCGGCTTCCAATTCGAAGTCACCGGTCTTGTCCGGCGTGAAGCGCATGGCCACCACCTGCTCGCCGTCTTCGCCAAACGTGATCTCGCGCTCGTCCACCTTGGTGTCGCCAAGCTTGAGAACTACCTTGGCCTTCTCACCAGCGAGTCCCTGCGAGCGGACGCGCACGTTGGCCAGGACCTCGTCCTTCACGAAACTGACTTCCGGGGCAAACAGGTTCGCCAGGATGATGTCCCGCGGGCTGGTGATGCCCACGCCCCAGATGTAGAGCGGCACGCCGTCCTGCTTGAGCTGCGCCGCGATCTCGCGCGGGGACGGGCCCGAGTTCTGGCCGCCATCGGTGATGAGCACGACCCCCGCCAGCGGCTGGCCGCGCTTCAGCTCGACGGCCTTGTGCAACGCGTCGCCGATGGGCGTGGTGGCGGAATTGGCGTCGAGCTTCTCCACCCATGGGAACTGCGTGATCTTGCTTTTGCGGCGGGCCTTCTTGGTGTCTGATTCGCCCTCGGCCACCTCGCTCTTACCGCGTGGCAGGGCGTTCACATCGGTACCGAAGCTGAAGGGGACCAGGTCGAACTCGTAGTCCAGGCGCGGCAACAGATCGAGTTTCTCGTTCCGCAAGCCCGCCTTGAGCAGGTCGAGCCGCGTGATGGCTTCGACTTCACGGAGCCTGCCTGCCTGCGGCTGCTGGGTCAGGCCTTTGGTCGGATCGGTAAGGCCTTTGACCAGCGCAGCGCGCTTGATGTCGTCCGGGGTGACGCGCGGGTCCTTGATCTGCATCGAGGCCGAGCCGTCCACCAGCAGCAGCAAGGTGCGGCGGACGCTACCCTCGACCGTGAATGCCAGCACCGGCCGCAGCAGCAGAAAGGTGAGCAGCACGAGAAACGCGACGCGTAATCCCGTAAGCAGCCAACGACGGGCGGGCGTGGTGGCAGGCGGCCACTGGCGATAGGTCCAGACGCCCAGCGCCGCCAGCACGAGCGCCAGCACCACCACCCACCCGGCTCCGACGCCGCCCTGAAAGGCCAGCCGGACCGACGCGAGGTCGCCAGCGGCTTCCACGCGCGCACCGAGGAGTTTGAGGATGAGAT
>CAZOCL010000240.1:0-10151 GCA_964578245.1 uncultured Klebsiella sp. | reverse complement strand
CGCGCGTGATGGTCAACCGCGTCTGGCAGCATCTTTTTGGCGAAGGCATCGTGAGCACACCCGACAACTTCGGTGCGACTGGCGAGCGTCCGACGCATCCCGAGCTGCTCGACTACCTCGCCGGCCGGCTCGTGGCCAATGGCTGGTCCCTCAAGCAGATGGTCCGCGAGATCGTCCTGACCCGCACCTACCGCCTCAGCAGCGCCACGGATGCGAAGAACTTCGCCAGCGATCCCGACAACGACTACCTCTGGCACGCCAACCAGCGCCGGCTCGATGCCGAGTCCATTCGCGACAGCATCCTGGCCGCCAGCGGTCGCCTCGATCTCAAGGCCCCCGGTGGCTCCTCGGTCAGTTCCATGGGCGACGCCGACCTCGGCCGCAGTGCCCGCACCGCCGCCAAGACCGACCCGCGTTACCGCAGCGTCTATCTGCCGATCCTCCGCGAACTGCTGCCCGAGGCGCTGGACCTCTTCGACTTCGCCGAGCCGAGCCTCGTGGTCGCCGCGCGCGAGGTGACCACCGTGCCCTCACAGGCGCTTTACATGCTGAACAGCCCGTTCGTTCAGGAGAACGCCGCTGCCATGGCGAAGCGTTTCCAAGGCACCAGTGCGGACCCGGCGCAGCGCATCCAGGCTGCCTATCTCACCGCCTTGGCCAGACCGCCAACCGCCGCCGAGATCACTCGCGCGGAAAGCTATCTGAAGGCCCATGCGGCCGAGCGCGGCGGCTCGCCGGAATCCGCGTTGACAACCTTCTGTCAGGCCCTGTTTGCTTCCGCTGAATTCCGTTACTTGAAGTGAGCAACGCACTCGTTGAAATGACTCCGGCTTTCACAATCGAACGCGGCCTTCCCCCTCACCCCAGCCCTCTCCCCCGGGGAGAGGGTGGCGGTGCGCCCGTCTTCGTTGGACCGGATGCTTTCGTTTGCAATCACCGCTGTCGGCCGTTCTCCCTCTCCCTGAGGGAGAGGGCAGGGGTGAGGGGAAAGGGCGCAAACTGATTTCGACCCGCAAACCCATTTTCAAAATCCTATGAACCCCAACCGTCCCTTCGACTGCCAGCAGCTTCAACCGCTTGCGCTCACGCGTCGCGACATGCTCAAGAGCGTCTCCGCCGGCTTCGGCTACCTCGCCTTTGCCGGGCTCAGTGCGCAGGCCGCCGGGACTTACCAAAGTCCGTCGCTGCCGAAGGCCCCGCATTTCCCCGCCCGGGCCAAGCGCGTCATCTTCCTCGCCATGCAGGGCGGGCCGTCGCATCTCGACACGTTCGACTACAAGCCCAAGCTCATCGCCGACGCCGGCAAGGCGGGCGACAAGGGCAAGCTGGTTGCACCCGTCGCGGAGTTCGAGCAGCGCGGGCAGAGTGGCCTGTGGATTTCCGAGGCGTTCCCGCAGGTCGCCCAGCACGCGGACGAACTGTGCCTGCTGCGCGGCATGAACACGGACATTCCGAATCACCCGCAGGCCTTTGTGCAGCTCCACACGGGCAGCGCGCGCTTCGTGCGGCCCTCGCTCGGCGCGTGGACCCTTTACGGCCTCGGCACCGAGAACCAGAACCTGCCCGGCTACATGACCATCGCCGCGCCCATCGCGCTTGGCGGTGCGCAGAACTACGGCAGCGCCTTCCTCCCCGCGTCCTTTCAGGGCACACGCATGGACGCCCCGCCCAGCACCGGTCCGGTGGTCCGCAAGAACAACAAGAACGACACCGGCACGAACCAGGGCATTGGCAACATCAGCAACTCGCAACTCTCCGCGAATGCCCAGCGCGCCCAGCTCGACCTCGTGCAGTCCATGAACCGTGATTTCGCCACCGCCGGCACCAACCCGGAGGTCGAGGGCGTCATTGAGTCCTACGAGCTGGCGTTCCGCATGCAGAGCGAAGTGCCCAAGGTCATGGACATGGGCAAGGAATCCGCCGCGACGCTCAAGGCCTATGGCATCGGGCAGGGGACCACGGACAATTTCGGCAAGCAGTGCCTTATGGCGCGCCGGCTCGCCGAGGCGGGCGTCCGCTTCATCGAGGTCTGCCACCAGGGCTGGGATCATCACAGCGGCTTGAAGGGCCGCATCGCCTCCAGTTGTGCCGCCGTGGACCAGCCGATCGCTGCGCTGCTCGCCGATCTCAAGCAGCGCGACATGCTCAAGGACACGCTCGTCATCTGGGGCGGTGAGTTTGGCCGCACGCCGGGCAACGGCAGTGCGGACGGCCGTGGCCACAACGCCAAGGGCTACTCCATGTGGCTCGCGGGCGCGGGCATCAAGCCGGGCATGTCCTACGGCTCCACCGACGAATACGGCGGCAAGGCCGTTGAGGAAAAGACGCACGTCCACGACCTCCACGCCATCGTCCTGAACCAGCTTGGCCTCGACCACGAGAAGCTCACCTACCGCTACGCTGGCCGTGACTTCCGCCTCACGGATGTCTATGGCCAGGTGCCGAAGGCGATTCTGGCCTGATGTTGGCAGGAGACGAGGTGACGAGTCGCTGACTGGTTTCGAGAAGGCCTGCCTCGCCTCATCGCGCTCAATACTCCTCGCTCATCTGCTTGTCGCCGTGCTCCGGGTTGGGGATGAGCTTGCGGTTCTTGGAGTCCACCACGAAGTCGAGGTATTCAAGCGGGATCTGGCCCAGCAGATTCGGCACGTTTTCGCCAATGTCCACCACGTTGAACTCCCCGTAGCGCCCCTGCACATCCAGGCGCACGGATTCATAGACGGAGCGCTGCTTCGGCCCGTTGGTGGTTTGGGAAATGATCTCGTCCACTTTCTCCAGCCCAAGCGACTTGATGACGCTGGGTTTGAGGTAAAGACGGGTTGCTCCGGTGTCCACGAGGGCCTCAACTTCGACACTCCGGGGCGTGGCCTTGGACAGCTTGCGCTTGGCGAGCACCAAGTCGCCCTGATTGGTGAGCTTGAGTTTTACGATGACTTTTCCCATCTGACGAAGGTGCCGTGGAATGGCCTTTGGTTCAAGGCGTGAATTGCCTTCCGTCGGCCGCGGCGGTTACCCTTTGCCCATGACACAGCCAGAGATTTCGGGCGCACGAAGCTCTCGCCTCGGTCATCTTTGTCTTGCCCAAATCCTTGGGTTCCTCTTTGCACTCCTCGGCGTTCTCAGCGGCCAATCCCTCGCCGCCTCACGCCCGCCCAACCTCCTCCTCATCGTCGCCGATGACCTCGGCTACGCGGAGCTTGGCTGCCAGGGGGCGAAGGACATTGCCACGCCGCACCTTGATTCCCTCGCGCGCAACGGCGTGCGCTGCACGGCGGGCTATGTCACCGCGTCGTTCTGCACGCCGTCGCGGGCGGGTTTGCTCACGGGGCGGAACCAGACGCGCTTCGGGCATGAGCTGAACGTGGTGGGGAAGCAGAACCTCGATCCCGCCATCGGCCTGCCGCTCACGGAGAAGACCCTCGCCGACCATCTCAAGGCGCGCGGCTACGCCACCGGCTGCATCGGCAAGTGGCACCTTGGCGCGACCGAGCCGTTCCACCCGCAGCGGCGCGGCTTCGACGAGTTCTTCGGCTTCCTGCACGAGGGGCATTTCTATGTGCGCGGCCCGCCGTGGTCCGGCGTGACGACGTGGCTGCGCACCAACGCCCTGCCACCCGGTGCCGGCCCGCGACTCACGCAGGGCGACGTGATCTTCTCCACGCACCTGAAGAGCAACGAGCCGCGCTACGATGAACAAAACTTCCTCCTGCGCGGCCTCGTGCCGGTGGCGGAGCGCGAGTATCTCACGGACGCGCTCGCCCGCGAGTCGGTCGCGTTCATCGGGCGACATCGCGCGGAGCCGTTCTTCCTCTACCTCGCCTTTAACGCCCCGCACAGCCCCATTCAGGCGCCGCCCAAGTATCTCGACCGCTTCGCGCACATCCCGGACATCCACCGCCGGCTGTTCGTCGCGATGGTCTCGGCGATGGACGACGCGGTCGGGGCCGTGCTCCAGAAGCTGCGCGAGGAAAAGCTCGAGGAGCAGACGCTCATCGTCTTCCTCAGCGACAACGGCGGGCCGACGGCGGAACTTACCTCCAGCAACGCCCCTTTCAGCGGCGGCAAAGGCAACCTGCTCGAAGGTGGCCTGCGGGTGCCGTTCCTCGTGCAGTGGAAAGGCCAGCTTCCGGCCGGCAAGACCTTTACGCACCCCGTCAGCGCGCTGGACCTCGCGCCGACGTTCCTCGCAGCGGCTGGGCGAAACCCGGTAGGGCGAGACTCCGTCGAGCCCCATCTCGAGCGCAGCGAGGCGAGCAAAGCGAGCATCTCTGGCAAGACCGCACCGAACCAAGATACTCACTTCGCTCGCGCCGACTCCGTCGGCAAAGTGGCTTCGACGGAGTCTCACCCTACCAATTTGGAAGGCCTCGACCTCCTCCCGCATCTGCGTGGCGAAGCCCCGCCACCCACCCGACCCCTCTTCTGGCGCATGGGCCAGCAAGCCGCCGCGCGCGACGGCCAGTGGAAGCTCCTCCGCACCGGCGACCAGCCCTGGCAGCTCTTTGACCTCGCCAGGGACCAGGGGGAAATAACCAATCTCGCCGCTGAACGGCCCGCCGTGGTCGAGCAACTCGCCGCCGCGTGGGCGAAGTGGAACCAGCAGAACATCCCGCCGCTTTGGGGTTTGCCGCCGGGAGTGAAGAAGTGAGATCGCCGCGATGCAACCGCTGACGCCCAAGGTGAAGTTCATTTTGCTCGCGGTCACGCTCGGCCTCGCAGCGGCAGCGGTCTGCTGGACGAAGGCGAAGTTGAAAGCTGGTGACCGGACGGTCTTGGAGTGGCTCGAAATCTGGGATGGAGCGAACCAAGCCTTGAGCCTGGAAAGCACGACCGAGGAAAGGAAGAGGGTCTTCCGTCAGCAGCGCGAAGTGGCCGAGACTGCAATTTATGAACTGGGGCCGGCAGCGCTCCCGGAGCTGGTCGCCGTGTTGGAGGGGCTGCCTGACAATGCCACGCGCGCGACGTTGGAGATGTGGAGCGAGTTCGCTGGCTGGTCCACGCACCCCTTCAGACGAGTTTGCCCATCGCGGGGAGCTGCTTGCCGGGGCTTGGCCGAACTTGGACCGCACGCGCTGCCTGCGTTGTCCATACTGTCGAACGCCTTTTTCCAGTGCGATTTCAAGTCCTTCTATCCGCAGGAAGTCGCGGAGGCACTTGTCGCGCTGGGCACAAATTCCATCCCAGTGTTTTTGGCCGGCACGACCAATTCTAACCAACGGCTGCGGGAGAGTTCGTTCGCAGGGTTGCGGTGGATGGAGACCAACGCCAGTTCGGCCGAACCGGAGCTGCGCAAGCTGCTGTTGCATCCGATGGCCACGATTCGGGGCCGCGCGCTGATGACGATTCCCGCAGTCATGCCCGTTGACGAGAATCCCTTTCCCTTCCTGCTCCCGTTCCTGCACGACTCCGACTCTGAGATTCGTGTGGGTGCAATGAGTGGTTTGGCGCTGGCGGCACGGATGCGCGACGCGCAGGCACCGGGAGTGGCAGAAGCGGCTGCTGCGATGGCCGCGCTGGCAAATGAGGATGACCTTGATGCGCGTCGCCGGGCAGCAAATCTGTTTTGGCATTTCAAGGCGGCGGCGGCCCCGCACGTTCCAGTGTTGCTGCGCTTGTTAAAGGATTCAGATGAGCAAGTGCGTGATAACGCGGCTTGGTCGCTGGCAACGCTCAGGCTGCCTTTGCCAGCAGTCATCGAGGCTCTTGCGAAATTGACAGCCAGCCCGAAGCTGCACATTCGCGTGCAAGCCGCCGTCGGCTTGCGCGAGATGGCTGCCGCTGTGGAGAAGATTCACCCGGGCCTGGTTGCCTCGCTCGGTGACTTGGGGCAGGCGCAATACGAGGAGAGGCGGCACTGGGAGGAATACAGCAAACGGCGGGCAGTCAAATTAATCAGACGGCCAAACGCCAAACTGGAGACGAACAAATGACTATTCCAAGGCAGCCAGTTTTCAGAGGGTGTTTGCCCTTCACCCTCTTTGCACTCCTTTGCGCTCTTTGCGGCCAGCTCTCCGCCGCCCCGCGCAACATCCTCTTCATCCTCGCGGATGACCACCGGTTCGACACGTTCTCCTTCATGGGGCATCCCTACGTCGAGACGCCGCACCTCGACCGGCTCGCGCGCGGCGGGGTGCATTGCCGGAACGCCTTCGTCACCACCTCCCTCTGCTCGCCAAGCCGGGCAAGCATTCTCACGGGGCTTTACGCGCACGCGCATGGCGTGGTGGACAACTACAATCCGGTGCGCACGGACCTCGTGTTCTTCCCCCAGCTTCTCCAGCGCGCGGGCTACGAGACGGCGTTCTTCGGCAAGTGGCACATGGGCGAGACGGACGCGCCGCAGCGCGGGTTCGACCACTGGGTCGCCTTCAAAGGGCAGGGGAACTACTGGGCGGACGGGCACGGCACCACGCGCGTGGTGCCGCAGTCCAGCAGCGAGGGCTACAACGTCAACGGTCAGCGCGTCCCGCAGCGCGGCTACATCACGGATGAGCTGACGGACTTCACGCTGGACTGGCTCAAGGCGCGCAAGTCGGACAAGCCCTTCTTCGCGTATGTCTCGCACAAGGCGGTCCACTCGGACTTTGTCGCGGCGGACCGGCATCAGGGACGCTACGCGGGCAAGACGTTCGTGCCGCCGAAGACCTTTGCCGACACGCCGGAGAATTATTTGAATCTCCCCGCGTGGGTGAAGAACCAGCGCAACAGCCGGCACGGTGTGGATTTCGGCTACAACCTGCCGGATTTCGACCTCCAGACGCACCATCGCCGCTACTGCGAGACGCTGCTGGCCGTGGACGACAGCGTGGGGCGGCTCACGCAATGGCTGGCCGAGCGCAAGTTGCTCGATTCGACGCTGGTGGTTTACATGGGCGACAACGGGTTCCACTTCGGCGAGCACGGGCTGATTGACAAGCGCACGGCCTATGAAGCCTCCATGCGCGTGCCGCTGCTGCTGCACTGCCCCGAGCTGTTCCAGGCCGGCACCGTGGTGACGCAGATGGTGGCGAACATCGACATTGCCCCAACCCTCCTCGACGTAGCCGCCGACGTGAGGAGGCGGACCACGATGGAAAAGGACGCTTCAGAAATCCGCCTCCTCACGTCGGCGGCTACGAAGATGCACGGGCGCAGCTTTCTCCCGCTGGCGCGCGGCGAGCGCGTGGGGTGGCGCGACGCCTGGGTTTACGAATACTACTGGGAGCGCAACTACCCCTACACACCCACGCTGCACGCCGTCCGCACCGACCGCTGGAAATACATCCGCTACCACGGCGTCTGGGACGTGGACGAGTTCTACGATCTTGCCGCCGATCCCGACGAGACGCGCAACCTCATCCACCAACCCGTGCACGCGGCGACCGTGAAGCAGCTTAACGCCCGCCTCTTCGAACTGCTTGCCGAGACCCAAGGCCAGTCCATGCCGCTGCTGCGTGACATGGGGGAAACCTATCCGGCACGGAAGGTGAAGTAATACCTATTCCGGGAATGCACTGGTCGAATTCCCATCCTGGGCGATTGAACGCTCTCTCCCTCACCCCAGCCCTCTCCCGCTGGGAGAGGGGGAATCTTCGACAGCAACGTGTCCAGTCGCTGCACTTTTGCTAACCGAGGCGGACTATGTGGCTCCCTCTCCCAGCGGGAAAGGGTGGGGTGAGGGAGAGCGGCCCCGAAGTTCTGCACGTTCCGTTTTACAAACTTTCGCACAGTTGGTGTAAGCGGGCGGCAGGGTTGCGTCAGGCGGGCGCATTATGCCGCTTCATCATTCGCACGCCGCATGCCATGAGAACACCAAAGAGCGGAGCACCGTGAAGCGGCGTGAACGCCGCGCGCCTCGCCCCCTCGGGCTCCGGTCACGCGTTGAGCAACTTGCGGCAATGGCGCACGCTGCGTTCGAGTTCGGCGAGTTGCTGGTCCTGCTCGGCGCGGAGTCCATCGCTTCCTGGCAGCGTGTTGAAGGGCTCACGCGGTTCTCCCGCCCGGGCGAGACGCAGCATGCGCGCGAGCGTCTGCGGGGTGGCGCGCGGGTAGGCGTCCCAGAAGTAGTCGCGCAGGATGGGCAGGAAGATCGGGCGTCCTGAGATGGTCTCCAGAATTACCGGAGCGTGCGGGCACAGCTCGGCGAAACGCGCGAAGAAGGCCGGCCAGTCCACCAGCCCGCTGCCGACCGAGGTCCATTGCAGCGTCGCGCCCTCAGGCGTCTCCCAGAGATACGAGTCGCGGATGCCCGTGCAGACCGTGACCGGACCAAGCGTCTCCAGCGCCGCCAGCGGCTCCTCCAAGGCCCACAGCGCATTGCCGGTGTCGAGCGTCGCGCCCACGAAGTCGCGACCGGCTGTGTCGATGAGTTCGAGGAGTTCCGTTGAGTTCATGTCCCCCGCGTGGTTCTCCACCGCGATCTTGATGCCCGCGTCCAGCGCCTCGCTGCGAACGTGCCGGAGCACCGCGATGGTCTCGGCGATCCGCGCGGCGATGCCACCCGGGCTGCGCCGGTCATCCACCTTGCCCAGCACGCAGCGGGCGACGGGCGACCCGAGGGCCCTGGCGATGCGCAGGCACAGGCGAAGCTGCTCCTCCGCCGGGCCGCGGCGCGGGTCGAACATCACCGAGGCCGGGCAGATGCTCAACATGCCGGCGTAGAGCGCGATGCCGTGGTCATCCGCGTGCCGCTTGAGTTCCCGCAGCGCGTCGTCGGTCAGGGATTCATACACGTCGAAATCCGAGAAGAGCACGGCGTCGAGCTTGAGCGTGGCCGCGTAGTCGAGGATCTGGCCGGCCTTCCAGCCGAGCGAGCGGATGGCGTAATTGTCGAAGCCAAGCCTGGGCTGGAAGGGTAGTTGCATCTCGGTGAGTGCGGGCATTGACGCGCAAGACCGGCGGGTTGCCAAGGGGAAAAGTCGGTGATGTCGGAACTCCATGCGAATATCCCCGTTCCGGCGGGGTTCCGTGGCGACTGCGCCACCAGATAGAGACACTGAAACACCTCGGTATGAGCGGGTGAGGGCAGACCTTGAGGAACCTTCTGTGGAGGGAAATCGCGGCGTCAGCGCCGCGACATCATGCGCAGGCTCCATGCGTCGGCCTCCTCAAATGTCTTGAACCGCCAGACTCCCTTGGGGATGAACGGCCGATTGCCGCGCAGGGTGTTCGCGAGACGCTGCATGCCATCAATGCTCAGCACGTTCGCCTGGGCCGGTTTCTGCCGCCCAATCACCTTCATCGGCAATTGTCCGCTGGTCTGCATGGCTGGGCTAAACCACCTATCCCCTTTCGTTCGAGCGTTTCTTTGGCCTTACGGAATGACGAAGTTGTTAGGATTCTTGCGCAGTAGCGCGCTCTTCTTCTGGAAGTCTTCGTCGGTCCGGAAACCGGGTTCTACCTTGGTCCACCACGAAACATCATAGGGTGGTGGATTGGAGCCGATGAATGCCTTTAGTTGCCTCAAACAATCCTCTGATTCCAGCCAGGCCACGATTCTCACTTCGTCGAACGGGGCCTTTTGGAGAAAGACCGCATCGAATCGAGCGACGGCTGAAAGCGTCTTCGAGTGCTTCTCAATATACCGGCCGGCTGGATTGCCATAGATCATGCACGCTGATTGAAATTCGGCCATCTGCTTGGTGTCTTCGAAGAAAATGTGATCCCAAAGACAGTTTCCAGCCCTCACGCTAACGAGGACATTGCTCTTGCACACAACCCACAGCCCGGAGAAGACCAGTGCTCTGGGGTCGCCTTGGTGATAGTTGTGCAACGTCCACTCGCCATAATGTCGTGTGATTGTAGGTGGGTGGGCGCGGAGCAAACGGCCCACCTCGTCTCCCTGACCAAACCGCCGCAAAGCAAATTCCTTCCAAACGGGTGGGAAGCTTGCATGCATCTCATGATAAGCATAGATGTCCAGCGGGCTTGAGATTCCGAAAAACCAGCACACGAGGAGGCACGTCACGACGAGGCTGAACCCAATGACCGCCAGCTTCACCGAAAGCCATTTCCACAACTGGCGGGCTTGGATCACGGGAGGAATTAACCACCTATCCCCTTTCTTTTCGAGCCTTTCTTTGGCTTCATCTCCGCGCACATGAGTTCCGTTTCGCCAAAGTTTCTGGCCTACAAACGCTCGCGGTTTTCCGCGCAGTTGCCGCTCGACACGC
>CAZOCL010000239.1:0-10182 GCA_964578245.1 uncultured Klebsiella sp. | reverse complement strand
GGGGAGCTGGCCGAGCGAAGCGGTGGTTTTGCCGTCGTTCTCACGGGTGGCAGCGATGAAGACGCGGGGAGTGACGTTGTTCATGAAAGGGGGAGAGGAAACAACGAATGGTCACGAATGGGAGGACGTGTTGCGTGTTGCGTGTTGCGTGGTTTAGGCAGGACGCGTCCAGCGCGAGTCACGCAACACGCAACACGCCGCACGCTCGCGCCCATGCCCGCCCATTCGTGTTTATTCGTGTCCATGCGTGCTTTCAACTCATCGCCAGGTGTGCGCCAGCGTCGGGATAGAGGAGGCGGAACTCGATCGCTTGCAAGCCCACAATCGCGGCGACACCGAGGATGTCGTGCGAACTGGCACCGCGGGAAATTTCCGCAGCGGGCATGTCGAGGCCGAGGAGAATCTGGCCGTAGGCGTTGGCACGGGCCATGTGCTGGACCAGCTTGCTGGAGATGTTGCCGGAGTTGAGGTCGGGGAAGACGAGCACGTTCGCGTGGCCGGCCACCTGGCTCTCCGGGAGCTTGCGCGAGGCGATTTCCGGCACGAGCGCGGCGTCCACTTGGAGTTCGCCGTCGAAGTCCGCTTCCAGCCCGCGCTGCTCTGCGTGCATTCGCGCCAGCACGGTCGCGGCCTCCACTTTCTTGACGGATGGATGGTTGGCGCTGCCCTTCGTCGAGAAAGACAGCATGGCCACGCGGGGTCGGACGGCGAGCAGTTGACGCGCGAGGAAACCGCTGGCCACCGCAATGTCGGCGAGTTGCTCCACGGTCGGCTCGGGGATGACGCCGCAGTCTGCCATGAGCATGGCACCCTGATGGCCGAAGCGCGTGTCCTCCACTTCCAGCACCATGCAACTCGAGGCCGAGGAGTAGCCGGGCGCGAGGCGGATGATCTGGAAGACCGGCCGCAGCACGCTGCCGGAGGCCTCGCTGGCACCGGAGACCAGGCCGTCCGCCTGCCGCATCGCGACCATCATTGCGCCGAAGTAGTTCGGTTTACGCATGGCGTCGAGCGCCTCCGGGTGCTCCACGCCCTTCGCACGCCGGAGCCGTTCGTAGGTGGTGGCGAAGCCTTCCAGTTCCTCGCTTTCGTCGGGGTTGATGATGCGGATGCCCTGGAGGGAAAGGTTCAGCCCCTCGGCCACGCGTTTGATCCGCGTGCGGTCGCCGAGCAGGATGGGGGCGCCAAGCTGGAGCGAGCAGAACTGCCGGGCCGCCTGCAACACGCGCGGCTCGGTGCCCTCGGGGAAGACGATCCGCTTTGGGTGCCGTTGCAGCCGCTCGATGACGCTGCCGATAAATCGCATGGCGACTTGGTAGCCGACGACAGGGCTGACTGCAACCGGCTTCTCGGCTGGACAGGATGAGCGGGCGACAGCCCGCGCGACGATTTCCAGGTGCTTTCCTGGTTCAAACCGGCCCAGGGCCTAGCCAAGGAGTGTTCGTGGCTGGCCAAGGGATGGTTAGTCGGAGAAGCCCACTGGCTGGAAACTGTGCGGGTAGTTGCGACCTGAACGATTTATGAGCCAGCCAAAAGTCCCCCTGCCCACCCGGCTGCCTGGCTGGGTCGCCGCTTGGTATGCCTGCGGAGCGGGCGCATGGATCGTCCTGTCCGATCTGGCCGCCGCGCTGGCCTTTGGCAGCGCCACCGCGGAACTCTGGACGAACATCAGCAAGGGAGCGTTGTTTGTGCTCGTGTCGGCCGGCCTGCTCTATCTGGTGCTGAAGCGCAGCCTGGACCGCGAGGCCTCCGTGCGTGCGGATCTGGAAGCCAGCCAGGAACGGTTCAATTCAGCCGTGGCACAGTTGCCGTTCACCTTTGCCATCTACGATGCTGACCGGCGGTTCCGCTTTTTGAACACGCGCGGCTTGCTGGCCGCACACAAACCATTGGATGAGGTGCTTGGGCGGCGCGATGAGGAGGTGTTCCCTTTGGAAATGGTGAACGCCTGCTTGCCGGTATTAAGTCGGGCGCTGGAGAAGCGGCTGCCGCAGACGGACGTGGTGGACATCCTTCTGCCCTCGGGCCATGCGCACGTGGCCTACACCTGCACGCCACTGCTTCAGGCCGATGGGACGGTGCGTGAGGTGCTGGCGGTGGCCAATGACATGACGGTGGTGGTGCGCAATGACCGGCGGGTGCGGCGGCTCAACCGGACGTTGCAGGCGATCAGCGCGGCGAATTCGGTGCTTGTGCGTTCTTCGGACGAGGCGGACCTCCTGAAGGCGTTTTGCGAAACCTTGATCGGACCCACGGGCCACCGGCTCGCCTGGGTGGGGCTGGTGACGCCGGGCGAACCGGTCGTGCGGGTGGCAGCGCAGGCCGGCCTGGCCGGCGACTACCTCGAAGGCATCGAGGTCCGGTGTGACGATACTCCCGCTGGAAGCGGGCCGACCGGGGTCGTGATCCGCACGGGCCAGTTGGTGGTATGCGATGACTTCGAGACGGATCCACGGGTGGGGCCCTGGCGGGAACGGGCGGCGAAGGCCGGGCTGCGCTCTTCAGTGGCATTGCCGCTGCGGACGGCCAGCGGGATGCTGGGGGCGCTCACGCTGTATTCCGGCGAGCCCAACCGGTTCGACGAGGAGGAGGTGCGGCTGCTGGTGGAGCTGGCCGACGATCTGGCCTTCGGCATCGCCGCGATGCGCCGGCAGTTCGAACTCCAGCGGACCACGGAGCGGTTGCGCGCTTCCGAGGAGCACTTGCGCACGCTCAAGCTGGTCATTGATCAAAGCCCGTCGGTGGCCTACGTCGCGCGTGCGGAGGCGAACTGGCCGGTGGAGTTCATTTCCGAGAACATCGCGCGCTTTGGCTACGAGGCGCGGGAGTTCGTCGAAGGGAAAATCCTCTATCCCACCATCGTCCATCCTGACGATTTACCGGAACTGGTGGAGGTGGTGGACAAGGCGGTGGCGGACGGGAAGGCAGAATTGACGGTGGAGTATCGCCTGCTGGACAAGCGCGGCCAGAGTCGCTGGGTGCAGGATTACTGCATGCTGGTGCGGAACGCAGCGGGCACGGTGACGCATTTCCGGGGCGTGTTCACGGACGTCACCCAACAACGGCGGACCTCCGAAGTGCTGGCCAATACTTACAGCCGCTACCACGGACTGCTGGAGCAGGCGGTGGATGGCATCGTGCTGGTGGATGTGACCGGACGCTTCGTCGAGGCGAATCCCGCCGCGTGCAGCCTGTATGGCCGCGCCTTGGAAGACCTGCACGAAATGAACCTGGCGGCCACCTACTCACCGGGGGAGCGGGCGCTGCTGCCGGAGCGGCTGGTGGCGGCGCGGGATGGGGCGACCTTCCGCACGGAACGGCAGATTACCCGGCCCGATGGCACCACGGTGGACGTGGAGGTGAGCTGGGGGCCGGTCGAAGGCATCCTGGTGCAGGGCATTCTCCGGGACATCACCCAGCGCAAGAAGGACGACGAGGAACTGCGCTGGAAGACGGCGTTCTTCGAGGCGCAGGTGGATTCCGCGCTGGACGGCATCCTCGTGGTGGATGCGCAGGGGAAGAAGATTTTGCAGAACCGGCAATTCAATGAGCTGTGGAAGTTCCCGGCAGAAATTGTGGAGGAAAAGGACGATCGCCGACAGCGCGAGTTTGCGATGAGCCGGACGCTGAATCCGCAACAGTTCGCCGGACGGGTGGACTGGCTCTATGCCCACCCGGACGAGGTCAGCCGCGAGGAGATCGAGCTGGTGGATGGCACGGTGCTGGACCGTTACTCATCGCCGGTGCGGGATCAGGAAGGCCGGCACTACGGCCGCATCTGGGCCTTCCGCGACGTCACGGAACGCCGGCAGGCCGAGATGCTGCTCCGGTTGAGCGAAGGGCGGCTGGCCCGCGAGCGCGCGCTGTTGCGAACGTTGCTGGATTCCATCCCAGACTTGATCTTCTTCAAGGACAAGAACTCCGTTTACCTCGGCTGCAACCGCGCGTTCGAGATCTATTCCGGCATGCCGGAGAAGGAGCTTGTCGGCAAGACGGATCTGGAATTTGCCCCGCGGGAGTCGGCCGAATTCTACCGCCAGAAGGACCAGGAAATGCTGGCCGCCGGGAAACCGGTGCAGACCGAGGAATGGATTCCGTTCAAGGCGGGTGGCGGCGGCCAGTTTGAAACGCTCAAGACTCCCTATTGGGGTCCCGATGGGGAAACGCTCGGGCTCATCGGCATCAGCCGCAACATCACCGAGCGGCAGCGGGCGCAGGCGCAGACGCGCGATGCGCTGGCCTATCTGGGCACGCTGATCGAGGCTTCGCCCGTGGCCATCGTGTCCTACGACGAGACCGGCCAGGCGCAGACGGCCAATGAGGCGGCGGCCCGAATCATTGGGACGTCACTGGACAAGGTGCTGGCGCAAAACTTCCGACAGCTCGAATCCTGGCGCGCCTCGGGCATGCTGGCCGCCGCCGAGAGGGCGCTGGAGCATCACCGGCCAGAGCTGCTGGAGGCCCGGGTCACGAGCAGCTTCGGCAACGACGTGTGGCTCGCCATGCAGTTTGTGCCGTTCCAGCGCAGCGATGCCTGGCACCTGCTGTTGTTGATGTCAGACATCACCGAGCAGCGGCGCACCCATGCGCAACTGCGGCTGCAAAGCGCCGCCCTGGAGGCCGCGGCAAACGCCATTTTCATCACCGATGTCACGGGCACGATCCTGTGGGCCAACTCAGCGTTCACCAAAGTCAGCGGCTACACCTCGGCCGAGTTGATCGGGAAGAACCCGCGCCTGCTGAAGTCCGGCAAGCATCCCCGTGAGTATTATGAGGGCATGTGGAAAACCATTCTCGCCGGCCGCAACTGGCGCGGCGAGATGTGCAACCAGCGGAAGGACGGCACGCTCTATGAGGAGGAAATGAACATCGCGCCGGTGCGGGACGCCGCCGGCCAGGTCACGCACTTCATTGCGATCAAGCAGGACATCACCGAACGCAAGTCGCTGGAGAAGCAGTTTCTGCGCGCACAACGCATGGAGGGCATCGGCCTGCTGGCCGGCGGCATCGCGCACGACCTGAACAACGTGCTCGCGCCGATCTTGATGGGAGCCGACTTGTTGAAAATGCAAACGAAGGACGACCAGATTGCGCATCAGCTCGAAAGCATCGTGCTGAGCGCACGGCGCGGGGCGGACATCGTCAAGCAGGTGCTGACGTTTGCGCGGGGCATCGAAGGCGAGCGGGTGACACTGCAACCCAAACATGTGCTCAAGGAGATGATCCGCATGGTGCGCGAAACCTTCCCGCGAAACATCCAGTTCCGCGTGGACGTGCCGAACGAGCTCTGGCCCGTGATCGGGGACCCGACGCAACTGCACCAGGTGCTGCTCAATCTCAGCGTCAATGCCCGCGATGCCATGCCCGACGGCGGCGAACTGGCCTACAGTGCCTGCAACACGATAGTGGATGCGAAGCTCGCGCGAGCGAACCTGGGGGCGAAGCCCGGACCGCATGTGATGATGCGGGTGCAGGACAACGGCAGCGGCATTCCACCGGAGGTGCTGGACCGGATCTTCGAACCGTTCTTCACCACCAAGGAACTGGGCAAGGGCACCGGACTGGGTCTGTCCACCGTGCTGGGGATTGTGCGCAGTCACGGCGGTTTTGTGACGGTGGAGAGCCAGCCCGGGTTGGGCACCACCTTCTCGGTGTATATCCCCGCGAGTCCGGACGCCGCCAGCAGCCTGCCCGCCGACCGGCCCGAACCGCTGCCAACCGGCGAAGGGGAGCTGGTGCTGGTGGTGGATGACGAGGCCGACATTGTGCAGGTCACGCGCTCCATGCTGGAGCAGCACGGTTACCGCGTGCTCTCGGCGAGTGATGGCACCTTCGCACTGACGGAATTGAGCAAGCATCTGAGCGAGGTGAAGGTGGTGGTGACGGACATCCTGATGCCCTACATGGACGGGGTGCAGCTCATCCACGCCGTGCGCCGCCTGGCCCCGGGCGTGAAGCTGATCGCCTCCAGCGGGGCACTGGGCATGCCCGGCCAGCGGGACCGCACGGACGAGGTGCTGGCGCTGGGGGTGAAGCACATCCTGCACAAGCCGTATCCCGTCGAGGCGCTGCTCCGGGCGGTCCATGCCGAGCTGCATCCGGCTGGAACAGGCAAATGAAACCGGAACCGAGCGCTCCCCTAGGATGAGGGAAAGTCCTAGAAAGATACAGGGTGGCTCCCAATTCCCGGTTGCTTCCCGTTGCTTATGGTCAGGGTTCGATGCCCAGCGCACCATCAGGGTTGCGAACGTCGCCGGACGCAGATGAACCGCTGCGTGAGGCCGGCATGGCCACGCCCAAGGCGCGCGTGCTCGCCGTGGAAGACAACGCGAGCCTCGCCCTTCTCATGCAGCGCGCGCTGCAGCCAGAGGGCGTTGAAGTGACCGTCGCCAGCTCGGGTGAGCAGGGCCTGGGACTGGCCCGACGGCAGCGGTTTGACCTGATCATCCTCAACATCAACCTCCCCGGCATCACCGGCTTGCAAGTGTGCCAGCAATTGAAACTCGATCCCGCCCTGAAGGACATTCCGGTTCTGTTTGCGAGCGGGGAAACCAGCCGCTTGTTCGTGGACGAAGCGTTCCGGCTGGGCGCGGTGGATTTCCTGCCCAAGCCATTTGCGTTGCAGGAATTCACGGCCTGCGTGCTGGCCCATCTGGGCCTGGCTGGCAGCGACAGTGCGAGTGCGGAGCTGCGCTTGCAGGCCCGGCAGAAGAGCTTGCGCGCCTCCGCCGCGTTGCGACCAGGCGGCGTGCCCATGGAGCTGGCCCGGATTCTCTACGTCGAGGATCTGCCTGCGGTGGCCGGGCTCGTGCAGCTCGAACTGGAGCAGGCCCGGCTGAGCGTCACTACTGCTGCCAGCGGCGAGCGGGCGCTGGCGCTGGCGCACGAGCATAAGTTCGATCTGATCCTGCTGGATCTTTGGCTGCCTGGCATGAACGGCCTCGAAGTCTGCCGGCGTCTGAAAAGCGATCCGGGGCTGGCGGAGATCCCGGTCATCTTCTTCACCGCTTATCCCAGCCTGGCCCAGCAGCACGAAGCCAGCCGGCTCGGCGCAGTGGATTATCTGCAAAAGGGAGTCCTGGCGCCACGGCTGGCGGCGCGGATCCTCGCGGAGGTTGAGCTGGCCCGGGACCGGACTTCGCGGCGGTCCAAAAAAGCAGCTTCCGACACACCGGCGAGCAAGCCGGCCCCGCCGGGCGGACCAGTAACTCAAGCTTGATTCGGGTGGCAGCACGCTTCTTCAGCGGGATTCCCCATCCCCACTAAATTCCGCGTGTGCCACCCGAATACTTCGTCCCGCTGCATGAGCCTTCGGGCAACGATTTGTGTTCGGAACGAAGGGTTCGCTTGGAACCTTCGCCAGAATGGCGCATGGTTCGCTCGCCCGGTGATCCG
Organism: uncultured Klebsiella sp.; assembly: GCA_964578245.1. Classification (GTDB taxonomy): domain Bacteria; phylum Verrucomicrobiota; class Verrucomicrobiia; order Limisphaerales; family SXTU01; genus SXTU01. Next base: position 2,787 of record CAZOCL010000239.1, on the reverse strand, counting down.
GGCTGGAACGCATTGTGAAGAACGACCTGCTTGAACTGCCTGGCCTGAGTGTGACTCTGGACCGCCTGATCTATGCGCCGGAGCTGCCCGCCCCGCCGGACAAGCCGCACTCGTTCGTCTATTTCATCAGCATTCACAACGGCTCGGACCGCACGGTCACCATCAAGGGCCGCAAGTGGGTGGTCACCAACGCGCGCGGCGAGGTCACGGCCATCGAAGGGGATGGCGTGGTGGGCCAGTTCCCGGTCCTGAGCCCCGGCGAGAAGTTTAGCTACAACAGCCGGCACATTCTGGACACCACGCGCGCCATCGCGGAAGGCAGCTATCTCGGCGTGGACGAGCAGGGCGTGCGGGTGGTGGTGCGCATCCCGACCTTCGAGATGGTGGTGCCGGAGGGCAGGGGACCGAAGGAGATGTGGGCGTGAGGAGAAGTTGAGGGGTGAAAGTTGAGAGTTGAGCGGCTGGCGCCGGAAACATCCAACTCTGAGCATTCAACTGTGAGCGTTGGACGTTGAAGGTTTTTCGTGCGCTCCCTACGTTCGTGGCGTGTCCGTTCAGTTCACCATTCTTGGCAGCGGCTCCGGGGGCAATTGCGCCTATCTGGAGACGCCGGAGGTGCGCCTGCTGATTGACGCGGGTTTCAGCGGACGCCAGATCCGCCAACGGCTCGCCTCCATCAGCCGCACGCCCGAGACGCTTACAGGAATACTGCTCACGCATGAGCATCAGGATCATACGCAAGGGTTGACCGCGCTCGCGGCAAAGCTGCGCATCCCAGTGTATTGCAACCGGCTCACGCAGGAAGCGACGGAGCGGCAGTTGGAGACGCGGTTCGAGGGACGGCACTTCGTGACGGGTGCGAGCTTCGATCTGGGCGATGTAACGGTGGACACGTTCAGCGTGCCGCACGATGCGCAGGACCCGGTGGGCTTTCTCCTGCGCACGCGCGCGGGCAACATCGGTTTCCTCACTGACCTCGGCCATGCGACGAAGCTGGTGCTCGAACGTGTCCGCCCCGCGCACCTGCTCGTGCTGGAGGCGAACCATGACTTGAAGCTGCTGCAGGACGACACCAAGCGCCCGTGGAGCACCAAGCAGCGCATCCTCAGCCGTCACGGCCATTTGTCCAACGTGGCGGCGGCGGACGTGGCGGAGCAGATCGTCTCGGCCACATTGGCGCGGATTTACCTGGGACATCTCAGCCGCGACTGCAACCGGCCGGAGCTGGCGCGCGAGGTGGTGGGGGGACGGTTGCAGAAGCTTGGCGCGACGCACATTCAGGTGGAGTCCACATCTCAGGATGCGCCTTGCCCAACGGTGGTGCTTTAGCCAGGACGTCCGCACTCGAACCCGCGGTGGTGCCCGGCCAACGGCGAGTCAACTCCGCGCCCCATACACACTGCTCAGCACTATATCGCGGGACTTCCAGAGCAGCGACATGGTCATCGAGACGGGCAGGAGCACGACGACGACGACGAAGCCGAACCGGACGCGCGCGATCTGGGCGAGGTCCAGCGCTTCGATCACGGCCTCTGGCAGCGAGTTCATTTCCACGAGCACATAGTAGCCGCCGATGAGCACCAGGGCCACCACCATCAACGTCAGGTTCAGGCGGGTGAAGAAGCGGGTGTCCTCGCGGAGCGTCTCGTCCGGCAGCATGGCCGTCAGTCGCTGAAGGACGAGGTTCAACTGGTAGAGAAACAGCACTCCGAGGAAGGCCAGCGCGATGACGATCTGGTAGTAGTAGGCCTCAGACGGCAGCCGGCTCCAGAAATAGACGAAGGGCGAGAGACCGAAGATCACCAGCGCGAGCAGCTTCGCACGGTCGATGGCCTGCTGCCACGCGCGCTCCTGCGGCTTGAAATGGGACAGCTCGAACATGCCAAAGAGCAGTAATCCTGTGGCGATCAACGGCGGCGCGCCGCCCAGCATGCGGGGAAACTCCGCTACGGCCATGAGCACGCACACCAGCAGTGTGCCGGGCAGGCCCCAGAACAGGGCGGACAAACCCCGCACCAGGCGCCGCAGGGAGGGCAGGAGGTCGGGGTTGGGCTCGGGTTCGGCCATCAGCGCGGCGAGGATGCTGACGCGGCAGGCCGGAGGGAAGCGGAATATGGTGCGGGTGCGCCCCGAGTTCGGGGTCGAAATCCGCTTTGCATCGGGCATGTCACGGGGAACCAGCCCCCGCAGTTTAGCCTTGTGCGGTTACAGCGGCTCTCTGATTCTGTGCTGGCATGGCGAAGGTCTTAATCGCGGATGATGAAGAGTCAGTGCTCGAAGTGGTGCGGCGCATTCTACAAATTGATGGGCATGAGGTGATCGAGGCCCGCGACGGCGAAGAGGCGTTGCGCAAGATCCGTTTAGAAAAACCAGACCTCGCGCTGATCGACTTGTTTATGCCGCGGCGGGAAGGGCTGGAGACGATCATGCAGATTCGCAAGTCCTATCCCGACTTGAAGATCATCGCGGTGTCCGGTGGCAATCCGACTCACGGCATGTCCTTCCTCGAGATGGCCGTCCGGCTCGGCGCGCACCGCACCCTGGCCAAGCCGTTTTCAATGGAAGAGATGCGCAATGCCGTGGCTGATCTCCTGGCTGAGACGGTTTAGCGCTGGCCCGGTCCGTCGTCGGCCGTGGAAATTCCCCTTGCGCCGCGCCGGGCGCTGTCTAAATCTCCGCCCCGCTTTATGAACTATCGCATCTCAGATCGCGCCAAAGTCCTCTCGCCCTCACTCACGCTGGCCATTGATTCCAAGGCCAAGGCGATGAAGGCCGAGGGCATTGACG
>CAZOCL010000238.1:0-10192 GCA_964578245.1 uncultured Klebsiella sp. | reverse complement strand
TCTGCAGGTCCTGCACCCACTCGAAGTAGCTCACCACCACGCCGCCCGCGTTGCAGAGGATGTCGGGGATCAGGAAGATGTCCGGCCGCTGGTCCAGCACGAGGTCGGCCTCGGGCGTGGTCGGTCCGTTCGCGCCCTCGGCGATGATGCGGCACTGGATCTGGTTCACGTTCGCCGCTGTGATCTGCCGTTCCATGGCGGCCGGCACCAGGATGTCGCACGGCGTGATGAGCAACTGCGCGTTGGTGATGTTCTCGCCTTCCGGGAAATTCGCGACGGACTTGGTGCGCGTGACGTGGTCCTGCAATTTGCCCAGGTCCAGGCCGCGCGCATTGAACGTCCCGCCGTAGGCATCGCTCACGGCGATGATCTTCACGCCGTAGCGCGCCAGCGAGAAGGCGGCGACGGAGCCGACGTTGCCAAAGCCCTGCACCACGGCGGTCGCCTGGTTTGCGTTCAGGCCGATGGTGTCCATCGCGCGGTTCGCGAGGTAGCTGACGCCGCGTCCGGTGGCTTCGCGACGGCCCAGCGAACCGCCGATGGCCACGGGCTTGCCAGTGACGACAGCCGGGGTGGCATGGCCAGCGTGGACGGAATAGGTGTCCATCATCCATGCCATTACCTGTTCATTGGTGCCGAGGTCCGGGGCGGGAATGTCAATCTGTGGTCCGATGAAGCCAATGAGTTCCTGCGTGAAGCGCCGCGTGAGCCGCTCCAGTTCGCCAACCGACATCTGCGTGGGATCACACGCCACGCCACCTTTTGCCCCGCCGTAGGGCAGGTTCATGAGCGCGCACTTCCAACTCATCCACATGGCCAGCGCGGCGACCTCGCCGACGGTCACATCCGGGTGGTAGCGCATGCCGCCTTTGGTGGGCCCAAGCGCGAGATGGTGCTGCACGCGATAGCCGGCGAAAACCTCCACCTTGCCGTCGTCGCGCTTGACGGGCACAGCGACCGTGAGCGCGCGCTTGGGATACTTCAGCCGGTCACGCTCGTTGACGGGAATGTCCAGCCGCTCCGCCACCAGGTCGAACTGCTGGCAGGCCATGTGGAAGGTGGGGTGGTCGTAAACGTGCATGGCTAAAGGGTGAAGGAGGCTGGCCCGGGGATGCAAGCCGGGGATCAAAGTTCAGTCGCCAGTAACCAGTAATCAGTATTCAGTGAAGGCCACGACGCCGCCGCGTCGTCACTGCATACTGGTTACTGAATACTGATCACTGGATACTGAACACCGTTCTCACTTCGGCGGCTCGGCCGTCAGCACAAATTCCATCAAGTCCGCCATCGCCTGCGACGTCAGTCCGGCGGCGAGGCCCTCAGGCATAAGCGACTGGCCGGAGCTTTTCATCCCTTTCACCTTCGTGCGGGGCAGCGTGATTTCCTGGCCGCTGGCCATGCGGAGCGTCACGTTGGCCGGAGTCTCGTTACCGATGATCGCGGTGTAGCTTTCGCCGTCCTTGGTGTCCACCTGGAACGCGATGAACTGCGGGGCCACCTCGGCGTTCGGCTCGATGATGCTGCTGAGCAGCTTTTCCTTGCCCGCCGTCTTCACCGTGACGAAGTCCGGCCCGAGCGCGAAGCCGTCCTTACCCGAGCGATGACAGGAAGCGCAGCGCTCCATGAAGGTCACTTTGCCCCGCGCGGCATCGCCTCGCAGGTCGAGTGCGGGCTGGAAGGTCTTGAGCACGTCCGCCGGTTTCTGCGCGGGCGGGAACACTTTGGCGGCGAGTGCGGCCACGTTCTTGTCCTTGTTCACCTGCAACGCCTTCACGGCTGGGGCGGGAATCTCCGTTGGCTTCACACTCCCGGCCTCGACGGCCTGCAGCAACGCCAGCGCGCGCTCGGGACGGGTCGTGAGTGCTGCCAGCACATCGGTGCGAGCCTGGGGCGGGAAATCCTTCCAGCGCTTCACCAGTTCACCACCCACTTCTGGTGCCGGAAAGCGGGCAAGCGAGGCGATGGCCGCCAGCCGCAGGGGCTCCGAGGGCGCATCCAGCAGCGGGACCAGCTTCGCACCTGACTCGGCGTAACTGGTAAGCGCGAGGAGTTGCACCGCCTGCACGCGGGCGGACTCGGCGGCCTTCTCATTCCCCACCGTCTGCGCGGCGCTGGCAAAGACGCCCTTGAGGAAACTCAGCTTGTCCAGCGCGGTAAGCGAGGTGCCCGCGCGCACAGCCCCGTCACCCAGTGCCCGCACCCAGATGGCCACCGGCGCAGCGGGGTCCGGCTTGGCGGCGAACTCCAGCACCGGCCGCGCCTCCGCGTAGCTGTTTCGCGCCCCGATCATCTCGGCAAGCTGCCGGAGGAATTCCGCGCTGCCGGGCTGCGAACGAAAACGAACATCCCGCACCAGCGCGGCAAACACCTCGCCGCCGCCGTTGCCCAGGGAACTGAGCACCGCCGCGCGCATCCAGGAACTGTCCGCGTCGTGCTTGATCAGTTCGGCCAGCGCCGTCGGCTGGGACGGGCTGCGCACCGCGCCGAGTGACAGGGCGAGTTGGAAGCGCACGCGTGGTGAGATTTCCCCCGCCATGCCGAGCAGCTTCGCCCCGAGCGGCCCGCTGCCCTTGCCGCCTTCCAGCCCGGCCTCCGCGAGCTTTACCGCGTGCTCCCGCACCCGTTCGTCATGGTCAGCCAGTGCACTGAGCACGTGCTTGGTGTCCAGCGCGAAGAGGCCCGACAAGGCATACAGCACGTGGATGCGCGTGAGCGCCGACTTGGTCCGGTCGAAAAGCGTCTCCAGCGCGGGGACGGCCCGGCGGTCCTGCCGTTCGTAGAGCAGGCGCGCAGCCGTGTCGCGGGTCCAGCCATTGGAGCTTTCAAGGTTGGCCACAAGCTGGGCGGTCGTGGCGGCGCCGAGCTTGGGCAGCTTGGGCTGTTGGAAGTTCTCCGGCACAATGCGGTAGATGCGGCCCCGGTCATTGCCGCTGTTCAGATCAATGTGCTTCTTGATGGCCTCGGGGATGGACCACGGATGCTCGATGACTTCGCGATACATGTCCGCGATGTAGAGGCACCCATCCGGTGCGTTCTGGAAATGCACCGGCCGGAACCAGGTGTCGCGCGAGGCGAGGAACTCAATGTTCTGCTCGTCCGCCGGACGCTTCGCAGTGAGCAGGACGCCATTGGGCGAAAGCACTTTCCGGTGCACCAGATTGCCACCTGCATCCCCGATGAACGCGTTGTCCACAAACTCCGGCCCATAAGCGTTACCACGGTAGATCGTCGCGCCCGTGGCCCCGGTGAAATAGCCAGAGACGCGGCCTCCGCCCTCGACCATTCCGGGCACCACGCCACTGATGCGCCACCGTGTCCGCACAATGCGCCACGGCTCGTCCGGACTCAGGCGGAAAACCTCCGCCGCCGGACCATCGGCCGCGATGCTCACGCGGGGACTGGGCATCGCGAAGGCCGGGTTGCGCCCGCCGTAGCCCACATCGAAGAGCAGCATCTGCAGGTGATCGCTGTTACTGCATACGAACTTGCGGCCCACGCTGTCGAAGGAAAGACCGTATTGCCCGCCGCCGGTCTCGGGCTGCATCCGCATGTTTCGGGGATCGAAGTTGAAATCCCGTCCGCGCAGGTCGAGCGCCGGCCCCGCGTTGGTGGCAGTGGACTTCACTTCGTTGCCACCGATCGGCCCGGTTGCGCCGTGGATGCGGTTGTCCAGGCCCCAGTTGAACGAGTTGATGAGCGCCTGCACGTTCAGCCGCGCGGCTCCGCTGCCGAAGCCGGTGAAGACCACCTTGCGCTCGTCCGCCTTCCCATCGCCGTTGGTGTCCTTGAGCCAGATGATGTCCGGCGTCGCACCGACGAAGACGCCGCCGTTGTAGCAGATGATCGCCGTGGGCCAGGGCAGGTTGTCCGCGAAGATCGTGGACTTGTCGAACTTCCCGTCGCCGTCGGTGTCCTCCAGCAGGCGGATGCGCCCGGCGTGCGGGTTCTCATCGCGCCGCTCGGAGTAGTCAACCATCTCGACCACGTAGAGCCGGCTGTTCTCGTCGAACGCCATCGTGACCGGACTGGTGACCAGCGGCTCGGCAGCGACGAGTTCGAGGCGGAAGCCCTTCTTGACCTGAAAGGTTTCGAGCGCTTTCGCCGGCTCCACGGCGGGAAAGCGCGGCAGATCCTTCGCCGTCAGCTCTGGCTGTGCGCCGTTCTTGCCATACGCCTCCGAGTAGGTGACGCGCGTCTTGGGCGCGGGCTGGGCGACCACCGGAGTCAGCATTTGGGAGGCGATGCAAGTCGCCAGGGCCAGAAATACGACGGGTCTGAAACTCATGGGCCAAAGTTGTTGCAAACCGGGGCGGCTGGGAAGCCGGAAAAATCCGGGGCCAAGTGGAATACAACCAGCCCTGTCCAATTGTCCCTGCTCTTCTCCCCGCTGATTCACCTGGCTTTCAGCTTCTGATCGAGTCGGTGCACCTGATCGATAATGCGTTCCTCGGTGGATTCGGCCCAGGGCCCTGGATGCGTCACACTGAACCGCATCGCCCCGCCTGCCTCGTAGCCGCCTTCCTGCATCACCCGCAGGCTGGGAATGTAGGCCATGACGTCATTGGAGTAGCCCGCGACCCATAAGGCAGGACCGGTCAGTTCCTTCTTCAATCGCAACGAAAAATCCACCACCGTCTCGCCCCCCAGCGCCACGAGCGTCAGCACGTCGCCGAAATGCACAACCTGCACGGGATAGGGATATTGCGTTGGAAGTCGCTCCCCATTCTCCAATCGCTCCAGTATCCGCTTCGCGTGCGAGGCCTCGTATTTGTCCTTTGAGTCGAGGCGCGCCTTGAACTCCTCGCGCGTGGGTGCTGGCGCATAGTCCAGGTTGATTTCAGCGAGGGCGCTGCGCAGCGGACCATTCACCGCTTTGAGCGTAGTGCTGAGCGCGGCCTCGACGGCGGTGGCGAGGGAGCGCCCATGCCGTTGCGCGAGTTCCACCGTGCCACGGGGATAAGGATTCTGATCGCCGCTGCAGCCGTTCATGAACAGCGCGACGGCCCCGGGGTGCTCCGCTTCGAAGTATTGCTGCGCAAAGCCCGCGTAGTCGCCGCTGAACTGGTAGAGCCCAAGCGTGGTATTGTGGCACGCATAACCAAACAGCACCGTCACCAGCTTGCCGTCCGCGCCCTCGACGCGCAGCACGGGCACCTCGTGGTCCACTGGACCGGCCGGGTTCGGACTGTTCTTATAGCCGTCCTTGGTCGGCAGTCGGCGGTTCATCGCCACCCCGCAGCGGGCGAAACTATAGGCCAGCCGGGCCGGTGCACGATTTTCCAGCGCGGTGCCGATGAGCTTGAAAAGCTTCTCCTCCAGGTCGCGGCCGTAGGTGTCGCCCAAGGTGCTGGGCTTGAAATCGCCGTCGTCCGCCGGCGTGCGCCCGAAGCGGAACTCCGGCCCGCTGTGGGTGTGGGAAGCGTTGAGCAGCAGGGATTCGGGCGGCAACTGCCACGCCTTTTGCACCCGCGCCTCCAGCGACTTGCGCAGCTTGCGAGGCACGCCGATAAGGTCCAGGGTCACGATCACCATCCGCCCGCCTCGCTCGTCCTCCAGCGCGAGCACCTTGGCGAACAGGTCCATAGATTTACCCTGGCTGACATTGGTCCGACTGGCGTAACCGGCCATCCACATGGCCTGCTCGGGCGTGATCGCGGCCGTGGCGACGCCAGCTTTCCAAGGGGTCGGCGACGGTGCGGAGAAGGCGGCGACAACGAACTGGAGCGCCACGAAGAGGCAGCAGGCAAGACGGCGGGCGGTCATAAGCGTTTGGTGACGTGGGTCCGACGCCGCGCGAGGTGAACCGAATTCATTGGGTGGAGCGCGCCCTGACCAGTCGTCTGACCCTGCCGGGGTGGCTGTTTATCTGTCTCGCCTCCGGTGCGTGGTGGTCACTGGCGCAAGGTCCAGGCCGTTGTCTGGTCGGCAGTGTTGCCGCCGGTGTAGGAAAGCGCGAAGCTGGCGGCGGTGCGGCAGTTTTCGCAGGCCGCGAAAACCGTGCTTGCGCCCGTCCGTGGTTTTGAGATAATCCGCACACGTATTAAATCATGAGCACTGTTCCGCATCTTCCTGTCCTCCGGCTGGGCCGCAACTACGAGTCCCTCGAGAAGTTCGAGGTCAAGGACCACAAAACCGGCGAGGTCAAGGCCCTCGTCTCCAACGTCAACGCTGGCATCGTGCGCCGCGATCTCGGCAAGATCGGCTCGGCCCGGGCCGCGCTGAAGAAGTTCACCTGTGCACAGCTCATCGAGCTGTCCGCCAAGGCCGGCGACCTCTTCCTCAACGGCACGCTGCCACTGGGCGACAAGGGCCACACGCAGTCGCCCCAGCAATACATCGAGACGCTGAGCTGCACCAGCGGCCTGCCGTGGAACATGGTCCAGCGCAACATGGCGAAGGTCCATTTCGCGCTGACGAACATGAAGTTCGTTCTCAATGGACTTTCGCGTGGGCTGGACTTGGGCATCCTCGACGCCGGCACCGGCGAGCAGTTCGGCACCAAGCTGAGCTACTTCCCCACCTGCGCCGCGCTCGGCCTGGTGATGCCCAGCAACTCCCCGGCGGTGAACTCGCTGTGGATTCCCGCCATCTCGCTCAAGACGCCGGTGGTCATCAAGCCCGGCAAGGAGGAGCCTTGGACGCCTTACCGGCTCATCCAGGCCTTCATCGCGGCCGGAGTGCCGGCCGAGGCGTTTGGCTTCTACCCGACCGACCACGAAGGGGCAGGGGAGATTCTCAAGTCCACCGGCCGCTCGCTCATCTTCGGCGACAAGAACACGATGGCCCAATACGCCAATAACCCGGCCATCCAGCTTCACGGGCCGGGCTGGAGCAAGTTCCTCATCGGCGACGACTGCATCGAGAACTGGCCGGACTACATTGATGTGATCGCGGGGGCTATCTCCGACAACGGCGGACGCTCCTGCATCAACGCCTCCGCCGTCGTGGTGCCGAAATACGCGGCTGAGATTGCCGAGGCGCTGGCCAAGAAAATCGGCCCCTTCGACCCGACCCGTGCGGATGATCCGAACGCACGGCTCTCCGGCTTCGCCAATGTGAAGATGGCGGACTTCATTGATGCGCAGATCGAGGACGGCCTGAAAGTTCCCGGCGCGACCGACGTGACGGCGAAGTATCGCAACGGCCCGCGCAAGGCGAGCTTCGAGGGCGGCACGTTCATGCGCCCGACCATTGTGCATTGCGACAGCTTCGCGCACCCGCTCTCGAACAAGGAATTCCTCTGCCCCTACGCCAGCGTGGTCACCTGCCCGCAGTCCGAGATGCTGCACAAGATCGGCTACACGCTGGCCGCGAGCGTCATCACCAAGGACGCGAAGTTCATCGAGGCCGTCACGGACTTCGCGGAGATTGACCGCCTGAACATCGGGCCGGTCTCGACGATGAAGATCTCCTGGGACCAGCCGCACGAAGGCAACATGTTCGAGTTCCTGTGGAAGCGTCGCAGCATCGAGCGGGCGTGGTAGGCACTGGCGCGGAGTTCGGAATCTGCTATTGTCCGGGCGTGAAGCTGGAATATGACCACGAAGCTGTCCGCCGCTTTTGTCGTGAGCGCGGGGTCACCCGGCTGGAGTTGTTTGGCTCGGCACTCGGCGACGATTGGCGGTCTGACAGCGACGTGGATCTACTGTGCACGGTGCGCCCCGGGGTGAAGTGCGGCTTGTTCGAATGGGTGGCCATGAAGCTCGAACTGGAGGAGATCTTTCACCGCGAAGTGGACCTGGTCAGTCGGCGGGCCATCGAGAACAGCCGTAATCCTTACCGTCGGCAGTCGCTGCTCGCACACACGCTTCCCCTGTATGTCGAGGGATAAGCTATACCTGCGCGACATTCTCGATTCAGCGCGGTTGATTCAACAGCACCTTGCGGGACAGACCTTGGAAAGCTTCAAGGCCGACATCAAAACCCAGGACGCGGTTATCCGCCGGTTTGAGATTGTTGGCGAAGCAGCGAAACACCTTTCTCCAGAGGCGCAGAAGGCGTTGCCGGAAGTGCCCTGGAAACTGGTCCGTGGAATGCGCAATATCCTGATTCACGACTACGACGACGTTGACCTGGACGAAGTGTGGGAAACTTCCCAGAGCGACTTGAACGGGATGATCCAGGCTGTGGAACGTTACTTTGCCGCCACCCCCGACTGATCGGCCATGCACGCTGACGCAGAACTCCATCTCGCCAAGGCCGACCGCGTCCTCGCGCGCATCATCCGTGACGTAGGGCCGTGCACGATTCGCCCACGCCGGAACTGTCCGCCGTTTCAATCGCTCGTGCAGGCCGTCGCACACCAGCAGCTCAACGGCACGGCGGCGAAGACCATTCTGAAGCGCTTCGTTGCGCTCTTCCCTGACACGAAGTTTCCCCAACCGGAGCACATCCTTGCCGCCACCGACGACCAACTGCGCGGCGCTGGGCTGTCGCGGGCCAAGACGGCGGCGATCAAGGACATCGCCCACAAGACCAGCACTGGCCACGTGCCGACGCGGCGCGAGGCGGCGCGCCTGAGCGATGAGGAACTGGTCGCGCGGCTCACGGAGATTCGTGGCGTTGGACCGTGGACCGTGGAGATGTTCCTCATCTTCACGCTGGGCCGCCGCGACGTGCTGCCGGTGGGGGACTACGGTGTGCGCTGCGGTTTCGCCAAGGCCTATGGCTGGAAGGAACTGCCCACGCCGAAGGAACTTCTGGCCGAGGGTGAGCGCTGGCGTCCCTACCGATCCATCGCCTCATGGTATATGTGGCGGGTGCTGGATGCGAAGTGAGGTGATCCACGTCGGTTGAGTATCCGGCTGGAGGATCGGGAGGCCAACGCATCAAATCGAGCCAAGGACTGACGAATAGAAGCCATGGAATCGAACTGCGAACGGCTTCTGCGTCCTCGTTTTCATTCGTCAGTCCCCATTCGTCGGTCAAGTTGTCCACGGTCGTCGGGTCAGCGCCTTCGGTAACGGACTTTCAGTGGCTGCTTCCGCAGCGATTTTCTCCGGCTTTGTGGTGGGCAATTCTGGCGGAGGGGTGCTATTTCGCTGCCGCTTTCGCTTCAAAGGCGATCAGTGCTTCGGCAAAGCGTTTGCCCACATCCAGCGTGCCCGCCGTGTCGTAGTGCGCGCTGTTGGCGATGGTCGCGCTGGCCGTGTCCACATAGGCGCAGCGCGGGTCCTTGGCGGCGAGGGCTTGCTGGGCCTCGACGATCTTGGGCATGAAGGGGTTCTTGCCGCCGCCGAACTTCGTGTTCACCGCCACCAGCGCGATCATGTTGGGAGCGGCGAGGTCTTTGCGCAGCGCGGCAATCATGTCGCCGAGCGCCTGCGTATAGCGCGAGGCGGCGTTGACGTTGGCATCGCTCTCGCCTTGCACCCACGCGAGCGCACGGAGTCGGAGGGTGATGCCCTGAGCCTTCGCAGCAGCAATGGCGTCCTTCGTCTCGGCCACCAGCGCGCGGTAGCAGGAGCCGCCAGTCCCGGGGTCGGCGGGATTCCAGTCCTGCGCCATGCCCGTGCCGCTCCACGCACCCTTGACGATGGCTAGGGGCTTCTTCTCCTTCGCCACGAGCGCGCGGGCCAGGCCGATCTCGGGACCGAAACCGCCATCCGGGCTCGAGAAGTTGCCATATTGGCGCGGGCCTTTGGTCTTGGGCGCGGGGTTGCCCTTGGGTTGCGGCTGAAGCGTTGTCCACTTGCCGCCGCTGGTGACATCGAACTCATCCGGCGGCGGATCGCCCGCGCGGAACCAGAACATCACCTGCTTGTCCGCTTCATCGGCGGGCAGCTCGGACGGCTTGGCATCGTAGCCGACAGCGTTGGACTGGCCGGCGATGAGGATGAGGTCGCGCGTTTCGGCGGCGGGGGCTTGGTCGCTAAGAATGCAAATGAGCGCAAGGAGCAAGGAAGCGAGGCGGTTCATGGGGCAGGAGGTTAACGAATCCCTGTCCAAAATGAACTAAATCCTCATCGTCTCGCCTGCCTGAAATACTAAATCACCCGCATTCGCCGAGTATGGAGTGCGGCGAGTTCTCGCCGCTTTCCGCAGGCGACTTGTCGCCGTCGGAGTTCCATCGATTGCCTGCGATTTGTGCGCTCGGGCTGGCGCAAGCCGGAAGAGCATGTGGGAATGAAGCGTTCGAAACTTCGACGGCGACAGGTCGCCTGCGGAAAGCGGTGACAAGTCACCGCACTCC
>CAZOCL010000237.1:0-10242 GCA_964578245.1 uncultured Klebsiella sp. | reverse complement strand
GCCTGGGCATCACCATCAACGAGAAGGCCGTGAAGAAGCACCCGTTCCAGCAGGAAATTGTGCTGCGGGAGTTTTATCGGGATGGCGCGGTGGGGGACTGGTGAGCTAGAACTTCCAGCAGCAATCGAATCTGATACCAGATGAAAACTAGGAACATCCTGAGCCGCCCAGTCTGGCTGCTCGCGTTGCTGATGCTTGCCATTGGAGTTTGGAAGCTGCCAGCCAATACGAGCAACATCGTCGCCAACCCTAGTTTCGAGGCCTCGCCTTGGTTCCTGACGGACTGGCAGACCAGCGGCTCCATTGGGGGAACAGTCAATTCCTCAGGCTACGATGGTGCGAACTGGGTCATGGTCAGCGGGATGACCCCGGTGCGACTTTTGGTGACCAATTTTATCTATTTCACGAACTTCTTCGACGGCCAGGTGCTGACCCTGAGCAAGCTGTCATCCGTCCCAACGGGAAGCAACGCTCCGGGAGTGTTGGAGCAGGATCTTGTTACCCAAGCGGGGAACGCCTACGCGATCCAGTTCGCTGCGCGCTGCTCCGGCGCCACGGTTCGGGTGCTCTGGGACAATCAATTGATCGGGCTGCTTACCAATGCGATGTTCCAGCAATGGACCGTTACCAACTTCACCGCGGTCGCAACGGGCTCCACTACCCGGCTGACGTTTGAAAATGTAACCCCTGACTATGTGGGGGTGGAATTGGATGATATACAAGTAACCTCGCTGACCGAACCAGCTTGGATCATTGCCCAGCCACAGAGTCGAAGCGCATTTGTGGGTGGTGCGGCGGCTTACCGAATCGTCGCTGGCGGCACGCCGCCGCTCAGCCTCCAATGGTTGCACGAGGGCAGTCCCATCCTTGGGGCAACCAACTCCGTGTTGTCCCTCACCAACATTCAGCCAGCCGACGCGGGCTCCTATCGGGTGCTCATCACCAATGCGTTTGGTGCGGTGACCAGCAGCGTGGTGGCACTCGCGGTGGAGCCGTCACCCCAGGAGCCGCTCCTGGTGGTCCAGCCGGAGAGCCGCTCCGTAGCCGCGGGCTACGCAGTCAGTCTCATGGCGGTGGCGGTCGGTGCTCCGGAGTTGCGCTATCAATGGCACCGGAACGGAACGCCCCTGGCCGGCCGGACCAATGCCACGCTCGTGCTGACGAATCTCACGGCGGCCCAAGCGGGCGATTACCATGCCACTGTCACCAACAACTTCGGCGCGGTGTCGAGTTTATCCGCCGCCCTGACAGTGACGAATGGAACCGGTGGCGGGCTGCTCATGCTGCACAATGGGGTCGTCTCCTTTCCCCTGAACCCTGCTGCCGCCATCTATGACACCGATGGGGTCACGCGGCTGGGCGGATCCGGTTTTGTGGCACAGGCTTACGCGGGCCCCAGCCGGACAAATCTGCACGCAGTGGGTCTGGCGAGCGTAATGCTAGACGGCGCATATGCCGGTTTTTACTTTCCGTTCTACCTCACCTTGCCGGACGTCAGCCCGCTTCAGCCAGCTTACCTTCAAGTGAGGGTCTGGGAACGCTCAGCCGGCGAAACCTACGAAGCCGCGCGTGCCCTTGGCGGCCGGTATGGCTGTTCTGATGTCATGGCGGTCCAATGTGGCGGGAATCCGGGTTCAGGCTTGCCGCCGCTGCCGCAGGCCGAACTGAAGCAAACCAGAGGCTTCACCCTGCAGGCCGGACAGCCATTCTTCTCCACTGGCAGGATCAGCGCCGAGCCGGTCGACGCTGGCGGGGTCATTCGATGGTCGCTGACTGGTGAGCCTGGAACCACTTATGTCGTGGAGAAGCGCGTGCCTCCGGCAGGCTGGTTTCCGGTTCAGATTTTGAGAAACACGACTGGCACCGTCAAGTTTCAGGAACCGGGGGACGCACTCGTGAGCACGGTTTTTTACCGCGCCAGACTGTTGGATTGATCGCAACCACCAAGGTCCGTCCGGTCGCTGGCTTCGGCGGGCCGGTGGGGCCGCATCGTGCGCCCGAACACCAAGCCCGGTCTGGGCATCACCATCAACGAGAAGGTTCCCCGCTGTTTTCGGTGGAGCCGGGAGGCGGGCAGGGAAATTCCAAAGCCCAAATTCCAATCGTTCTGCGCGCCTCGCTGCCATTCCACCTTGGTTCGCACCTTGATTTAATGGCTGGGATGACGGCTTCGCCGCCAGCTCGATCGTGACCTTCACTGCGTTGCTGGGAAAGACGCAGCGGATGTTCTACTTGTCGCCCTCGGTGGCCGGAACCTGGCCGTCGCCGTTGATGACGAAGCTAAACGTGCCCGGGGGCATCTTGTCCGTGTTGAGCGTGAACTCCGCAGAGGTCTTGCCGGCGGCCACTTTGATGAGCGGGATTTCCAGGCCCGGGGGGAGCTGGGTTCCGGCCCCGGAGAGATCCACGGCGTTCGGCATGGTGGCATCACGGCGGACGGCGACGTTGAGCTTCAGCGGTTCGCCTTTCTTGACGGTGAACTCGGCCGGGCCTTTGGCGGGCGCTTTCGCGGCCAGCACGCTGTAAGCCGCCGCACGCGTCACGTCGCGCCGCGTGCCGTCGCTAAGATGCGCCGTGACCAGCAACTGCACGGACTGGTCCGCATTGCCCAGGGTCACCTGAGCGGGCTCAATCGTAAGCTTGGTGAGGCTCGCCGGCGCGGGGGTGGCGGCGGACGCAGCCCAGCAACCCGCCGCCAGTAGCAGGACCAGCAGCCCATCGTTGATCAATCGTTTCATCACGTTCGAAAAGCCAGCCGCAAGACCGCCAAGTTCCGGGAACACCAGCGAAGTGGCAGCCGTGGTGGGATGCGCCCGCCGCCGCGTTTTTTAATGCGAACGGGGGCGGGTATTCATCAGGCCCGGGGGCGGGGGCGCAAACCAAGTTTTGAGCTCACCGCAAGCTCTCATTAGCACCCGGCTTTAGCCGGGTGCAAGCGGGTGGTGCCCGGGCAAACCGTTTCCACGGTTTGCCCCAGCCGGCGGTCGATGCGGCTGCCACAAGCCGTTGAAACGGCTGGCCATCGTGCGGTTGCCCCAACTCCCGGCTGAAGCCGGGTGCTAATGTGAGGAACTCAAAACCTGATTTGCGCCCGGAGGCGGCTATCCGGATAATTCCGGTTGACAGGCCTCCGAAGGCTGACCACGTTTGGGACAATGAACCCGCGCTGTCGGGCCGGTGTCAGTGGCTTCACGTTGATTGAACTCCTCGTGGTGATCGCCATTATTGCCATTCTGGCGAGCATGCTGCTGCCGGCCTTGAGCAAGGCGAAGGCGAAGTCTCAGGGCACTGTCTGCGTCAGCAACATGAAGCAGATCGGCCTGGCGTATAAGTTTTACTCGGATGACCACGATGGGAAGCTCGTTGAATTCGGGCGGAATGGAGCCTCCTCGGCCACTGACTGGATTCCGAACAACCCCTCCTACACCTACTGGCCGGACATCCTGCGGACCTACCTGCTGAACCGGTCAATCATCCGGTGCCCCCAGGTGAAGGACAACGCCATGCTGGGGATCGGCATGACCTACAGCGGGGGCACTGCGGGAATTGGATTTCTCGGTGCGAGCAGCAGCGTGAGAGAGCATCAGATAGCCAGCCCCTCCGAGACAGTCATCTACGGAGACAGCGCCGAAATATCACCAACCACCGTCAACCTGGCCAATCCGGATCAGTGGGAGCCAGACCCGGCCGGGACCAGCCTGCACTATTTCCGCACCCCGGCTCCGACAGGGGCCACCGTTGTTTGGGCGGCTCCAAGCCCGGGCACGCCCAGGTCGGAGCGCATGTTCAACCGCCACAACAACCGGTCGAACGCCGCCTTCGTGGACGGCCACAACGAGACGATCGCAGTCAGCAAGGTTGGCTTTCAATATCCTCCCGGTGATCCGCTGGCCATGTGGGACCGCCAATGAAAGTTGCCCGGCTCCTATTGTTTTTGCTTGCTGTCGTCCTGGTGGCGGGTGGGTGCAAAAAGAAGCGCGACGCCGGATCGTCAGCCGCCTTCACCCCAGCGGCGATCCAGCAGATCGCCGAGGCTGAGAAGTCCCCGGAGGCTTCGCTGGACCTGCTGAACGAAACTTTGAAGGACTGGGTGCTGCGGAAATCAAGCTACCCCAAGGATCCGCAGGAGTTTGTAACGGCACGCATTCTGCCGCGACTACCCACCCCGCCACCGGGCAAGAAGTTCGTCATTGATGCCCAGCATGTGCGCGTGGTGCTCGCGAACGAGTAGGGCCAGGTTGCTGCGGAATTGCCAGGCGCGGCTCCCGAGTCAGGTTGGGCGCAAATCAGCTTTTGAGCCCACCGCAAGCTCTCATTAGCACCCGGCTTTAGCCGGGTGAAAGCGGGTGGTGCCAGGGCAAACCGTTTAGCGGTTTGCCCCAGCCGGCGGTCGGTGCGGCTGGCACAAGCCGTTGAAACGGCTGGCCATCGTGCGGTTGCCCCAACACCCGGCTGAAGCCGGGTGCTAATGTGAGGAACTCAAAACCTGAGCTGCGCCCAGTCAGGTTGCTCGCCCAGACCCCGGCTTGCTAAAGCCAGGGCTTCCCGTTACAACCTGTCCCAACAACCAACCCACTCCCCGCTGCCCGAATGAAAACCCACTTCCGCCTGCTGCCACCTCTCGCCTCCCTGCTCCTCTGCCTGGCCGCCACGGTGGGTGCCGCCACGCCGCCTGCCGAGAAGCTGCTGCCGCCGGACACGTTCCTGATGCTGACCATCCCCGACTGGGACAAGTCGTTCGCGGCGGCCAAGGATTTCTCGATGGCCCAGCTCTGGCGCGACCCCGCCATGCGGCCGTTCACCGAGAAGTTCGAGCAGAAGTTTCGCGGACTGCTTGGCGAGGAGGACAAGAACTTCGAGCGCGACTGGCTGGAGTTCAAGCCACTGATCAGCGGCCAGATCACGCTGGGCGTCCTGCCCAGTGACGGCCAGGCCGAACCCGGTGCAGGGCCTGACGTAGTGATCCTGATGGATGTGAAGGACAAGGAAAAACAACTCCGGGCCTTCATCGAGCGGTGTGAGAAGCGCGACACGGACGAAGGCCGGGTGATCCAGCGCGAAACAGTCCGCGGGGTTAAGTTCGCCCGCACCATGCCGAAGGACCCGCCCAAGGACAACGACGACGGTCCACCGAAGAAGAAGTCTAATCCTTATGTCGGCCAGTCCGGTTCGCTGCTGCTGATCAGCGAGAGCACGAAGGCGCTGGAAAAAGTGCTCGTCCGTCAGGATGGCGGCGGTGCCGGGCTGGAGGAAAACCCGATTTTTGAGAAGGCCCGCAACACCGTGGGCCGTGATGCGCAGGCCTTTGGCTGGGTCAACGTGAAGGCGCTGGCGGACCTGCTTGGCAAACTGCCGGGCGGCGCGGGGGATGCGAACCCCTTCGGCATCACCCCCGGCCGCGTCATGGACGCGGTGGGGCTCGGCGGCCTGGACGGACTGGCGATGTCGGCTCGGCAGTCGGGTGAAGGCACGCACATCGAGGCCTTTGTGCAGGCACCGCAGGCGCGCCGCAAAGGCTTGCTGGGCATCGTTACTCCCGAGGCGAAGGAAGCCGGGCCGTTGCCGTTCGTAGGTGGCGATGCAGCGAAGTTCACGCGCGTCCGGCTCGACGGGCAGAAGGCGTTCGCTGCTCTGGAGCGCATGATCACCGACTTCAATCCGCAGATGGCCGGGATGGTCACGCTGATGCTGGAGAGCGTCGGCAAGGACAAGGACCCCAACTTCGACCTGCGCAAACAGGTCATCGGCAACCTCGGCGCGGATTTCGTCACCATCCAGAAAGCGCCCCGGGGAGCGGCCATTGCTGATTTGAGCGCGCCGCCAGCGCTGTATCTCATCGGGTCACCGCGTCCGGAGGCGCTGTTGCAGGCGCTGCGCACGGTCAGCCCGCTGCCGCCCACGGAACGGGAGTTTCTCGGCCGCAAGATTTACAGCCTGCCGATGATGCCGGGCATGGGCGGAGTGGGCGGGCCGAAAGGCCAGTTGAGCCTCGCCGCCACCGGTGGCTATCTCGCGATCTCCTCGGATGCGGCCATGCTCGAGGAGGTGCTGCGCAACACGGAGGCCAACGGCAAGCCGTTGAGCGAAGTGCCAGGCCTGGCGGAGGCCGCGCAAAAAGTCGGGGGCTTTAACACCGGCTGGTTCGCCTATGAAAATCAGAGCGAGACGCTGCGCCTGCTGATCGAGACGTTGAAGAAGGACCCCGCCGCGCTCGACAAAATGTTTGCCTCCCCGGTGCCGGGTGCGGGTGCGCCGCCGAACCTCAAGCCGATGAAGGACCTCTTCGACTTCACCCTGCTGCCGCCGTTCGATGCGATTTCCAAGTATTTCGGCTTCACCGTGCATGCTGCGGTCGGCACTCCCGAGGGCATCAGCTTCAAGGCCTTCGTGCCGGTCCCGGCCGGGCTGAAGAAGTAGCCGGCTGAAGTCCCCAAAGATTTGGGGCGTTTACGCCGCAGCAGGATGAGACTGGAAAAGTGCGCTGGAACCACCCGGTCGTGCTCCCGTTTCTGCGGCCGCCGCGCTCCTCCGCATCGGCGTCCCTCGATTTCGGAATTCGGGCCAAACTCCTTCGTGCTCTGTGCGCCCTTGCGCGGCTGTTCCAACAGCCTTTGCCTGACTCAGTCCGCCTGCGTGCGGGCCAGTTCGTCGAGGTGGTGCTTGGTCTTCAGGCCGGCATAGATGGCCCCGCCCACCAGGCTCCAGCACAGGCTGCCCGCCGTGCAGAGCAGCGACAGGGATAGCGCTGCCGTGTGTTCCACACCGATGAGCGGCACGGCCAGCATCAGCACGAAGAGATTTTCCCGCACGCCCAGGCCGCTCGGGGTGATGGGCAGCACCACCATGCAGGTGATCATGGGCACGATGGCGAACAGGTGCCGCAGCGAGACCTCCAGCCCGAGTCCCCACGCGAGCGACTGCACATGCAGCACGCAGACGGCGCACAGGGCGAGGGACACGACGAAGCTCTTCAGCAGAAACACCGGATCGCTGCCAAACGGTTTCAGCGAGTCGCGCAGCCGCTCCAGAAAGTCTCCGCGCGGCAGCCGCCGGAGCCAGGCACGCGCCTGGGGCAGGCCCCTGGACACGCCGCCGCGCAGGGTGAGGAAGAGCACGCCCGCGCAGCCGCAGAACATGGCGGTGATCGCCCAGGCCAGCTTCATGAAGATCGGGTCCGCGCGCAGCAGCGGCAGGTTGGCCGCCATCCCGGCCATGGCAAACACCAGCAGCGCGAACAGCCCGATGATACGGTCCACGAAGACCGTGCCCACGGCCTCGGCCTTCTTGTGGTGCGTCTCCCGCGCGGCGTAGTAGGCCTTCATCAGATCGCCGCCCGCCGCACCGAGCAGGAAGGAGTTGAAGAAGTGCGCCACCAGGGAGATTTCCGCCGCGCGCCCGAAGGAAAGGTCGAGGCCATGCACCCGCAGCACCTGCCGCCAGCGCACGATGCCGAGGACGATCGTTCCACCCATGAGCACGAGCGAGAGCGCGAAGGCCTCCGGTCGCACGCCGGCCATGTTTTTCCAGATCTCACGCGGGCCATGGGTCCATGAAACCTCCAGACGCTGCCAGCGGGTCAGTTCCTTCCAGGCCGGGGTGCGCTGTTCGCGCATCCAGGCCTCCTGGCCCTCTTTCCAGAAAATCGCCTGAAAAATCCAGGCCAGCAGCAGGCCGCACACGGCGAGCTGGACGAGGTTCTTGAGCCATGACGGCACGCGTTTCACGGTCCCCACACCTTCTTCACATGCGCCACGCCGCGCTTCACTTCTTCGGTCTTCAGCCCGGGGCTGAACTCAAAGACCTTGATGTGCTCCGGCCTGACAAAGGGCTTCAATTGCAAGAAATTCACCGTCCCGGTGCCTGGTTCGCGATGGTCGCGGCTCGGGAAATCTACGTCGTGAATGTGGAAACCGCCGAGCCGGTCGGCCAGGGATTTCAGGTGAGAGACGTGATGCAGGAAGCCCAGATGTTCCTTGATCTGCGCGTGCCCGGTGTCGTGCCAGTAGCGCACCGTGGCCGCGGGGAACCCCGTTAGGAAGTCGGCCATCTCGCTGTCCAGCGGCACTTCCTCCAGCGCCTCACGGTTTTCGATGCCCAGTTGCAGGCCCAATTCCGCCGCCTTCGCGGCGATCTGGGTAAGCGCCTCGGCAGTCCGCCGCATCGGTTCCGCCTTGAGACGTTCCTGCTGCTCCACCGCATCGGCCATGAGCTTTTGAAACTTCGGGGACTCGTGCTGCTTGGTCTCGATCATGTCCAGCAGTGTGTCAGTGAAGTCCGGTGCGCCAAACAGGCCCAAAAATGCGCCTTTCGGCTTCATTTCGGCCAGGCTGCCCATGTGCAGCACCACCAGCCGGGCTTTCACGCGCACGGCAAATTCCAGTGTCTTGAACGTCTGTCGCATCGCGCTCTCGCGCTCCCGCACCTCGGCGGCGGTGAACTGAAAGACATTGGGCGCGGCCTGGTTCACCCCCATCGGCAGGGGACAGAAGTTGTGCAGTGTCGAGATGCGGATCTCCCCCGCGTCCACAGCATCCAGGATGCCCGGCACCAGGCTGACGCGGATGCCGTGGCTCAGCTCCGCGTATTCGAACCCCAAGGCCGCAATCTCCTGCAGCATGGGGCGGCCATCCATGTGTCGGTGCGAGTTCCAGCAGGTTGAGAGTGAATACATTCCGGTGTCGTGCCGCGTGTTACGGACGATTAGGCACCGGGGCGTGGTCATTGTTCAACTTGAAATGCCACTTCAACCGCCAGCGGCGCAACCTCTCCCCCGGAGCGCGGAGCCGTTCCTCATCTCCCTGCTCAAGTTTTTCCTTTTTCATTTCCCCGGTTGCATCCCTAGTCTCCCGGTGTGGCCCGTAAGGACAATGAGCAGGTAGAGGAGCAGCCGCCCGCGCGTGCGGACGGCGGCCTGGTCGGCTTTGTGGTGCTGGCGATGGTTGCCGTGCTGCTGCTGCTGGCGCAGTTCTCGTTCGACAAGAACGACGTGGCCTTCAACACCGCGGAGCCCAACACCGAGATTCACAACCTCGTCGGCCGGCTGGGGGCCAGGCTGGCGCACCTGACGTTCGTCGCCTTTGGGGCGGCGGCCTATCTCCTGCCGCCCGTGCTGCTGGTGCTCGGGCTGGTGCCGTTTGTCGAGGCCCTCCAACACCTGCGGCGTCGCTGGCCATGGTGCGTGGCGCTGCTGCTCTGCATGGTCGGCGTCTTCGACCTGATCCCCGGTGCGTTCGAGCGGATTGTCCGCAACATCAACTCCGGTTCGGCGGGCGGCTGGGTGGGCATGTGGTTGAACCAGTATCTGTTCAAGCACTACCTCGGCGTGTGGGGTTCTGCGGTGGTCTACCTTGCGATCTACCTCCTAGGGCTGCTCTTCCTCACCAATTTTTCGCTCTTTGAATGGGCACGCGGCTGGTTCGCGCGGGGCGAAGACGCTCCCGCTGCCGCCACGGGAGCGACCCCGGAGGAACTCGCGCTGGAGAAGCGCCGCAAGGAACTGGAGAAGGAAGCGAAGCGGCTGCAGGAGGAAGTCGAAAAGGTCAGCAAGGTCAAGCCAGCCAAGGCCGCCGAGCCGGTCACCGCCGCCGTTGTTGAAAAAACCGGGCCGGACATGGGTGCGGATGGCAAACCGCTGCCGGCACCGCTTATCCGCGACCTCAGCGTGCCCCAGGCCAAGCCCGCCGATCTCGCTGCCAAGTCCAAGCGGAAGGAAAAGGATCAGCCTGCCGAAGACTGGAGCCCCGGCGAGCCAGCCAAACCGGTGGATGCCATCATCATCAAGGCCGAGGAGATTGTCGCCGCCACGACGGCGGACATTCTCGGCAAGGACAGCGCTCTGGCGAAGAAGGCGGACAAGGCCGCCAAGCCGACGAAGGTTGAGCCGGTTCCCGAGCCTGTGAAAGCGCCGGAACCGGAGCCTGTCGCCCCTGGCGAGCCGTTGGTTCACGTTGCCGATGCCCTCGCTGCTGCCGTCGCTGAGCCGCCGAAGCTTGATGAGGTCGCCAAGGCGGTCGAACCCGCCGAACCTAGTGCCGCCGCTCCATCCGTCTTTGACAATAGCGGCGGGGCTCCACGCCGCCCGCGTCCGCAGCCCAAGAAGCCCAAGCCGATGACCGTCGCGAGCGTGCCGCTCATCGGGAACTATCAGGTCCCGCCGCTCGACTTCCTCCAGCACCCCGACCTGACCTTGAAGCCCACGGAGTCCAAGGAGGACCTGATGGCCAACGCGCAGTTGATGAAGAA
>CAZOCL010000236.1:0-10264 GCA_964578245.1 uncultured Klebsiella sp. | reverse complement strand
AGCTGCCGGTGCGGGACATTGACATCCAGGAGGTGCCCATCGAGGACATCATCCGGGAGCTGTTTGCGCGGAAATCGGCCTGAGGAACGCCCGGATTTTCCGATTGCTTGGGTGGGGCGGAGGACTAGATTGCCGGACGTGAAAAGCCTCCGGGAAATTCTCCAGCTGCCCAGCAGCGACGGAGCCGGACTTGTTCAACCGGAGAACTATCTCGTGGTTGCGTTGCTGTTCCTCCTGTTCCTGATTCTCATGGTGGGAGCCGTGTTTGTCTGGATGTCCACCCGGCACGCCCGGGAACGCCGGGCCTGGGCGCAGAACGAACTGCTCCACCGGCCGATGCGCCGTTGGCCGGACGGCGGCTCGTTTCGCCCGGAAATCTTTGACTCGCCTTGTCGCTGGATCGCCGTGCGCACCACCGAGCCTCGCGCCGTGCAGAAGGCGCTGAAGCTCGCCAACCCCACGCTCTGCACCTGGGCCGAGGGCATGGCCGAGGCGCGTGACCGGCGGCTCTTCATCACGCCGCCGATCGGTGAGTGGGTGCTGGTCGTCGGTCCCGGCCTGCCCGATCCGGCGGACGATGTGGACGAGTGTTTTCACCTGCTCACCGACCTCAGCCGCAAGCTGGGCCTCGTGCAGTTCTTCAGCCTGAACCGCGCGGTGGGCCACCACGCCTGGGCGCGGCTGGATTCCGGCGAAGTGCTGCGCGCCTACGCCTGGGTCGGGCATGTGGCCTGGCATCAGGGCCCGCCCAGCCCTGCAGAACTGGGCCTGGGCCTGCGCTGCTTCGACTATCATGAAGAGGTGGAAAAAATCTGGGGTGAATCGCACGACCCAATCTTGCAGAACCTGGACCGCCTCCCCATGCTGGCGGCGCGCTGGAGCGTGGATCCGACCTCGCTCGACGAGCGACACTTTGCAACCGGACGCGGGATTGTCGGTGAAATGACCTGAGCCGCTGCGCCCACACGGGCGGCCAAACCCAAAACCAGCCTATGTCACTCGAATCGGCACTTGATGAGTATCCCAAGGGATTGATGCTGCGCGACGGCCTTGTCTGCCAGTCGCGCCCGTTGGAGCCAGGCGACCACGCCGCGTTCCACCAGTTCTTCACGGCACTGCCGTCCCCCGAACTGAGCTACATCAAACACCGCGTCACCGAGCCGGAAGTGGTGCGGGCGTGGTGCGAGTCCATTGACCTGGGGCGCAACCTGCCGCTGGTGGCGTGGGGCGACTCGGGCATCATCGGCGTCTGCACGCTCCATCAAAACCTCGGCGGCTGGAAACGCCACATCGGCCGCGTGAGCGTCCATGTGCATCCTAAGTTCCGCGGCCGTGGTCTCGCGCAGGCGCTCGTCGGCGAGACCGTCGAGATCGCCCGCGCCTGCAGCCTGGAAAAGCTGGAGGCGGAGTTCATTGGCACGCAGGAAGGCGCGATGAAGGTATTTGGCCTGCTGGGCTTCAGTGAGCTTACCCGCCTGCCCGACTACGTGAAGGACATGCAGGCCATTGCGCACGACTACGTGCTCATGGGCATCGAACTGCTTACGGAAGACGAATACGCCGGAATGGGCTAGGCGTCGGCTGGCTCCCATGCGGGCCGCCTCGGCCTAGCTGGCGTGCTGTGCGATCAGATACGCACGGAACTGCTCGTAGTCCGCGCCCATGCGGTCGTAGTCCTCCGGGAACTGGAGGGCAGCCGTCATTGCGGCCGGCACGTCGGGTGCCCAGCCAACGACTTTTTCCACTTCTTCCGGGAATTTCGCCGGGTTCGCGGTCTCTACGATCACGGCTGGCGTCTTGCCCAGCGGCTCGACTGCACACCAGTCGAGAAACCCCTGCCACGCCACCACGCCGTGCGGCTCCAGCAGGATCTGGTATTTGTGCCAGAACTCCCGGAGCGACGTGCGGGTCCGGTCGTCGGTGATGGAACTGGAAAACACATCCCGGCGCATCGCCGCCAAATCCGGCTGCTTGTGGATCTTCCCGGTTTCGTCCATCTGCCCGCCATACACGCCAACGAGGCGGGCGAGATTGCTCGGATGGCCGACGTTCATCGCGTTCGAGACCGAGTTCCGCGAAGGCGAAATCTTCTCGTAAACGCCGCTGGCGAGGAACTTGGGGAACGAGTCGTTGTCGTTGACCGAGGCGATGATCTTCCGCACGGGCAGGCCCATTTCGCGCGCCACCACCGCGCCCATCATGTCGCCGAAGTTGCCGCTGGGGATGCTGAAGACCATTGGCTCGCCGGGCTGCGCCAGGCGCGAGGCGGCGTAGAAGTAATACACGCTCTGCGGCAGCAGCCGGCCGATGTTGATCGAGTTGGCCGAGGAAAGGTGGATGTGTTCCAGCGCGGGATCTGCAAAGGCGCGCTTCACCATCGCCTGGCAGTCGTCGAACTTGCCGTCCACCGCCACCGTGCGGACGTTGTCCTTCAGCGTGGTCATGAGCTTGCGCTGGCTCTCACTGATCTCCGCCGTGGGGAAGAGCACGATGACGCGCACGCCCGGAATCTTATGGAAGGCGTGGGCCACCGCCGCGCCGGTGTCGCCGCTCGTGGCGGTGAGGATGGTGACCTGGCCGCCGTCTTCCTGCAGGAACCGCCCGAACATCTGCGCCATCATCTGCGCCGCGAAATCCTTGAAGGATGCCGTCGGCCCCTGGTCCAGGCGCATCAGATACACGCCGTAATGAATGACTTCCAGCGGGACGCCGAAGTCGTAGGCCTCGTCGCACATCGCGGCCAGGGCGTTGTCCGGAATGATGCCTTCGGTGAACTTCCGGAGCACGCGGTAAGCAACCTCGCGATACGGCAGCTCGGCGAACTCGGCGATTTCCGCCGGGGTGATGCGCGGAAAACGGTCCGGCAGATACAGGCCGCGGTCCGGCGCCTGCCCGGCGAGGAAGGCCTCACGCAGGTTGACAGCGGGGGACTGGCCGTTGGTGGAGCGGAAGAGAAGCTGGCTCATCTTACTCAAAGCTTTCCACCCGGATCATTACGGGTGCGGATTTCACCACGGGCAGCTTGCCGATGGCCGCCAAGGCGCGGCGCATGGCGGCGTTCGGTGCGTCGTGGATCATCAGGATGACCGGGACGCTCTCGCCCGCGTGGCCCTCGGGCTGGATGATGGAGGAGATGCCGATCTTCGCCTTGGCGAGGATGCCGGCAATCTTTGCGAACACGCCGGGCCGGTCCTCGACCGTCAGCCGGACGTAGTAACGCGAGATCACGTCATCCATCGGCAGCACCGCGCCGTCACGCTCGTGCGGGATGAAGGGCGGGATGCGGTTCTTGGTGCCGCACTTGAGGTCGAGCGCGGCGTCGGCGAGATCGCTCAGCACCGCGCTGGCCGTGGCGTCCTGGCCCGCGCCCCGCCCGTAGTAAAGCGTGTCGCCCACCACGTCGCCACGCACGAGGACGGCGTTGAAGACGCCGTTGACGTTGGCGAGCACATGGGAGTTGGGGACCAGGGTGGGATAGACGGAGACTTGGATGGCCGATGGCCGGTTGCCGGTTGCCGACTTCTTGCGGCGGACGCCATCGGCCACTTTCACGCAGCCCAGCAGGCGGATGGTGTAGCCCAGCTTGGTGGCAAACTCGATGTCCTGCCGCGTGATGCTGCGGATGCCCTCGACGTAGATTTGCTTGGGATTCACCCAGAAGCCGTGCGCGAGGCTGGCGAGGATACCGGTCTTGTGCGCGGCGTCGTGGCCGTCAATGTCGAGGTCCGGCGGGGTTTCCGCGTAGCCGAGGCGCTGGGCATCCGCGAGCACGGCGGAGAAGTCCGCACCTTCGTCCTTCATCCGCGTGAGGATGTAGTTGCAGGTGCCATTGACGATGCCGAACAGCCGGGTGATGCGGTTCCCGATGAGCCCTTCGCGCAGCACCTTGATGATGGGAATGCCGCCAGCGACGCTCGCCTCGTAGTAAAGATTCGTCCCGTGCTGCTGCGCGGCCGCAAATAGCTCCTCGCCGTGCGCGGAGAGCAGGGCCTTGTTCGCGGTGACGACGGGCTTGCCGAGCTTGAGCGCGGCGAGGACCACTTGCCGCGCGATCGTGGTGCCGCCCATCAGTTCGACCACGAGGTTCACCTCGGGATCGGCCACCACGCTATGCCAGTCCGTGGTGAGCAGGCCGGCGGGGAGGTTCACCGCACGGGCCTTTTGCAGGTCCCGGACGGCAATGCGCCGGATGGTCAGGGACACGCCGAGGCGCGACGCCATCAAAGCGCCGTTGCGTTGGATGGCTTCATAGACACCGCCACCGACGGTGCCGCCGCCAATCATGCCCAGATTCACCTGCCGCATAGAGGCGCGGACACTACGCGAAGGGAGCGGCCAGACAATTCCTTTTTGGCCGCCCGGTCAACGCCGGGTGTCTCCGCACGACCCGGAGCGCGGCCCGCCGGGCCGCTTTGCGGGTGCGGGTGCAAAGAAGGTTCCGCCCCGTTTCGGCGGCCGGCCGCGCAAAGCGGGCGAGGACGCCCGCGCTCCAGGGCCTGCGCCCACGGTCCATTTCGCTGCTGACGCCCCCTCGCCGCTGGGTTTCACTCCTGCCATGAAGCCTCGCCTAACCCGCCGCAGTGTCATGAAAGGCACCGTGGCCTTCGCTGCTTACGCCTTCTCGCAGATGCGGATGTCGGTCTTCGGGTTCGCCGAGTTGGAGGACGGCGCGACGCTCGTGCCGTTCCTCACTCCCCAGCCGCGCAACCCCAACCGCCCCATGATCCAGTGGGACGAGCTGACCAACTGGGTGACGCCCAATGAGCAGGTTTACGTCGTCAGCCATTACAACAAGCCCGAGCTGAAGGCCGACGAGTGGAAGCTGGAAATCGGCGGCATGGTGGAGCGGCCGGTGACGCTCACGCTGGCCGACCTGAAGCAGCGGCCCAAGCAGGAAATCATGGCCACGCTCGAATGCGGCGGCAACGGGGCGAGCGCGGCCTTCATGGGCGCAGTGGCGAACGTGCGCTGGACAGGCACGCCGCTTGCGCCCCTGCTCCGCGAGCGTGGCTTGCTGAAGCGCGGCACGGAGGTCCTCTTCTTCGGCGCGGATGAGAAGTCCGAGAAGGTGCGCGAACTGGACTTCGACATGCGCTTCTCTCGCAGTCTCTCGCTCGTGGATGCGCTGCAGGAGAAGGTGATGCTGTGCTGGGAGATGAACGGCCAGCCGTTGCCGCGTGAGCACGGCTTCCCGCTGCGGCTCATCGTGCCTGGGTGGTATGGCATCGCGTGGGTGAAGTGGCTCACGCGCATCGAGGTCCTTGACCGCCGGCTCATGAGCAAATACATGGCGCGCGAATATGTGACCATCCGGGGCGAGACCCAGAACGGCAAGACGCTCTGGCGCGAAACCTCGGTGAGCTGGATGAATGTGAAGAGCGTGGTGGCGCGGGTGGCCAAGCTGAAAAACGGCTCCCTCCGCATCAGCGGCGCGGCCTGGAGCGATGGCACGCCAATCAAGTCCGTGGAACTGAAGGTGGACGACGGCCCGTGGCAGGCCGTGAAGGTCGACACGGCGAACCGCGCCGAATTCTCCTGGACCTTCTGGTCCTTCGACTTGCCGGAACTTCCGGCCGGCGAGCACACGCTCGTCTCCCGCGCCGCAGACGCCGACGGCCGCGTGCAGCCCGCCCCGGACGACCCGACGATCAAGCTCAAGAAGACCTACTGGGAAGCCAACCAGCAGTGGCCGCGCAAGATCAAGGTCTGAGGTCCGGAGGAGCGCGGCGTTAACGCCGCAGAGAGCTGCGATGGAAAAAGTGCGTTCGAGCCACCCTTGCCGTGCTCACGTTCCTGCGGCCTGAAGGCCACGCTCTTTGCCACCGATTTTCGCCCGCTTCGAAATCCAGATTCAAACCTCGCCCAGCGCCGCATCGCGCGGGACCAGGCCAAGCTTCCACGAGGTGTCGGCATCGTAGGCCCAGTAGTTGCAGGTGATTTCCTCTCCGGCGGCCAGGTCGCGCAGCGTGACCGTGGTCACGGGCGGCTCGGGGTTCGGCGGTGTGCCGGTGTTGTGATCCGGCGAATGGTTGATGAAGCACGCGTGGTCGCCGCTGAGAATGACGTGGCCGTCCACTTTGCTGACAAAGCAGAACCAGCGCGCGTGCTCCCTGGCCAGCAGCGGCAGCGCGGCAAACTGCGCCGGCGAGAAGTCATGATCAAACCCCGGCTCGAAACGCCAGACCGGCGTCCCGGCCGGCACCGGCTCGACGGTGAACAGTCCCATGCCGTGAATCGTGCTGGGCGCGACGCGCGTGCGGATGAGCATCATGTAAGTGGAAGATGGCAGGGAAGGCCTGCGGAGGCGAGCGCTGGGAACGCGTGGACCGGGCGCGAAACCCATCAGTGCGCGCGCTCGAACCGCGTCGGCGTTGCATTCAATCCGTGGCGATGGTAAGCGAGGACATGAACGCCATCCGAACTTCTCGCCCGGGCCGTCGCGTTCCCGCTCGTGCCATGCTTCAACTGGGTGTGCTGCTGCTTGCCGCGACTCAGTGGCTGGCTGCGGCAGCGGAGGCGCAGCACGAGATCGTGCGCGACTGGCCGGCGCTGCCGGAGGGGCTGGTCCTGGGCCAGTGCGTCGGGGTGGGTGTGGATTCGCAGAGCAATGTCTTCGTGTTTCACCGGAATGGCCGCACCTGGAGCACGCCATTCCCGACCGAACCCCTGGCCGCACCGACGGTCAGCGTGCTGGACGGACGGAGCGGCCGGCTGCTTGCTGCCTGGGGCTCGAATGAGTTCATCATGCCGCACGGGCTGACGCTGGATCACGAGGACAACGTCTGGCTCACCGATGTCGCCCGGCAGCAGGTCTTCAAGTTCACCCACGAAGGCCGCCTGCTCCTGACTTTGGGCGAGCGCGGTGTGGCGGGTTCGGACCAGAAGCATTTCAACCTGCCCACGGATGTGGCCGTGCTGCCGGACGGTTCCTTCTATGTGAGCGACGGCTACCGCAACACGCGCGTGGTGAAGTTCACGGCGGGGGGCCGCTACGACTTCGAGTGGGGCGGCAAGGGCGCGGGCCCGGGGCAGTTCAATCTCCCACACGGCGTGGCCGTGGATGCGCAGGGCCGCGTGATCGTCTGCGACCGCAGCAATTCCCGGCTGCAGGTCTTCGACCCGCGCGGCAAGTTCCTCGCCGAGTGGAAAGGGCCGCTCATCGGGCGGCCCTATGGCGTGAGCGTCGGTGCGGACGGGCACGTCGTCCTGATCGATGGCGGGGATGGCACAGGCAAAACCGCCGACCGGCCTCGCGCGGTGGAACTGGACGCAGACGGGCGCGTGCTGGACCGCTTCGGCGCGGGTGGCACCGGGCCCGGACTGTTCCAGCTCGGGCACGACATCGCCGTCGCGCGGGACGGCTCGGTGTATGTGGCCGACGCGGGCGGGAAGCGCCTGCACAAGTTCATCCGCAAGCCGGCCAGGCCGTGAATGGTGCGCCTCTGCCTAGCGCCAGCTTTTCCACAGCTCCGTCAGCGAGCGGCCGAGGGAGATGGCCCCGGCCAGCTTGCCAAGGAAGCCGGAGGATTCCTGTTTCCACGAGCCCCACAAGGAGAACACCGGGGCAAGCGCACCCAGGATGGTCCGGGCCTTCTGCGCGAAGCTGATGCCGACATCCACCCACGCAGCAACGGGCCGGAGATTTTCCGCCTCCTCCACCAGGATCTGCCGGTGAGCGGCGCTCTGGCGGAGCAGGACGGCCTTGCGCTGCGCGCACGCGTCTATTTGTCCGTCTCCAAGCATGCGCGGTCCTTTTTGATTTCTTCGATGGTGTCGGCGAACGCGCTCTTGCTCTTCAAGCGTGCCTGCAAGGACCGCCAGGCCAGCGCCGTGCCGGCCAAATGCAACACGATGAGCACAGCCAGCGCGATCAACCGCCCATTCTCCCAGCAGAGGACGACGATGGTGAAAGTCACCAGCGAGAGCGTCATCATGGCGAAGGCGGCGAAGGCGGCGGCGCAGAGGAGGGCCTCGACGAGCTGGCGCTTCTCCTCCTGCAGCTCGACCGCGAACAGCTCAATGCGGTTCTGCGCGGCAGCCAGCACAGTGTCCAGAATGCGCTTGAGCGAGGCCCAGACGCCCGGTTTTGGTTCTTCAGCTTCGCTCATGCGCACTCACTTTCTCGTCACCAGCACGCCGATGAGGAGGCCGAGGCCAAAGGCGACGCCAATGGACTGGTAGGGATGTTCGCGGATGGTGCGGTCAGCCGCCTTCGCGCCTTCAATGGCTTTTTCCTCCAGACGCTGGCACGTGCGCTTGGCGGACTCCATCGCCTCGGTGAGCCGCTCGCGTATTTCGAGGGCCTTCTCGCCGGCGACATCCTTGGTGGCGTGCAGCAGCTCTTCCGAGTCATGCACGACGCGCTTGAGGTCGGTGACGAGCTTGTCAGTGTTCAATTCATGGGCTTTCATGACGGGTTCCTTCAGGTTGGTTTCATTTTCAGTGGCTCCCCGGGTTCGAGGAGCTGATTCACTATCCAACCTCCGACAGACTCATGAATTGGGCAAGGGGGGAAAATTATCCATGCTCGGACATGGGTGCATCTCGACACTGCCCTCGAGGAACGGAATCCCCGGAGCGCGGCGGTTCTCCGCTACTTTCAGTGGAATGGCGTGTGGAAGAAGCTCCAAATCCCAAGTTTCAAATTCCAAAGAAGCACCAAACTCCAAATTTCAAAGGGAAGCGTTTCCCGGCACAGGCTGGGAGGCCGGGCCATTCCAACGATCATACCAAATCCCAATGCGAATCGGTAGATTGCCGTCGGACGTCACCCCTCACCCCAACCCTCTCCCCTCCTCCGAGGAAGGGAGAGGGAGAAGAGCTGCGTCGCGGTTCGCATCGGCTGATCCACCGATAGTCATTGGAAATTGGGCAGCCAGAACGCATCCGGGGTGCTGGCTCCGGCTGGCGCGGTCAGAAACCACCGTTGCCGTTGCGCAGGCGGGTGAAGAGTTTCACGCCCGGGGCAGGCTGCCAGAGTTCACCGGCATTCCCTTCGCTGATGTCACCCAGTTCGCCGAAACTGACGGGCGCAGCCGCGCCTGGCTCGTAGGGCGGCATCTTCAGCGCCACGCTGTGGCCATCCGCCGCCGCGGCGGTCATGCTCCAGTTGTGGCGCACCATGCCGCCGGAGTTGCCGACGGAGGGAATGGCACCGGGGTTGTTCCAGGCAGAGCGGTGGTTGTCCAAGCCACTGGCGGCGAGGCTGAACTGGCCGTTGCCAGGCGTCTTCTCGGTGAGGATCTGGAACTTGTGCGGGTAAACTAACTGAGGCGCGCGCAACGCCGTCGGCGTGTTGAAGCCCGGATCGCGGAAGATGTGGCGATTGGCCCGGTAGTCCTCCTTGTAACCATAGACGCCGGAAGTGTCGTTCTTCTCCACCGGGCAGTCAAAGGTCTTGGGCTGCTGGTTGGTATTTGCCCCGAGATAGCGGAGCAACTGGCAGGGCCACGAAGTGGGGTCGAACAACGCGCCGGGGGAAGCTGCCGAGATGTTGGCACCGAACGGAAATCGATCGTCCTCGTCGTCCACATAGAGCTGGGTGGCGAGCCCCATCTGCTTGGTATTATTGAGGCACTTGGTCTGATAGACCTTGGCCCTGGCCTTGGCCAGCGCCGGCAGGAGCAGGCCGGCGAGGATCGCGATGATCCCGATAACTACCAGCAGTTCAATGAGGGTGAAGGCACCGGCGGAGCGGCGGCGGTGGGCACGGTGGGCGATGCGAGCATTCATGGTTCGTGTGAGTGGTCATTTCAATCACAGGAACCTCCACGCGTGGGGTCGTTTCCCGGTTCAGTCGTTGTTGGAGAGCCGCCATCGTCTGGTGGGCGAGAATGGATCAGGGACGGGTTTGCAGATCGGCGAGGGAATCGCTCTCCACGCCGATGTCCGCAAAAAGCCAGGAGGAGAGATACCGCTCCGTGCCGGAGGGCATGATGGCCACAAGGGTCTTGCCCTCGTTCTCCGGGCGGCGGGCGACCTGGAGCGCGGCCCAGGCGATGGCCCCGCTGGAGATGCCCACGGGGATGCCATCGAGCCGGTTGATCTCCCGCGCCATCGGCCCGGCGTCCTCCTCGTTGACCCCGATGACCTCATCCACGATGGCGCGGTTGAGGTTGGCGGGCAGGAAGCCCGCGCCGATGCCCTGGAGCTTGTGCGGACCGGGCTGGCCGCCCGCAATGACCGGAGACTTGGCTGGCTCCACGGCAATCGCCTTGAAGCCAGGGTGACGCGCCTTGAGCACCTCCGCCACACCGGTGATGGT
>CAZOCL010000235.1:0-10266 GCA_964578245.1 uncultured Klebsiella sp. | reverse complement strand
CGGATGATGTCCTCGATGGGCACCTCCTGGATGTCAATGTCCCGCACCGGCAGCTCGTCGAAGAGCGCCTTGCAGACCGGCACCACGCGGTCGCGCTTCACCTTGAGCCTTACCGTGCCATGCGCGCGCTCCACCACCTCGCCATACTGGGCCAGCGATTCCGCCGAGCGCTCCGGGCCCGGCTCGCACTCGATGGTGACGAGCTTGAAGTCGGCGAAACGGTCGATCACCTCGCTCAGCAGCCCGTCGAAAAAGATCGTGCCCTTGTCGATGATGATGACCCGCTGGCACAGCTCCTGGATGTCCGCCATGTAATGGCTCGTGAGCAGGATGGTCGTCTTGCGCGTGGCGTTGTGATGACGGAGGAATTCGCGGACCTTCTTCTGCGAGACCACGTCCAGGCCGATGGTTGGCTCGTCGAGGAAGAGCACCTTGGGCTGGTGCAGCAGCGCGGCGGTCAGCTCCATCTTCATCCGCTCGCCCAGCGACAGCTCGCGCACCATCACGTTGAGCTTGTCCTTCACATCGAGCAGTTCCGTCAGCTCCGTGACGGTGGCCTCGAAGACCTTGGGCTCGATGCCATAGATCTTCGCGTTCAACTCCAGCGACTCGCGCGCCGGCAGATCCCACCAGAGCTGGTTCTTCTGCCCGAGCAGCAGGGCAAACTGCCGCCGGTAGCCGTCCGCGCGTTCCCACGGCACGTAGCCCAGCACGTTCGCCGTGCCGCTGGTGGGATAGAGCAGGCCGGCTAGCATCTTGAGCGTGGTGGTCTTGCCCGCGCCATTGGGGCCGAGGAAGCCCACCAGTTCGCCCTCCTCGACCTGGAAGCTCACCTCCCGCGCCGCGAGCGTCTGCTCATGCTCGCGCTTGAACAGCCCGCGCACGGCCCCCCGGAAGCCGGGCTGCTTCTTGTAGGTGCGGAACGCCTTCGTCAGGCCGTGAACTTCAATGGCTGGCATCGTGCATCAGGCCGCGCCCATCCGCTGGAAGCGGATCGTGCGCAGCGCAGACGTGGAGAGAAGCGGATTGCGGCCCGCGTTCAAAGCATCTTTTCCAGCCAGCGAGGGAGCGTCCGAAGCAGCACGGGCAGGCGTTTGAGAAATGGGCGGCTTTGACCGGCTCTTTCTGAACGCCATCAGCGTCGGGTCTTGATGGGTAAGAACGGTGCGAATGACCGCAAAACGCTCCGTTGGTCCTCCTCCAGTCAATCGCTTTGGGGCGGTGGATTTCAGCCTCACTTCCCCATCGGATGCTCCCGAAAGAAATTCCACATCAGCCGGGTGGCATCCACGTCCGCCGTGGTCTTGCCGACGATGAACGGGGTCATCGCCTTCCCGCCAGGCCACGTATGTCCGCCTTCCGCCACGGTGTAGAACACCACGTCCGCATGGTTGGTGCCACCCGGGTAATGCACCCCGCTGACTGAGCCGCTCGGCGGCAACGGCACGGCATTGGTCTGACAACCGTTCCGGGCGGCCAGGGTTTGCACCCATTGGGGCATGTCAGGCAGGATAAACTTGCCGTGATAGGGAACGATGCGATCGGCCGTTCCATGGAAGATCATCGCCGGCACCGGACGTTTCGGATGGTAAGCGGTCCACGGCAGCACATGCGCCCCGCCCACGCTGCCAAACGCCGCGATGCGCTCCGACAACTGGCTGGCCAGCAGAAAGGACATGCCCCCGCCGTTGGACAGCCCGTTGGCATAAACCCGGGCCTCGTCGATGTTGTATTCCCGTTTCAACTGGTCAATCAGGTCGGCAATGAACTGCACGTCCTGCTGGTTGAACCAGCCCCCGCTATTCCAGCGCAACGGGACGCCGCTGCCGAAAGGATAGACGACCAGAAAACCGTCCTCGTCCGCCAGCCGGTTCCAGTGGCTCAACCGCATCAGGTGGGCGGGCCATTCGGCAAAGCCGTGGAGGCAGATCACCAGAGCCGTGGGCCGGCCGGGTTGATACGTCTTGGGCACGTGCAGCAGATAGGATCGTTTCCTGCCGCTGGTCAGCACCTCGCCGTTGCTGCGGTAGATCTCCGCATACAGCACGGCGGCAAGCAGCCCCGCCACCAGCACCATGGCCACCAGCATGCGCCACCATTTCGATCGTCGCTTTTGCAACCCGGTCGGTGCGTGGGCGGTCGTGTCCGTGCTCATGCTGTGGGCAGGCTGGCAAGAACGGGATAACTGTCAACCCAGCCGGTTTGCTTCGACCAGACAGCGGGACGATTTGGGTGGGGGCTGGGGTGGATGAATCCTTCCCGAGACAACGCGACGAGTTCGGGATTGGGGCCATTACCAGTGGCGGACATCTGCTGGGAGCGCCTGACTTCAGGCCGAAAACGGCGAAAACAAAGGGAAAATTGAATGGTGCCCCGGGTAGGACTCGAACCTACGACCAATTGATTAAGAGTCAACTGCTCTACCAACTGAGCTACCGAGGCAGCAAAGAGGCGGAACAATCAGGATTTCACCCCGGTTTGTCAACACTCCCCCTAATTGATTTGGCAGCCGCTCTCCGCGCCCCGACCGGTTCCGGTTCCAGCCGCAAAACCCACCGCCCCAGGCGGCGTCCAGGTGGCTGAATTACGGGCTTGCCGCCCGGCGGGGACGGGCGGAAATTCGCCGCTAATGAGCCACCCCTACCGCGTCGGCATCATCGGCGCCACCAAGCGGGGCGATTATGGCCATGGCATGGACACGGCATTTGGCGGCCTGTCGCAGTTTGAGGTGGTGGCCCTGGCGGATGATGACGCGACCGGTCGCGCTGCCGCCGGCATACGGTCCGGTGCGCCCCGGCTCTACGCGGATTATCGCGAGATGCTCGCGAAGGAGAAGCTGAACCTCGTGGCCATCGGTCCACGCTGGGTCACGGAACATCGGGCGATGGTCCTCGCTGCGGCGGAGGCGGGCTGCCACATCTTCATGGAGAAGCCGCTGACCGGGAGCCTCGAAGACGCGGATGCGATGCTGGCGGCCTGCCAGCGCGCGAAGGTGAAATGTGCCCTCGCCCATCAGCTCCGCACCATGCCGCCGCTGCGGCGCGCCCTGGAGGATTTGCGCGCGGGGAAGTTCGGCAAGCTCCTGCGGATGTTCGGACGACCGACGGATGATGCGCGCGGCGGCGGCGAGGAGTTGATTGTGCATGGCGCCCATTTCTTCGACCTCATGGTCGGCATCGCCGGTCCGCCGCGCTGGGTGAGCGGCCATCTGGCGGCGGGCGGTCGCGACGCGACGGCGGCCGACCGTCGTGAGGGCCGCGAACCAGTCGGGCCCATCGCGGGTGACTCGGTGGCGGTGATGATCGGCTTCGACGGAGGCGTGCGCGGATTCTGGAACTCGACGGCGAACTTGAACCAGGGCGGCAGTGTTTACGGCCTGCAGCTCGAGTGCGAAAAAGCGCTGATCCAACTGCGCACGCGCAGCGACGTGTTCATCTATCCCGGGCCAGTCGTGGAGCCGGAGAATGAAAAGCGCGCGTGGGAAAAAGTGTGGGTGGAGGACTGGCACTTCACGCCCGAGCACCAGCCGCGTCCGCTGAAGGACTACATTCATCGCGGCAACCAGACCTTGCTGCGCGAACTGGCCCAGGCGATCGAGCGCGACACCGAACCGACCGCAAGCCTGCGCGACGCCGTGCTCGTCACGGAGATCATCCAGGGCACCTACACCTCCCATTTCGCGGGTGGCCTTCGCCTGCCCATCCCGCTCACCAACCGCCGACATCCGCTGGCATGACCAAGCGATCAACACTTTGCTTGTCGTCCGACACATTTCGCCTAGTTCCAGAATCCCAACCTGAGGTGCCCCTATGCTCGACCTGACTCAACTCGATTCCGCCGTCCGCCATGAAGGCGGCGTGAGCCGGCGCTTGTTCCTGGCCTATGGCGCGGCGCTGGCCGCTACGCCCACGCTCAGCCTGCGCGCGGCGAACAAGCCCAAGGGGCCACCCAAGTTCAAGACCGATCCGTTCTCCCTCGGCGTGGCGTCGGGCGATCCCAGCGACGACGGGTTCGCGCTGTGGACGCGCCTGGCCCCCAAGCCCTTGGAGGAGGATGGCGGCATGCCGCACGAGAGCGTGGAGGTCCAGTGGGTGGTGGCCTCCGATGAGGCGATGAAGAAGGTGCTCCGCAAGGGCACTGCGGACGCCACGCCAGCGCTGGGGCATTCCGTTCACATCGAAGTGGAAGGCCTGAAGGCGGACGCCTGGTATTGGTATCAGTTCCACTGCGGCGAAGCCTCCAGTCCGGTCGGGCGCACGCGCACCATGCCGCTGGTGACGGCGTCACCCGAGCGGCTGAAGTTCGCCTTCGCCTCCTGCCAGAATTACGAAGACGGGCTCTTCACCGCCTACCAGCACATGGCCAAGGACGACCTGGACCTCGTCTTCCACCTGGGCGACTACATCTATGAATTCGGTCAGCACAACGACCTAGTCCGCCGGCACGCCCGGCCGGAGGTCAAGACCCTCGCGGACTACCGCATCCGTCACAGTCAGTATCGGTCCGACCCGCTGCTGTATCGCATGCATGCCCGCTGTCCGTGGGTGGTGACCTGGGATGACCACGAGTTCGAGGGCAACTACGCCAATGACATTTCCAAGAACCAGGGCGTCAGTCCGGCAAACTTCCTGAAGCAGCGGGCTTCTGCCTACCAGGCGTATTACGAGATGATGCCGCTGCGCGCCCGCTCCGTGCCACAGGGGCCCAACCTGAAGCTCTACCGATCCCTGTCGTTCGGCCGGCTCGCCACCTTTCAGGTGCTCGACACCCGTCAGTATCGCACCAACCAGCCCAATGGCGACGAGGCCGCAGACATCAACGAAGCGGCGCTCAATCCCAAGAACACCCTGCTCGGAGCGGCGCAGAAGGAGTGGCTGCAAGGGGCGCTCGGCAAATCCAAGGCCACCTGGAATGTCCTCGCCCAGCAGATCATGATGGCCATGGTGGATCGCAACGCCGGCAAGGTGAAGACCTACTCAATGGACGCCTGGCCGGGCTACGCCTCCGAGCGGATGAAGCTGATCCAGTTCCTCGCGGACAACCATGTGGCGAACCCGGTGGTGCTCAGCGGCGACATCCACTCGAACTGGGTGAACGAGCTGCGGGTGGACGATCGCAACGCGAAGACGCCGGTGGTGGCCACCGAGTTCGTCGGCACCTCCATCTCCAGCAAGGGCAACGGGAGCGAGGTGGACACGAAGAAGCTGGCGACCCTGCTGGCCGAGAATCCGTGCGTCAAATTCCACAACGACCAGCGTGGTTACGTCCGGTGCATGGTCACGCGCGACACCTGGCAGAGCGACTATCAGGTCGTGAGCGATGTGACCAAGCCGGGCGGCACGGCGGCCACCGAGGCTTCGTTCGTGGTCCGGGCGGGCAAGGCTGGCGTGACGAAGGCATGATCCGAATGTCGCAACGGCCGACGGCCCGGCGCGCGGCGTTCACGCCGCTTCAGCGTCCGAACTCGACGAGCGGAGGAACACGCCCGGAGCGTCGCGCGTTGAAGCGGCGTGAACGCCGCGCGCCACGCGCAAAGGCCCTCAACCACCCCATCAAACTCACGGTTTGAGCAGTGATTTCAAGGCCGGCTCCACCATTGGCAAGCTGCTCAGCACGAGTTCCGCCATCGCCTTCGCGCCCTTCTCCGAGAAGTGCGTGCGATCGGTCTCGGAGCAGCTCAAATCCGCGCTGCCGGTGTCACCGAGCCGCTCAAATAGTGCTCCGCTTGCGGTGTGCAGGTCCACCAGTGGCACCTGCCTTTCCTTGGCTACCGCCTTCATCGCCTCGGTGTAGGGGAGCAGCTCTTGAGTCATCTTGCCCTGCTCATCGAAGCGCCGACGGTGCATGGGCGTGACCAGCACGGGCTTGGCCCCGGCCGCCCGCGCCTCATCCACGTAGCGTCGCAGAAACTCACGGTAATCCGTCGCCGCATCGGTGGCTTCCGGGCGTTCCTTCGCGTGCGAATCATTGTGGCCGAACTGGATCAGCACGAAGTCCGGCTTCTGCGCCAGCGTCGTGGTCCAGAGCCCTTCTTTGATGAACGTCTTGGTGCTCCGGCCGCTCTTGGCGAGATTGAGGATGCGCACCTGAGCCTGGAATGCCGGGGCGAGGAAATGGCCCCAGCCCCGGATGTTCGAGGCCGCCGGATACTCGCAGACCGTGGAGTCGCCGATCACCGCAATCTGCACTTCACGCGGAGCGTCGGCGCACTGGGTGACTGTGGCCAGGCCGATCAGGAGGCAGCCCAGCGTGGTTAGGAGGTGGATTCGACGATGCATGGCCGGAGCCTACACCAAGGGCCACGAAGACTCCAACCTCTCCAAGCGGCTCATACCAGTTGCTGGAATACTCTGGTCAAATCTCCGCGTGAGCCGTTGAACGCGCTCTCCCCTGAACGCGCACAGAGTCCCGGCTTCAGCCGGCGGAACGTCGCCCAGTTCCAGACGCTGCGCGTGCAGCGTCTTGGACAGACGGACGCCACACCGGCTAAAGCCGGGACTCCGTGCGTGTGCCAGCCGCTCCGCCAGCGCTCAGGCCAGCCCGCGCTTGCCCAGTTCCGCGATGGTCCAGAGATATTCGTCCACGAGCTGGTCCACCACGTTGCGCTTCTTCATCTCGGACGGCATCACTTCCCACGTGTAGGTTTCCATCTCCAGGTGCGAGCAGAGCGCGGGGGTTTCCTTGAGCACGTCCAGCACACCTTGCACGTGGTCCGCCGTCGTGCCAAAGAGCGGCGTCGGCGGGCAGTGCAGCGGGATGTGGAAGTGGATGCGCCACTCATCGGTCAAGGCGGGCGGCAGGCGGTTGTGCAGCGCGAGCGCGTCGTCCAGGTCCTTGTGCCGCTTGATGGTGCCGTCGGCCGAACGCGCGAGCACCTGGTGGAAATACACATCGTCCGCGAAGGACCGCAGCGCCTGCCGGGCCTCCGCGGTGGGCTTCACCTTGAGCGCGTTGCTCAGGTGCAGTTTACTCACCTTGATCTTGTGCTGGCGCAGCCGGCCCAGCGCCTCGCGGGGTGATTCATATTGGAGGGCCAGGTGGCAGCAGTCGTAGTTCACGCCCAGATGCTCGTCGAGGCGCAGGTCGCCGGGCCGGTCGGCCCGCATTTCCTCGATGAAGTCCACCGCCTCCGCGCTGGTTTCGAGGTAGCAGAGCGGTTCCGGCTCCAGCCCGAGATGCAGCGTCTTGCCCGAGCTGCGGGCCACGCGTTCGATGTGCTCGACGCACTTCCACAGGTTCTCCCGGGCGGCCCGGACCTGCGCCGGGCTTTTGATGAATTCCTTGAAGGACACCGGCACGGTGCTGACGCTGCCCTCGACCCCGGCTGGAACAATCTCGCCGAGCAGGTCAAACAGGAGGTTCGTGTAGGCCACCCGTTCCGGCGTGGTCCAGTCGGGCGCATAGACCTGCTCCTTCACGCGCGTGCCGTGGAAGCGCCCATAGGGAAACCCGTTGATGGTGAAGATGTAGCAGTGCTCCGCGTCCAGCCAGCGGCGGAAGCCCGCCAGCGTGGCCGCGTCGCTCAGCTCCCGCGCCGCATCCGCCCCCAGCCGCAGGCCGATGGCGTAGGGGGATTTCGTGCCCAGCCGGTCGCGCACGGCCAGCACGTATTTTTGGAGCGACTCGAAGGTCTGGCCCCAGGACTCACCCCGGTGGATGTTCGTGCAATAGGCTAGGTGGAGTCCGTGCTTCAATTTCATCGCAGAAGGTGTAACAATAAGAAGGGCGAGCCGCCAGTCTTTCGCCCGCATGATTCATGATTGCCGCCCAAGACAAGCTCTTCGACCTCTTCCGTGACGCGCTCACCCGCGCCATCTTCGTCAAGCTCACCATCAGCCGCCCGCGCGACCCGGCGGCGGAGTTGAAGAACGTCTTCCTCCGGCCCGTGCAGTTGAAGGCCGGGCTGCGCGTGGCTTTTGCCTACCGGCACGGGACCAAGGACATTTTCAAGAACCTCACCCATGAGGACGCGCTGGCGGAGGTCGCCACGCTGCTGAGCGAAGCCTTCCTCTGCGCAAACCTTTTCACCACCGAGCGAACCGCCGAGCTGACCATCCGGGAGGACGGCTCGGCGCGCATTGCCCTGCGCAAGCCGGTTCACGGCGAGGCCCCGTCCCTGGAGCACGACCGCACCAAGGCCCGCAGCATCCTGCCCACCGAGCCGTGGCTGCGGGAGCTGGACGTCACGCTGCCGGACGGGCGCGTGCGTGAGGCAATGGCGGACAAGTTCCGGCAAATCAACCAGTTCGTGGAAGTGCTCCGTCCGCTGTTGCTGGAGGCTTTCGCCCAGGGTGCCGCCACGCCGCTGGCGGCGGAGGAGGGTGGAGATGACTTGGACGACACCGCCCGGCTCAAGCGCCGGGCGCGTCGGCAGACCGAGACCGACCGGGGCAGCACGGTGTTTCTCCAGCGCCCGCTGACGGTGGTGGACATGGGCTGTGGCAAGGGCTACCTCACCTTCGCCGTGAGCCAGTTGCTCGAGCAACTGCTCTTCACCGGCAGCCGGGTGGTGGGCATCGAAGTCCGCCCCGAGCTGGTCGAGCAGTGCAACCGCGTGGCGCAGAAATGCGGCTTCGAGCATCTCCACTTCCAGGCCGGCTCCATCGCCAGCACGCAACTGGACGCGGCCGATGGGCTCATCGCGCTGCATGCCTGCAACACGGCCACCGATGACGCGCTCGCGCAGGGAATCGGTGCGGGAGCGCGCCTGCTGGTGGTCTCGCCCTGCTGCCACAAGGAGGTCCGGCCGCAGATCCTCCCGCCCGCCGTCCTCGAATCCGCCT
The DNA here is from genome assembly GCA_964578245.1 of uncultured Klebsiella sp. Taxonomy (GTDB): domain Bacteria; phylum Verrucomicrobiota; class Verrucomicrobiia; order Limisphaerales; family SXTU01; genus SXTU01. The sequence continues at coordinate 1,483 of CAZOCL010000235.1, read as the reverse complement.
TGCGCCATGGCATCCTGCTGGAGCGCGAGGCCGAGTTTGTCACGGACGCCCTGCGCGCCGCGCTGCTCGAATGGGCGGGCTACGACACGAAGGTCTTCGAGTTCATCTCCACCGAGCACACGGCCAAGAACCTGATGATCGCCGCCGTGAAGCGCCGCCAGCGCGGTGACCTGGCGGAACTCGCTGCGAACGTGCGGAATCTAGCGGCGTTCTACGGCGTGCGCGAACAGCGTCTGGCCGCCTTGCTCAGTTTTCCGCTGGTGGAGGAGCCGGCGGTGAACGGTTGAGTTGGCCGTGAAAGGGCGCAGAGGACACAACTAAAATCGGTTTGCTTTCCTCCGCCGGTCTTAGGGCTGAAAGCCCGTCCGGTGACAGCCCGGGCTGAAGGCCCGGGGAAGGGTCCGACAAAATTCCTCCGCCCTGTAAGGGCGGGGCAACCTATTATCCAAGGCTATTGGAAGCGCGTCGTGAGCTTGTGCGGCAAGGGGATGGAACGCATCGCCCGCTGGGCACAAAGCGCTTCACGGAGGCGGCACGCGCAAAGCGGGCGAGGACGCCCGCGCTCCGATTTCCCTCACCAGGGCGTGAAGCGCAGACCGAAGAGCGTGAGCACGCTCAGGACGAGCAGGGCGATGGCCGGCAGGAGGAACGGATCGTAGTAATCCGACACCTGCGGCTTCTTCTCCAGCACCACGACCTTCTTCATCTCATCAATGCGTTTGAAGACGGCGTGGAGCGCGTCGGCGTTGACCGCGTTGAAGACTTCTCCGCCCGTGGCGCGCGTGATGCCGACGAGCGGCGGCGGGACGGCCTCCTCGGTCAGCATGATGCTGAAGAGGGTGATGCGTTCGGCCCGGAGCCGGGCGATGACTTCCGAGTCTTTGGGCGGCAGGATGTCGCTGCTCTCGCCATCGGTCATCAGGATGATCATGCGGTCACCCTGGGGGCGTTCGGCCAGCAGATCGGCCACACCGTGCAGGGCCTTGCCGATGTAGGTGATGCCCCAGAGCGCATCGGGCAGGCCATGCCGGCCCATGGACGCCGGGTCGATCCGCGGGTTGTCCGGCTGGATGAAGGGCCGCGCGAGCACGATGGATTCCGTGTCGAGCGTCAGCGGCACCCAGTGGATGAAATGACGCGAGAAGATGGTGAGCCCGTAGGCGTCGCCCTTCCGGTAGGTGATGAACTTCTCGATGGCATCCATCGCCGAGTCAAAGCGCCGGTGGCGTCCCTGTGCCTGCGAACCATGCGGCTCCGCCATGCTGCCCGAGGTGTCGAGGAGGATCTGGATGTTGGTAAGCTTCCGCTCGACTTCCGGCGGGTTGAAGATGATCGGGTGGGCGAGGAAAATGATCGCCAGCGCGAGCAGGCCGGCGGGCAGGCAGTTCGCGCACAGCACGAGGAAACGTAGCACGAGCCCGCGCCGCTGCCGGCCGTGGTCGAACGGCAGCACGATCGGCTGGCCGCGCCGGACCCATTCCCA
>CAZOCL010000234.1:0-10312 GCA_964578245.1 uncultured Klebsiella sp. | reverse complement strand
CGCCCGCCGTATCTGGGCGGCCTGGGCTTTTCCTTCAAGTGGAACATGGGCTGGATGAACGACACGCTGCGCTACTACAGCCGTGACCCGCTCTACCGCCGCTACCACCAGCACGACCTCACGTTTGCGATGCTGTATCATCACAACGAGAACTTCATCCTGCCGCTCTCGCACGACGAGATTGTGCATGGCAAGTGCTCGCTGATCGGCAAGATGCCGGGCGACGAATGGCAGAAGTTCGCGAACCTCCGCTCGCTGCTCGGCTATCAATGGCTCTTCCCCGGCAAGCAACTGCTCTTCATGGGCTGCGAGTTTGGCCAGTCCGCCGAATGGAACGAAAACCGTTCCCTCGACTGGTGGCTGCTGGAGCAAGGTCCCTACCACGCCGGCGCGCAACGCTTCCTCGCCGACCTGAACCAGGTCTATCGCGCGCACCCCGCGCTCTGGGAAGGTGACTACGACCTCGAAGGCTTCCAGTGGGTGGACTGCTCGGACAACCTGCACAGCGTCCTCTCCTTCCTGCGCCGCACGAAGGACGGCCGCCAGCAGATGCTCGTCATCCTCCATCTCACGCCCGAACTGCGCACCAACTACCGCATTGGCCTGCCGCACGGCGGCTTCTGGCGCGAAGTCCTGAACAGCGACGCAGCGATCTACGGCGGCAGCAACCAAGGCAACATGGGCGGCGTGAAGGCGGAGGAAATCGAGATGCACGGCCAGCCGTGGTCCGCCGAGTTCACCATCCCGCCGCTGAGCGCGACGGTGTTTGTGTTGTAGCAGGTGGCGGCAGGCATCCTGCCTGCCGTAGAGCCGGGCGTCCCGCCCGGCGGGACGAACCGTGCGAGGTCAGGACGTGGTCCGATCATTTGTCGCCGTGCTGGCTCAAGTGGCGCTATTTCCCGGCGGCGGGACGCCGCCCTCTACGTCAGGCGGGACGCCTGACGCCACCATCCGAGGTCACACCATCTCGTAACTCCACGGCTTCCGCAGCTCGCTCGCGGCTCAGCCCCTCCGAGCGGTCAATTGCCAATCGGCTCGTAAGGAAGTTTGCCGAACTTGAGGGTGGCCAACCGGTTGGTGACTTCCGTGATGCCGTTGGTCGCAGAACGAATCAAGGCGACTGCATACATCTGTGGCAGCGGTCGGAGGAAGACGTCGTCCGCGTAAACGACCCCTTCGCCTAACTCGGTCCAAGACCACAGCGGAAATGAGCCCCTGGCCGAACCAAACTGTAGCTCCGGCGTTCGCCCATTTGAAATCCGTTCGCCCGATGAATCGTAATGTGTGAACTCGACACCACTGCGAGCGACAATCCGAACGTGGAAGATGTTGGTCTGCACCGAATTCCTCACCACCAGCCAACTGTCGGCCCTGATTCTGTCGTCGAAATGGTGCTGCACTTCATCTGTCCAGACAGCCTTGGCCGAAACAAAACCAGGGGTCGTGTAGAGAAGTCGTTCCGACAGCGTAAACGGGCCAATCTGCCTGCGGATCATCACGGACCGCGAATGCGTATCTTCGTAAGGCCTGCTGCTCTGCCCGAAGAACAACAGAACAACCACCAGCACGACCGCGCCGAATACCAGCGCCCAGATCATGGCCAGTCGTGCTTTCACATCATCTCATAGCTCCACGGCTTCCGCTGCTCGCGCGCGAGCCACTTGTTCGCCTCCGCATCGCCGACGAACTGCTCTTGAGCCGGATTCCACTTGAGCGCACGGCCCAGGCGCATTGCGATGACGCCAAGGTGGCAGACGCTCACGGAACGGTGGCCGATTTCCGCCTCACAGATCGGCTGCTCGCGCGAGCGCACGCACTCGAAGAAGTTCTTCATGTGGTTGTCGCTCGCGTAGAGCCGCTTGGCGCCGGAGGGCAGCGGCGTGGTGAGCAGGTCGCCATGGCTCGCCTCGATCTTGCCGCGCGTGACGAAGATCCAGCCGTCCGGCCCGTGGAAGCGCACGCCGTGCTGCTGGGCGGACTTGTCCGTGACGGAGCCGTTCCAGCCGTTGCCGTGCGTGCTGCGGGTGAGCTGCGTTACGCCGTTGGCGTAGGTGTAGGCCACGGCATACTCGCTCGCGGCTGTGAACCCGTCGGGAATCATCGGCACGAGCGACTGCCCCTCGATGCTCACGGGGCCGCTGCGCTCGAAGCCCGCGCCCCAGAGCGCGATGTCGTTGTGGTGCGCGCCCCAGTCGGTCATCGTGCCACCGGAGTATTCCCAGAAGTAGCGGAAGGTGACGTGGGTCTTCTCCTTCACGTAATCCGTCCTGGTCGTCTGCCCCTGCCACATGTCCCAGTCCAGGCCGGCGGGCACGGGTGCCTTGGCAAACGGCCCCTCGCGCCGACCGTGCGGCAGCCAGACATTGACGTGCTTGAGCTTCCCGAGCCGGCCGTTGCGCACCAGCTCGCAAGCGAGGCGGAAGTTCTTGTCGCTCCGCTGCTGGCTGCCGGTCTGAAGAATGCGCCTGGAATCGCGCACGGCCTGCACGAGGCGCTTGCCTTCATCAATGGTCAGCGTGAGCGGCTTCTCGCTGTAGATGTCCTTGCCCGCCTTGAGCGCGGACAGGTTCACCAAGGTGTGCCAGTGGTCGGGCGTGCCGTTGACGATGATGTGGATGTCGTCGCGCTCCAGCAGCTTGCGGAAGTCCTTGTAGAGCCTGGCCCCGGGCCAGGTCTGCTGCGCCTGCGCGAGGTTGGCATCGTCCACATCGCACACCGCGAGCATCTCGCCGAGCGCCGCCGCCTCGCGGGCGACTCCCCTGCCCCGCCCGCCGCAGCCGATGAGAGCGACCCCGGGCTTGTCATTCGCGCCAAGCGGCTTCGTGGCCGCCTGGGCGGACTCGTCGAGAAACCACTGGGGCAACGTCGTGGCGGCCGCAATGGCGGCGCTCGTTTTGAGGAAATGGCGGCGTGAGTTGAGAATTTGCATGGCGTAAGCGGGTTGCGGTTACGCATCAATAAACCAGCAATCCGCGTGGAACCAAGCGGAAATTGCGGCTGTAGCCGCAGCCTCAAGCTGCCGTGCTGATTCGCAATCTGAAGATTGCGACTACGGCGCTACCGCTTCACTCCCTGCAAAATGATCGACTCAAACACGTTCACCTCATCACCCACGATCTTCTGGTGGGACTCGATGCCGGTGAAGTTGGCGTCGTCACTCTGCATCGGCTGCCAGCGCTGGATGTCGGTGAAGCCGGCGGTGCGCAGGGCGAGTTCGAGCGTCTCGGCGTCGTAGACGAAGAAGTGGCCGAAGTCCCAGAAGAAGTTGTTGATGACGAAGCCGGGCCGGTAGCCGATGGCGTGCGGGATGTGCTTGTCCGTGGAGAGCTTGAGGTATTGCTCCTTGATCGGCGAGCGCGGCGGATCGAGCAGGCTGGTGATGCTCGCGAGGTTCGGCGTGGAGATGCGGATCTTGCCGCCGGGCTTGAGGATGCGGTGCGACTCCTTGAGCATCGTCTGGCCGTCGGGCCACCAGATGTGCTCGATCATGTGCTCGCTGAAGACGTAGTCGAACTCGGCATCGGCGAAGGGAAAACGCCGCGTGGCATTGAGATAGAGCTGGCCCGGCTGGCGCGTGTAGGGGTTGAAGTCCACGTTCAGCCAGCCATCCAGCATGTTGTAACCCGCGCCGATCTGGAGCTTCCGCATCGTGTGGTGATCGAGATACTCGCGAATGTCCCCTTCCCGCCCGATGCACCAGAGGGCGCGCTTCACGTCGAAGGGAATCTGCCGCAACGCCTTGATGACACCGACAAGGGCAAAGGATTGTTTGAGGAGATCGCGCATCGCGGCGAATCCTTGGGATTGCGCCCGGCCGCGTAAAGCGAAATTCAACGCGGCAGCCAGAACAGGAGGTAAAGCCAGTTCAGCAGGAGGGCCACGGACAGCAGCCATCGCCAGACCGCTCCACGTCCCAGCCGCTGCCGGAGCCTGCCAGCCGGGTCGAAGCCTCGCACCAAGGCCCACAGCCAAAACACTCCCGCAGTGAGCGCGGCGAATGAGACCAGGGGATTCAGGCGCAACGCCGCGACGAGGTCCAATCCCGCCATGGCCGCGAACGCCCGGGTGCTGCCGCAAAACGGGCACGGAACGCCGGTCCATTCGCGCAGGGGACAGCCCGGGAGCGGAAGCTGGAAATGCAACGCCACACGTGCGAGCACCATGAGACCCAGCAGCAAGGCCAGCGACTGCGCCACTTGACGGAGCGGTCGCGAGGCGTTGGATCGAGGCAGCGGCGGAGGGACAGTTTCAGCGGGTTTCATTGCGCTTTGCCTCCTGGCAGATGAGCAGGCTGGTGATGAAGGCCCAGCCCAAGGCAACGACGAACATCCCCAGCCCGCCCAGGCCAAGGAGCAGGTAGTTCAAATATCCCGGCGGCAGCACGCCATCGTTGTCATAAATGACCAGGATGGGCAGCTTTCCCGCCCGCGACCATTCCGCGACAAACCACACGCCCCAGGCCACGGACAAGAGCAGCCCGCCGCCACTCAGCAGGATCTGCAAAGCTCCCGACACGCGCCAGCCAGCCAGCCACGAGCCGCTGCCGGGGACGGCGAGATTGCTCCATAGGCACGCCTTCGCCCGGGCGGAGTCCAGGGGAAGCTGGGGGGGCGTGCCCATAAGCAATCAGGAATGCCGGCTCAACTGCACCAGCTTTGCCTCGGCTTCACCGCCATCGAGCAGGCCAGCCGCCAGCGTCCAGCCATCGCTGAACGACCGCGCTCGCCCGGCCAGGAAGAGCGCCGCCCCCGCGTTCATCAGCACCGCATCCCGCTTGGGACCACGCTCCCGGCCGCTGAGCACGTGGCGGACAATCTCCGCGTTCGCCGCGCGGTCCGCCCCGGCGAGGTCGGCCAGCGAAGCCCGCTGCAGTGGAAAATCCAGCGGTGAAAGCCGTGACACCGCGAAGCCACGGTCGTGGTAAAACTCCGCGATGGTCGTCTCCCCTAGCGTGGACAGCTCATCCAGATGTGCTGTGCCGTTGGCGACTGGCACTTCTCCACACACCACCATCCCGCGCCGCACACCAAGCCCTTGCAGCACCTTCGCCATCGGTTCACAGAGCTCCGGTCGGGGGACGCCGATGAGCTGGGCGCTAGGCCGCACGGGGTTCAGCAGCGGGCCGAGGAAGTTGAAGATCGTCCGCTGGCCACGCTCGGCGCAAAGACGACGGGCGGGACCGATGTGCTTGAAGGCCGGGTGGAATTTCGGCGCGAAGAGGAAGGCGAACTGCTTCTCCCGCAATGCCGCCGCCACCAGTTCCGGGGACAGTTCCACCGGCACGCCCAGGGCCTCCAGCACGTCCGCGCTGCCGGCCTGCGAGGTGATGGCGCGGTTGCCGTGCTTGGCCACGGTGACGCCTGCCGCCGCGCACAGGAGCGCGACGGTGGTGGAGATGTTGAAGGTGTTCAGGCGGTCGCCGCCGGTGCCGCACACGTCCAGGATTTCGTGCGCGCGGGTTTCGACGTCGAGCGGCACGGGGACGGAACGCTCGCGAAGTTCGCTGGCGAACGCGGCGATCTCCTCCGTCGTCTCGCCCTTTTTCGCCAGCGCGGTGAGGAAGGCGGCCTTGGTTTCCACCGTCACGGCTTCCTCCACCAGCGCCGCCACGGCGATGGTCACCTGCTCCGGGCTGAGGGCTGTGCCGCCCGCGAGTTGCGATGTGAGGTTGTCGAGCACGCAGCAAGTGTAGGCGGAACGGGAAACGATCAAAGTCGAAACTCCTGTTGCGGACAGTTGAAAGCGCCGGGGCAACCCGCTACAACTCGTCCGTGAACGCAAAGCTTCTCCTCGCCTGTCTGCTGGCCACGCTGCCGGTCATCGCCGCCGACACCGCCGCACCCGCACCCGCCGCCCGCCTTACCGAGCACCGGAAAATCTGGGACGCCGCCCCGCACAATGCGTTCACGGATCTCGTGCGCTTCAACAACCGGTGGTATTGCGTGTTCCGCGAAGGCAGCGGTCACGTCTCGCCGGATGGCGCGGTGCGCGTGCTCACGAGCGACAGTGGTTACTGGTGGGAGTCCGTTGCCCGCATCGAGATGCCGGGCTTCGACCTGCGCGATCCGAAGATCTCCGTGATGCCCGGCACCCCGCGGCTGATGATCCTCGGCGGTGCGACCGTGCGCGAGGGCAACCAGCCTGCGACAGAGAACCAGTCCTTCGTGGCCATCTCGGACGACGGCAAGAAGTGGGGCAAGGTCTTCTGGGTCGGCCCGACCAACCAATGGCTCTGGCGCGTGACGTGGCACCGCAACAACGGCATTGGCGTGGCCTATGATGTTTCACCTGAGAGCCGGGCCGCAAAGAAGTATGGCACCACGCTGCTGCTGACGAAGAACGGGATTGATTACGACACCCTGGTCGATGATTTCCAGACCGAGGGGGGACCCACGGAGGCCACCCTTCGTGTCTCTCCCGAGAACGAACTGCTGTGTCTCCAGCGCCGTGATGGCAAGGGCACCAACACCGCCCTGCTCGGGATCAGCAAGAAAATCCCCTATGACGAATGGGTGTGGAAAGACCTCGGCAAGTTCTTCGGCGGGCCGAACTTCATCCAGATTCCGGACGGCCGCTGGATCGCCTGCGGCCGCCTGCAAAACCATGGCCCGGAGAAGAAGACCAAGACCGTGGTGTGCGAACTCGATGTGCATAAGGGTGAACTCATCCCCCTGCTCGACCTGCCCAGCAGTGGCGACAGCAGCTACCCCGGCATGGTGTGGCACGACAACCAGCTCTGGATCAGCTATTACTCCTCGCACGAGGGGAAGACTGCGATCTACCTGGCGCGGGTGAAGCTCTGAGGGGTTCACCGCGAAGCACGGCATTACATTCCCGAGGTCCCGGAAAGCTGTCCGCAATGGGCAGTATTTGGCGCGTCGAGGACCCAGGTTTTCTGACCGGATCATTCTCCCTCGCCTCCTCAAAGTGGAGCAGGGCGTGGAAAAGAGGGGCGTTACGTCACCTCCCATGAACGACTGGAGTCCCGGCACCAGACGCGCTCCTTGAGAGCCTCACGAGAGGCGGCATCCCTCCGCCTTTCGCGGAATCTTCCCTGACTTCCCCCATTCCCTGCGGCACGCTCCCCCCATGCGCATCATCGGCGGCACCGCCGCGAACCGGCTCCTGAAGGCCCCCAAGGGCCTCGACGTGCGGCCCACGCCCGATCTCGTGCGCCAGGCCGTGTTCAACAGCCTCGGCGACCGCGTGCTGGACGCGCGCGTGCTCGAACTCTTCGGCGGCACTGGCGCACTCAGCCTCGAATGCCTGAGCCGTGGTGCCACCGACGCCGTGTGCGTGGAGCTTTCCACGCGCCACGCACGCTTCATCGAGCAAAACGTGATCGATGCCGGGCTGCCCCGGGCGCAGTTTCACCTCCGCGTGCAGGACGTATTCGTCGCGATGCCCCAGCTCGTGGCGACGGGCGCGCAGTTTGATCTCATCCTCGCCGACCCGCCCTATGGCGAGAAGAACATTGGCCAGCGCTCCGAGTCCTTCGCCCAGCGATTGCTGGACGACCCCGACCTGCCCAAGCTGCTCGCCCCCGACGGCCTCTTCATCCTCGGCCACGCCAAGCGCGACACCCTCGACCTGCCGCCGACATGGGACGAACGCAAGCTGATGAAGCACGGCGACTCCTGGATGCGCTTCCTCCGCCACCCGCGCACTGCCTGAAAGGCCCCGGCCCGGAGCGCGGGCGTCCCCGCCCGCTTTGCGCAGACGACCGCCAAAACATGACGAACCCTCCCGGTGCGCACGCACTCCACGTTCCCTTCCGTGGATTCCGCGTCTTCCGCGGTTCACCCTGTTCAGCGTTCACTTCCCCGGCAACTTCTGAAACTTCGTCCGCTGCATCGCTCCCCACCCCTGCTTGCCGCGGAGAAACTGCCAGATGCCTTCCAACCGCCATATGTTGTTGAGTTGCCGGTAGCCGAAGTTCTCCAGCACCGCGCTCATCGCCAGCAAGGCCAGGTCCCGCGCCCGCGTCGTGTGCGTGACCATCATCTCCAGGAGCAGTGAACTCGCACTGAGGAACACCCCATACGTGAACGTCAGCGCCACCCATGCGAGGAAGAAATGCGGTGTCACCTCGTTCATGTAGAACGAGATCGGCACCAGCAGCAGGCCCGCCAGTTCCACAATCGGACCGATGATGTCGAACAGGAAGAAGTAGCCCATGCCCAGCGTTCCAGCGGGGCCATACTTGGGATTGAAGACCATCGCACGGTGCTTGGAGAGCGCTTGCATCATGCCGCGCTGCCACCGGGAACGCTGCCGGCGCAGGATGCCCAGCGACTCCGGAGCCTGCGTCCAGCACACGGAGTCCGCGACAAATCGCATGCGATACTTCTGACCTCGCTCGCGGAAATAACGGTGAAGCTTCACCACGATCTCCATGTCCTCACCCACCGTGTCATGGCTGTAGCCGCCCACCTGCACCGCGGCGCTGCGTTTGAAGAGGCCGAACGCACCCGAGATGATGAGCATCGCTCCCAGCCGGCTCCACGCCAGCCGCGCGATAAGAAAGGCGCGGATATACTCAATGCTCTGGAGCAGCGCGAGCGGCCGCGTGGGCAGCGCGATCTCCACGACCTGTCCCGCCCGCACCGTGCAGCCGTTCACAATGCAGATGCGCCCCCCCACCGCGACCATCTCTTCCGGCTCCTCGATAAACGGCCGCATCACCTGGAGCAGCGAGTCGTGGTCGAGCAGCGAGTCCGCGTCCACCGCGCAGAACAGCGGGAAGCGCGAGAGGTTGATGCCGGCGTTGAGCGCGTCGGACTTGCCGCCGTTGTGCTTGTCCACCACGAGCAGGCGCGGATAGCGCGGGCTACCATAGAGGCCGCGGATTTCCTTGTGCTGCACTTCCGGGTGCCACACCCGCTCGACTTTGGTCAGGCCCAGCGCCTCGATGAGCACCGCCAGCGTCTTGTCCTTCGATCCATCATTGATGACGATGACTTCGAAGTCCGGATAGTGCAGCGCCAGCATGGACCGGACGTTCTCGACGATGGTGTCCTCCTCGTTGTGCGCCGGCACCAGAATGGAAATGGGCAGCGCCACCCCGCTCGTCAGCATCCACCAAGGGTCCGCCCGCGAAGCCCCCCGGCGGTGATGCCGCAGCTCGAGAAAGGCCACCACCAACTGCACCAGATAGATGACGCTTTGCACCAGCAGCAGCGCCACCACGCAGCCGTTGAAAAACCTGATGATGGCCCAGGCGAAGCTCATGTGGGGAAGCTCCCAATCCCAAGCTGCAAGCCCCGAAGAAATTCCAAACTCCAAGCTTCCATGGGACGGCTCCACCTTTCAGTGCCCCCTGCAATCCAATTGCTCTTTGAGGCCGGGCGCTTGGAATGCCTTTGGAACCTGGCGCTTGGAACTTGGAATTTCAAACCTCCACCCCCTTCTCCCGCAGCAGCCCGCCAGCGATCTCCGCCGTGCGCGCGGACGTGCTGCGCGCCGCCTTGAGCAGCGATTGCACGCCCGCTTCCCCGAGCTTGAACAACGCGTCCGCCGCATGGAACCGCACCCACCAATGCTCATCCTCCAGCAAATGCTCCAGACGCGGGATGGCATCCAGCGAACCAAGCTGGCTGGCGCAATGCGCCGCCTGCGCCCGGACCTCCCAAACCGGGTCGGCCAGCGCCCCGAGGATCGCATCCAGCGAGCGCGGGTCCACCAGCACACTGAGCGATTGGATCACCGCCAGCCGCAGCGCCACCGAGCCATTGGCCGGCTGACTGCGGTCTGAGTAACTCCGGCCGCGACGCGCCTTGTGTTCGTGCACCGTGTCACCAGTGTTCTTTCCGGGCCGGTGGAACAGGCGTAACAGCGCCGGCACCGCCCGCGGATCGCCGATATGTCCCAGCGCATCCGCCGCGAGCAGCTTCACCTGATCTGGAACGTCACTGTCGAGCACGTTGATCAGTTCGGTCACCGCGCCAGGCCCCAGCGAACGGAAGACCTCCTGCACGCCCAGCGAATGCGAGGCGTCCACGACCGCCAGTCGCGCAACCAGGCCGGCGACAGACTGAACGGCTTGGAGCCGGGCCAGCGCGCGGGCGGCTTCGAGCCGCACTTCGATCTGGGGATCATCGAGCGCGCGTTCGAGCGCGGTGACGACCTGCGGCTCTTTGAACCAGCCGAGCAAAGCGGCCGCGTCCGCCCGCTTCCACCACTTGGGCGAGCGCATCTGCGTCAGACAGCGGTCGCGCAGGCCCATTTCCCGCATGAGATGCACCACCTTGTCCGCGTAGTCGCCGCGCACCTTGGGCAGCAACTCGGCGAAGAGTTCGACCAGCAGCCGCTG
>CAZOCL010000233.1:0-10325 GCA_964578245.1 uncultured Klebsiella sp. | reverse complement strand
CCGCCGCACAAGATGGACAAGGTCGTCGGCGTGATGAAGGCCTACACCACCCGCGTGGGCGAAGGCCCGCTGCCCACCGAGAACGCCGAGATCTCCGATCTCCTCCACGGCATGGGCCGCGAATTCGGCTCCACCACCGGCCGCGCCCGCCGCTGCGGCTGGTTCGACGCCGTCGCCACCCGCCACGCCACCATGGTCAACGGCATTGACGAACTGGCCGTGACCAACCTCGACGGCCTCGACACCCTGGCCAGCATCAAGGTCTGCACCGGCTACCGCGTCGGCGAGGTGAAGTTCAACCACCTGCCCAACGACATCGAAGTCCTCGCCCTCTGCGAAGCCATCTACGAGGAACTGCCCGGCTGGCAGGTGGACACCAGCCACGCCCGCAAGTGGAAGGACCTCCCGCCCAAGGCCCGCGCCTACCTCAAGTTCATCGCCGCCCAGACCGGTGCGAAGCTGGCCATCGCCTCCGTCGGCCCCGGCCGCGACCAGACCATCTTCGTCTAGCCGTCCCCTTCCCGGGGTCATCACCAGGTGGCCGATCCGGGACCTTGGACCTTGGACTTTGGACCATCGGCCTCGCCCCGATTCGTGTCCATTCGTGGTTCCCCATTGGCTTCGTTCCGCAACATCCTTTCATCGGCGATTGGCCATTGGCCATTGGCCCTCTGAAATCTGCCATTTGAACTCTCCAGTCCTCCCCAAATGGCTTCGTTCCGCAAAATCCCCCTTTGAAATCTGAAATCTGAGATTCCCCGCCGCCTCCCATTGGCTTCGTTCCGTAAAATACCATCCGTGGACCTTGGAACTTGGACCTTGGACTTCATTCGTGTCCCTTCGTGGTTTCCACCCTGCCACCACTCCCCCCATACCGCATTTGCGTCACGCAAATGCCCTGCCGATCAGTGGACGACCATGCGCGGTAGAGAAATCGCGGCGCGATCAGGGACTGGTTCTGGGTGGCCACCGCCACGTTCTCCGCCGTCGCCCAGTGGGAGAGGAAACTCGCCACCTCCGCGCTGAAGACGTGGTGCAGGTGCAGGTTCATCTCCGTGAGCACCTTCTGCATGAGCTGCGTGTGGCGGCCCGCCTCGGCGATGAGTTCGCTGCGGTGCCGCATGACGTAGCGCAGCGGCACGATGTCCTTGGCGGGCCGGAACGACTTCTTGAGCAGGCCGGCGGCGTGGAGCTGCTGCAGCCATTGCGCATCGCACACGTCGGTCTTCTTGCCCGGCACGCCCTTGACATGGCGCGTTGACCAGGCACACGTCCAGGCCCGCGTCGGTGAGCAGGCTGTAGGTGGTGATCCAGTAGTTGCCCGTAGTTGCCCGTGCTCTCCAGGGCCACCGTCTTGATGCCGCAGGCCACCAGCCAGTCCCGCAGCGCCTCGACGCCGGCGGTGAAGCTGCTGAACGTGCGCACCGTGTCTCCCGCGCCGCGGCCCGCCGGCACGGCGGCGACGAGTTCTTCCGCCGCGATGTCGATGCCGGCGGCGTCGGGCTGCGCGTGGGGGTTGAGGCCTTGCCGGGCGGCGGCGGCGCTGGCGGCCTTGATTTGGGCGGTGAGCCGCCGTTTGCGTTTGGTCATGGGTTGCGGGGGGGCTGGGGTTGGGGTTTACTGCGTGGGTGCAAGGGCAGCCGCCGAACCAACGGGGACAGTCTCCTGAACGGGGTCACCCCGCCTCGCGGCGGCGCGCCACCAATGACCGGCTCGCGGGGGCTGCGACCATGCTAACCAACGGGGTCCGCAGTTCGTCACCGCGCCACCATTGCCAAGTCGGCGTTCCTTCCTCGCATCCACGCCGCAGCTTCCGCCCCGGCACCCCGGAGCGCAATCGCCTGTTACTCCCCGCCCGGCAAAGGTCCCACCCCTGTTCCCCTGCTAACCATGCGCTGCATCTAACCCGGCGGGAGTGTCGCGGTTCCAAGGGTTGCGTCCCTGCCTGTCACGCCGTCTTGTCCGCCATAGCTTCAGAGCCGACGGAAGCCCTGGGCGAAGGCGGATGCGCCGGGTCCCTGAGCTTGGGTCGTTAGGCGTCATGAGCACCACGGCCATTCCATCCGTTCAGCGAGGCATCGTTTTCCTGATGGCTGAGTGGAGCGGCCCGGCGAAGCTGGCTCACCGGCAGTTGGTCACATCCTTGGAGCAACATGGCATTCCGCCGGAGCAACTCCATGTTCTCGACGTTGACCGTCACCCCGAGCTTTATGACATGTCGGAGTTCGCTGATAGGATTCACGGATACGGAGAGGCCGCAGTTGTTCTCGACGGCAGGATTGTTTTCGCCATCGTTCTTGGCAAAGATCGAAGTTGCACTCAGGAGCACTGTGAGGAGTTATTGAGAGTTTATGACGCCTAACAAACCGCTGCATCTAACCCGGCCATCGCGCTCTGGCTGCAATCGAACGCCCTCGTGGGCCGGGTTACTGAGCTTGGTTCGTCAGGCCGCTTCACACGTGTCGCATGAGCACTGACACTTCAATCCAGAAAGTAGCAGTCGAGGTGGACGCCTCGACACTGACGATGTCGTCTTATGGCTCGATCACCGGTGTCGTTACGATCCGGGTTGGCAGTGCCGCTTTCCCGGAGGCGCGTTGGAACGACTTTCCGGTCGTTGTCTTGAGTTGGTGGTTTGAGCCAGTGTCACGGATTCTGGCGAGCACGAGTCGTGTGTGGGAATGCAGATTCATGGACGGGCCATTCTCTTTGCGCTTGGAGCTGCAGAACGATGACGCCTGGACTCTGCTTGGCTTTCATGCTGGTCATGTTGAGTTCACCGCCACGGTTTCGTGTCGTGCCTTCATCCGTAGTTTGCTTGAGGCGGCGCGTCAGATTCTGCGAGAGTGCCGGCAGCGTGGCTGGCAGAGTCGAGACATTGAGACGTTGGATACAGCGGTCAGGAGAATTCAGCATGACGCGGCCTGACCATGCTCCGCATCAAACCCGGCGGGAACGTCGCGGTTGCCATCGTTGCATCCCTGCCTGTCACGCCGTCTTGTCCGCCATAGCTTCAGAGACGGCGGAAGCCTGGGCGAAGGCGGATGCGCCGAGTTGCTGAGCTTGGGTTAGGTGCATCTATGAGCGAGTGGATACTACACGGCTCTACCCCGAGTAACAGCTTCACTCGTTACAAGTGCGGTCTGGTAGCCGGGGAACGAGTCCGACTTAAGAAGGACATCGTGGTTGCCACTCATGATGGAGTTCCCACTGGGACAGTCCATGGTCGCGGTGAGGAGTGGGTAGTTCTCGCTGGCATGAAGTCAGACCCGGTTTTATGGTTTCGACGACCTGATGGAGAGCGTTGCACTTGGGATGATGACGCCACAGAGGTGGAAGAGTGGTTCGAGAAGATTTGATACGATGATTGCATCAAACCATGCGCTTCAGGGAACCCGGCGTGAGCGTCGCGGTTCCAATCGTTGCATCCCTGCCTGTCACGCCGTCTTGTCCGCCATAGCTTCAGAGCCGGCGGAAGCCATGGGCGAAGGCGGATGCGCCGGGCCGCTGAGCTTGGGTCGTTAGGCGTTGCTGCGCGCGCACAAAAATTAGTTTCGTATGCCGCCTTTCTCTACATTTGATCGACGCAATTACCGCACTGTCTCGGCGCGCGAAGGTTACGCTCAATGGGCCGCAACCTACGAGGAGACCATAAAGCATGAGATGGATTTGTGGCTGCTCGGCGAAATCCAGAGCGTCACCTGGCGCGCCATCGAGCATTGCGCGGATCTCGGTTGCGGCACCGGGCGCACGGCCGTGTGGCTCGCGAGCAAAGGCGTGCAAGCCATCGACGGCGTTGATGCCGCGCCGGAGATGCTGCAGCTCGCACGCAATCGGGCGGTGTTCTCGTCCCTTACCTTGGCCGACGTTTGCGCGACCGGACTGCCCGCATCGAATTAAGACTTGGTCACGACGTGCCTCGTTGACGAGCATCTCGCCGAACTTGCACCGTTATACGCCGAAGCCGAGCGACTTGCCCGGCGCGATGCGGTGTATGTGGTGGTTGGATTTCATCCGTCTTTCATCATGGCAACCGGGATGCCGACGCATTTTCAGGCGGCCGATGGCGATCCGGTTGCCATTGAAACACACGTGCATTTGTTCTCCGACCTTGCGAAGGCGGCGCTCGCGGCGGGCTGGCAACTCGCCGAACTGCGCGAACAGGTCATCGATGACCGCTGGGTGAAGTCGAAGCCAAGCTGGGCGCCCACCGTGGAGTGCCAATCAGCTTTGCGCGGGTATGGCGGCGTTAGGATCGATTCCCGGGAGCTTCAGGCATGACGCCTCGATTCCAAGCACCCGCAACGCCGAACCATGCGCTGCGGCGCCTATGAGGGTTGTCAACGGTTTGGGCACTGCCGTGAGCGGCTCACGGCTGCTTTGCCGGCAGATACTTCGCCAGCTCCCGCAAGGCCACCACCCGGCAACCCTGTTCCTTCAGGTGCGCCATATAACTCTCGAACTTCGCCGGGTCGGTGTTCACCCACGGGTGCTTGATGTCCGGCACTCCGTGGAAGGTGATCACGGCGATCTTGCCGTCCTTGGCGAGCGCCACCGCCGCCTTGAACTGCTCCAGCGTCGAGTCCGGCTTGCCATCGAAGGCCTGCGGCAGGGTCAGCGGTTCGTCCGTGGCCGGGTCAAACGCCCTCGCCCCGCCTGCCCGGGCGAACTGATAACCGCGCTCGCGGAGGAGCTTCACGGCGGCGGGGCCGCTCTGGTAGCCGGGGTAGCAAAAACTTACTGGCCGGCGGATGCCATTGGTCGCGCACTGCTGCTCGATATGCTCCA
This sequence comes from uncultured Klebsiella sp., assembly GCA_964578245.1. Taxonomy (GTDB): domain Bacteria; phylum Verrucomicrobiota; class Verrucomicrobiia; order Limisphaerales; family SXTU01; genus SXTU01. The sequence continues at coordinate 5,537 of CAZOCL010000233.1, read as the reverse complement.
CGTCCGCGGCGAGTTTCTCCGGCGTCTGCCCGGGCACGGCGGCGTGGCGGCGCGTGTGGTTGCCGATCTCGAAGCCCGCCGCATCCAGCGCCCGGATCTGCTCCCAGGTCAGGTAGTGCTCCTTGTCGGTGAGAAACTCAAACCCTTCGGTGATGAAGAAGGTTGCGCCGAAGCCGTGCTTCTTCAGCAAAGGGGCCACAAACGTGGCGTGGCTCGCGACCGAATCATCAAAGGTCAGCACCACCAGCCGGTCCGGCACCGGCGGACGGTCCGCCGCAAATCCGAGGACGGCGAGACCCAACCAGACGGCGCACCAGAGGCTTTTCATGGCAGCGGGAGTTTACTTTCCCGCCGCCGCCGCCCTGGCCCTGGCCCACCGAGCCTTGACGGCCGCGATGATGTTGGCCCGGCCCGCAGCACTCATCTTCCGGCGCGCCTTCTTCGGGGCGGGAGCGGCCGCCGCGACCCCGACCGGACCGTCCTTCAGCGCCTGGCTGATTTCCCCGAGCCGGGCCTCGATCCGGACGCGTTCCTGGAGCAGCGCATTGTGGAGCTTGATGAACTTGCGAACCTGTGGTTTCATTAGCCCCGAGAATAGTCTGGGGCAACGGCCTTGCAAGCCCCGGCAGTCAATTGTTGAACAGACGGACGCAAATTCCGTCAAAAACCGCGATGAAATCGAAGAAGCAAGCTGTGCAGCCAGCCATCGAAGCCGGTCAGATCTGGCGGATGGAAGGGGTTACCTGTCACATCGGCCAGGTGGGCAAGACGCTGGTCAATTACAAGCTCCTCAAGGGCAACACCGTGCGAGGACCTTCTTCTCTGGGCAATAAAGAAGCCCTCACCAAGCACCTCAAGGCGAAGAAGGCCGTGCTGGTGCAGGAAAAAGCGGCCTGAGGCCCGGCGGGCTCTCCCGCCGTCCAGTTCACGCCCCGCTATTCAGTCTTCACCGGACTGCCGCAGCAACCCGGAGCTTGGGAAGTTTTCTTGCCCTCGTCCGTGGCCGCTGCTTTTGGTTTCCCCGCATCGGCACCCGCGCCCTTGGGCAAATTGGGCACCAGGCTCGGGTCATACTTCGCCCCGGCGGAAACCTGGACCACCGTGAAGCGGATCTTGGTCGGGAAGAACTTCTCGTGGTCGGCCCGCTTGTGCGCGTGGCCACTGCCGCCGCTCCCGTCCTTGATCACCAGGTCCATCTGTTTGATGCCTTCGGTCCAGACGATGCCGTCGTTCTGCCAGAAGGCCTTCATCGAGACGTCCTTCTCATACACGCCCTTCTCCTTGTAGAGATCGGTGCCGGTGCAGCCGTAGCCGTTGCCCTGGCCCTTGTTCGGGATGTAGCAGATGCTCCAGGTGGTCGGTTCGCCGCCCGCCGGCTTCTCGAGGACCTCCGTGCGGATGTGCACGGTGCCGTTGCGGTAATCCACGGGAGCCGTCCAGTCGCGGGGGCGGTCAGAGTTGATGGCGGCACCCTTCACGTAATAGTGCGACTTGCTGGGCTTGGAATTGTCCGCGTCTTCCTTCGTAAAGGTGAAGGTGACGTCGAACAGGACGAACTGGGCCGCCTGGCAGGCCGTAGCCGCCAGCAGGAACAAAAGGACGATGAGCGAACGGAATGAAACCGCCACGGGCAGCGAGGCCGGAGGTTGTGCTGGGCGCATGGCGAAACGGTGAGCGGCAGCGTTTTCCCTGTCCAGCATCTTCCGTCCGCGCGGCAGCGGAGCGCGGGCGTCGCGCCCGCTTTGCGCGGGCGAGCGCCGCAAGCGTGCGCAATGCAGGATGACACTCGCACCCGCAAAGCGGCCCGGCGGGCCGCGCTCCGGGGGAATGTCAGCCCCCTGCGCTACGCCATGATCCCCCGCGCCACTTCCTTCATCACCGCTTCATCACAGAGCCGCCGCACCAGCACGAGGGCGAAGTCCACCGCCGTGGCCGCGCCGCGCGAGGTGATGAGGTTGCCGTCCTCGATCACCCGCTCGTGCAACTGCGAGTCCGGCAGTTCCATCAGCACGCCCGCGTGCGACGTGAAGCGCTTGCCCGCCAGCAGCCCCGCGTCTTGCAGCACCGTCGGCGCGGCACAGATCGCGGCGACGGGCTTGCCCGCCTGCGCGTATCGCTGCGCCAGCAACGCGGCGCGTCCATCCGCCCGCACCGCCTTGATGCCTGGCCCGCCGGGGATCAGCAGCAGGTCGAAGTCCTGCGCCTCGACATTCGCGAGCGACACGTCTGCCTGCACGGTGATGTTGCAGCGCCCGGTGACGAGTTTGTCGCCCGTGAGCGAGGCCACGACCACCTCGACTCCGGCGCGGCGCAGGATGTCAATCGGCGCGATGGTCTCGATTTCTTCAAACCCCGGAAACAGCAGGCAGAGGACGCGTTTTTTCATGTGTCGCAATTCAGAGAATCTTTCCGACAAAGCGGGAGGCGTGCCAAGAATTCTGTCACCGACCGCAGCACGGCCTCCGGCTGATCGCGATGCAGTTGATGGCCGGCACCCGGGAACCGCGCGCACTGACAATCCCGGATGGTGCGCCTCGCCAGCTCCACATCGGCATCGCTCAACGTGCCGCCAGCCGCCGGATCAGCCTGGAGCAACAGCACCGGGCAGCGGATGCGCGCGAACACGTCCGCAACGTCATAACCATCCAGCCACCGCCCTGCCATGAGCGGAGCAAACACCTCGGGATCGAGCCGGGTAAAACACTCGGCGCTCCAGCGCAGCGATTCGCGGCTGCGCAATTCGCCCAGCCGCTTGAAGCCGCCACCGGCCGCTGGGAGCCGAATGTCCGCGAGCGCACCGGTCAGTTCCTCCACCGTGCCGCCTCGTCGCGCCACCTCGTGCATGCCCGTAAACTGCGCCTGCCAGCCGGTCCCATGAATCCGCTCGCCCATCGTATGAAACGGCGGGTCCTCCAGCACGACACCCCGCACCAGTTGCGGCAATTCAGCAGCGACCGCCGCTGCCACCATCGCGCCGAGCGAGTGCCCGTGGAGCACGACCGCTTCATGAATCCCCTCGCGCACGAAGCGCACCACATCTGTGACGTAGTCGGTGACGAGATAGCGCTCCGCCCGCCCCGAGCCGCCATGCCCGCGCAAATCGAGTGCGAGGACGCGCCACTGCCGCGTAAGTGCCGGGAGGATCAGCTCCCAATCCCGCCAGCCGCGCGTGACGCCGTGCAACAGGAGCAATGGCGGACCCGCTGCTGGTCCTTCCGCGAAGCCCATTGCCGGCACTCCGCCAAATGCTCGCGTTGCGAAGCTCATGCCAAAACCACCGCGCTCGGAGTCCCGGCTTCAGCCGGCGGAACGCTGCCCGGTTCCTGACGCTCCGCGCGCAGCGCCCAGGACAATCGAGCGCCGCACCGGCTAAAGCCGGGACTCCATACGCGGTCTTCGCACAGCCAATCCTTCCTATCTCGCAATCTTTGTCTTCCCTGAATCTTTGGGTTCATCTGCCTGGATAGAACGCCCACGGGTCCGCCTTGCCTTTGCCAATGAAACTCAACGGAACTTACTTCTCGCGCTTCACCACCGTGGGAAACGGCTTCGCGAGCTGGCCGGCCTTCACCACGCCGCCTTGCATCACCGCGATGAACTTCTTCCGGTCTTCGAGCAGTGAAATGTCCGCCACCACATCGCCATCCACGATGAGCACGTCGCCGAGCTTGCCCGCCTCCAGCGTGCCGAACTCCTGCCCGCGCCCCATGATCTCCGCGCCCGTCTTGGTGGCGCACAGGATGACCTCCAGCGGCGTGAGGCCCACATCCTTCACGAAGAACGTCAGCTCGCGCGCGTAGTCGCCGTGCGGATTCCAGCCGAAGCCGTAGTCGCCGCCCATGCCCAGCCGCCCGCCGGCGCGCAGGATGCGCCGCGCGCTCTCCGCCCCGCCGTCGAGCGTTTCCTGATGCCCGTCAATCACCACCTGCGGCAGCCCAAACTCCGGCCCGCGCTCGATGCTGGCCTTCTCGAAATAGAGCGCGGGGATGCAGGGCACGTCGCGCTTCAGCAGCATCTCCAGCCCTTCGTCGTCAATGAACGTGCCGTGCTCGATCGTGTCGTAGCCCGCGCGCAACGCGTTCTTGATGCCCTGCGTGGCGCGGCAATGCCCGGTCACCTTGAGCTTGTGATTATGCGCTGTGGCCACGACTGCATGCATCTCCTCGAAGGTCATGCACAGCGTGTGATGGTCGTTGATGTCCGGCGACGCCGCATCGCCCGTGGGATACGTCTTCACCCACTCGATGCCGTCCTTCACCAGCGCCCGCACGGCCTTCCGCGCGTCCTCCTGGCCGTTGATGATGAAGACCAGCCCTTCCATGCCGATCTTGCGGAACTCCGGGTTCCAATCCATCAGCCCGCCGGCGGAACAAATCTCGCGCCCGCTGCTGGCCAGGCGCGGCCCGGCGATCAAATCCTCCTCGATGGCCTTCTTGAGCCACACATCCACGTTGAACAGGCAGCCGCCCGAACGCGCCGCCGTGTAGCCGCATTCGAGCGCGAGCCGGGTGTTCACCGAGGAAAGCAGCGAGACGTATTCGACCGGATATTTGATGTCGAGGTCTTCGAGCGCGGCGATGTTGAAATACGTCGCATGGAAGTGCGCCTCCACCAGGCCGGGCATGATCGTGCCCCCGCGCGCGTCAATCGTCTCCACGTCCGGTGGCAGTGACGGCGCGTCCGCCGCCGGACCGGCATAGCTGATCCGCCCGTCGCGAAGGATCAGCACGGCGTTGGGGACTGCGGCCTTGCCCGTGCCGTCGATGAGCTGGCCGTTGCGGATGAGAGTGGTGCCGGTGGCGGTTTTCATGGCGCGTGCGCGAGTGGACTGCCCATTTGTGGCGGGAAACGCCACGCCGAAGCAAGCGAGGACGCGCCGTGAAAGGGGACACTCCTGTCACCTTTGCCCGACCAGGCAAGCGGCGCAGCGGATGCCCTGCAAGGGGGACAAGAGTGTCCCCTCACGCCGTTTCCTCCCACCTTTTCCCCTCGCACCGCAATGAAACTGCCGCCAGTCTCGTCCAACACACCGGCTCAGCCTCGTCCAGCGTCTGGCGTGGCCCGGTCACGACATACAATTTCGCCCCAGCTCACCGCGCTCGTCCGCTCACCGAATTGAAACCCGCTGCGTCCATCCTCCTGCTCTTCGCCGCCCTGGCGCTGGTGCGCCCGTCCGCGCAAGCCGCCGAGGGCGTGCCGGAGGCGGTCTTCCAGAAGCGCCTCGAGTGGTGGAGCCTGCAGCGCGTTCGCCCACACGCTGCACCAACCGTCAAGCAGACCGCCTGGTGTCGCACCGAGCTGGACCGCTTCATTCTGGACCGGCTGGAGAAAGCCTCGCTCCCGCCCGCCCCCGAAGCCGACGCGCGCACCTTGGCCCGCCGCCTGAGCTTCGCCCTCACCGGCCTGCCGCCCAAGCCGGAGGACGTTGAGGCGTTTGCCCGTGCCTATTCCTCTCCCGGGTCGAAGCAATCCTATGAAGCGTTGGTGGACAAGCTGCTTGCCTCCCCGCACTTCGGCGAACGCTGGGCGCGGCACTG
>CAZOCL010000232.1:0-10367 GCA_964578245.1 uncultured Klebsiella sp. | reverse complement strand
TCCACCAGAGGTTCCGCGAAAGGCGGTGCAGTCCGGCGGTCAGTTCGGCGAGTTCAGCGGTCGTCAGCGGTTTGTGATTCATAGTCGCGGTAGCCACGGGGAGCCGGAGTTGGAATTTGCCCGCCAGCAGCGACGGCGACGCTAGAGATGCCCGCGATTTACGGCAAACAAAAAGCCTTCATCGGTTGGATGAAGGCGGAGCAGCGGCTCGGCGACGGGCGCGCGGCCTTCAGGCCGCTTCAACGTGATTACTGCTTGAGCGTGAGCATCCACGGAGCCTTCGGACGATGAAGCGGGCTGAAGCCCGCGCTCCGTGTCGTCAGATGATCTCGCGGATGGGCTGGCCGCCGTCGAGGATGGGGACGGGCCGGCCGGTGAAGTCGTTGAAGGTCTGCTCGGGGTCCACGCCGAGGAAGTGATACACGGTCGCGAGCACGTCCGCCGGGGTAAGCGGCCGCTCGACCGGGAATTCCCCATTGGTGCTTGATGCGCCAATGACCTGGCCGGTCTTCAAACCGCCCCCGGCGAGCATGACTGAAAAGACATCGCCCCAATGGTCGCGGCCCGGGATGGGAATGCCGGGCTGGCCTTCGTTGATCTTGGGCGTGCGTCCAAATTCACCCATCACCATGACCATCACGTCGTTCAGCATCCCGCGCTCGCCCAGGTCTTCCAGCAGGGCGGCCACCGCACGGTCCAGCACGGGCAGTTTGTAGCCGTGCCCTTTGGCGATGCCCGAGTGGTCGTCCCAATGCGGCATGTCCACCGTCACAAAGCTTACCCCGGATTCCACGAGCCGCCGGGCCAGCAGGGTGTAATGCCCCCATGGCCCGCGCCCGTAGCGGTCGCGCGTCTTCGCATCTTCCTTCTCAATGTCGAAGGCATCACGGGCGCGGTTGCCGGTCACCATGTCCACGGCCTGGTGCTGGTAGCGGTCCATCGCATCCATCAGCTTGCCGCGGTCCAGATCGCGCCGGAAGCCATCGAGCTGGGTGAGCAGGTCCACCCGCGACTGGGTGCGCGCCACGTCGCCCGTGAAATTCTCCAGGCATTGCGGTTTCTGCACCGGACCGGTCTGGCTCGCCGCGAGATACTTCTGCGACGTGTTCACGTCGAAGGGATTGAACGCGGGACCGAGATACGCCGCGCCCTGGTAACCGGGAAAGAGATACACGCTCTGCGCCGCCGGCAGGCCGACATAGGCGGGCACGCCGGGGGCGTTCGGTCCACGGGTGCGCGCGACGAATGAACCGAGGGAAGGATACTTTTGCTCCTTGTCGGTGGAGGTGGAGCCGAAGCGGCCCGTGAGCATCCAGTGCGCGCCCGCGAAGTGGTCGCCGGTCTTGTGATACACCGAGCGGAGGAAGACCATCTTGTCCGCGTGTTTCGCGTGCAGGGGGAGCTGCTCGGAGATGCGGATGCCGGAGACGTTCGTTTCGATGGCACCCCACGGTCCGCGATACGCGCTCGTGGCGTCGGGCTTGGGGTCGTAGGTTTCCAGATGGCTTGGGCCGCCATCCAGCCAGAGGAGAATGACTGATTTCCCTTTGCGTTGTGCGGCGCCTTGCGCCTGCATGCGGAGCAGGTCTGCCGAACTCAAGCCCAGCGCTCCGAGAAAGCCCGCCTTCAAGGCCGAGCGGCGCGACACCCCTTGGCAGGTGAAGGACGACCGCCCGTTTTGAAGCAGCAGCATGGAAAGTGGACGCCGTGGGTGGGGATGGATTCACGAATTATCCGTTGTGGTAGTCGCCTGCACGGCCGTTTTGTGCGTTCAGCCGAAAGCGGCGGTGGAACGCGCCGCACTCCAAGACGCTTCGCGAAGGCGGGGGGCCGTGGAGGTCGCGGCAGCGTCTGGAGTGTCCACCCTCCGCAGTGCTGCTACGGAGGACGGGCGGTGTCATTCAGCGCCGCTATTTCCCGTGCGCGGGGCGGTGGGAGACTCGCAGCTATTTCGTGCGCTCAACCGAAAGCGGCGGAGGGCCGCCGCACTCCAAGACGCTTCGCGACTTCTCATGCCTGGGGAATCTACCCAACGGCCGCGCCAGGCTTTCAGCCAGCCAGTTCAGCGCTGTGTCAACTGCACTGGTTCGCTCCAGTGGCTCCAGCGGCCGGTGTTGTCCTTGTAGCGGGCGCGGACGCGCAGGGTGCCGGTGTCGTCGAAGGCTTCTTTGGGCAGCTTGGCCTGCGGTTCGCTCTGCGCCTGCTCGCCACTGCTCCAATGCGGTTCGATTTCGTAATGCCACGGCTTGCCTGCCTTCCAGCCTGGCTGGCCCGGTGCGGTGCTGCGGCCCACGCGCCACTCGACCGCTGCAAATTGGTTCGTCGCGACTGGTGTTGTGAAGGGCGAGATCTGGAAGACTTGGACACCTTTCTTCTCGCTGCCCAGATGCCGGATCACGGGCCGCTCAGGAATCTGTGCATCGCGTGATTCCCACCACAGGTGGCCGAAGCCGTAGCCAAGGATATTGCCATCGTTCGGTGCGTAGTTCCGATTCGTCCGCGTATCCGTGCAGAAGTTCACGATGAGTTTGCAGAAGCCGTTGAAGTCCGGCGTGGCCAGCGTGCGCTTGAACTCGCCACCGCTCATGCCCTGGCTGGCAGGGTTGCGGTAGAAGGCGCCTTTGTCATTCGTCCGCGGGTGGTAGTTCCACATCGCCATGTCGAGTTCCGCCCAGTTCCGTTCCTGGCCGGCCGGCTGGATGGCACGCGCCAGTTCCTCGACAAGCTGGCCGACCTGGCCGCCGGTGGGCGAAGCGTCCGAGCAGAAGAGGTCGAGGATTTCACGCGCCCGGTTCTGATACTCACGGCGCAGGACTGGCAGATCCAGGCACCGTGTCTGGTCCACGATGCCCGGCCAGTGCGTCTTCGGGATGAACATCATGTCCAGATCCCACGGCACCGGGGACCAGCCATCGCGCGGTGAATGGTAGAGGAAGTGGTTCGCCCCGTGCCGGAGATCCACGTTTGACACGATGCGGTTGACCGCGTGAAAGCTGTAGTAATCAGGAAGATTCAGGTTCTCACGCCACCACGTTTCGGATTTGGTGGAGCGTGAGCCGTTCATGAACTGGTTGAAATCAGAGCCGTCCTTGGGCATCGAGGTGGCGATGTGTTTCTTGCCGGTCTCGGGGCTGAACGTGTTGCCATTCGGCAGGCCGCGCTCCTTGAGCCACGGGCCATCGGGGTCCTGCACCACGAGGTAAAGTCCCCAGAGATCGCCCTCATACTGGGATTTCGGGTTCGCCTCCTCCGCGCGTGAGATGATCCGGTAGTGAATCCAGTGCGTGTTCGGGCTCGGCACGCCGGCGAGGTGATAGGAACGGAAGGAGACCGCTTCATCCATGCCCGCCATGCCGCGGTTGATCTGCACCCACGGGCTGGCGCAGCCGCTCAGGTTCAGGTGATCCCACGGGCGGACATAGGGCTGGCCCCAGTGGTTGTGCGGGGTGAATTCATGCGCCCGCAAGAAGTGGATGCCCCACTTGGTCTTCCCGCTGACATAAGTGCTGGCCTGCCCGCGGTTCTGAAACTGCACATGATCGAAGACCTGGCCATCGCAGACGAAGGTGCTGAAGAGGCGGCGCTTGTTGTAGCCGCCGTCCCACTGGCTATGCTCCACGTCATCGTGCCGGGCGAGGAGATGATAGACCGGCAAAGTGTTCAGGAAGTTCGGACTGAAAGTGAGCGCGGTCGTCTTGCCGGGCTGGCTGGCACCGGTCCACGCCGGCACGCCATCGTAGCAGAACCACGCGAAGTTCGGGCATTCATCGTCAGGGTAGGGGAGGCGCACCTGTGCGCCGGAGCGCTCGGTGAGGATCACGCGGTAACGCAGCAGGCGGCGGTGCTTCTGGAATTCGCCGGGCACCACCGTCGTGAAGACGCCGTCGTCCGCGCGCGCATCCCCGTCCTTGCCGTCGTCATGCAGCGGGAACTCGCGCCAGCCCTGCTCGTAGGTCGGGTCGGACTTGCGGATATAATTACCCGGCTCCACCACCTGGACCAGCAGTTTGGCGGCCGTGTAGTTGCGCAGTTCGGCCAGGCGCACCGTCACGCTGACGGCCTCGCCGGAACGCGGCTGCTGCGGGGAGTGGGTGACCACCTCCACCGCCGGTGGCTGCAGCGTGGTGGCGACGGAATTGGTCTTGCCGGGCGTGGGTGATTTCTTTCCCACGGTGCCTTCCACGGTGAAGCCGGAGGCACGCCAGGAGCTGGCGAACTTCCCGGGCAGGCCTGGATGCACCCGCTCCAGCGAGGAGCCGGCGCTCGCTGTGGCGGACGGCCACGGGAAACCGACGCCGTAGCGGACCTCGTCCACGACCTTCCCGCCCGCATCCCGCAGCGCGACCCGCTCGCCTTCATTGTTCAATTTCCCAGCCAGCGGGCCCAACGGAGTGAAACCATAGGCTTTCTGGAAGGCCACCGGGTCCGCTGCTACGACCACGAACCCACTGGGAGCCACCGAATTGGTGGGGCCGAAGCGATACTTGCCCAGGAGCCAGCCACCCATCGCAACCTCGGTCGCGCTGGGGTTGTGCAGTTCGATGAACTCCAGCGGCTTCTTTTCCGCGGGGTCGAAGTGGATCTCGTTGATGACGACGCGCGGCTGGGCGGAGGCGGAAAACGCAAGCAGCAGGAAAACAAGAGTGCTGAGGATTGCTTTGTTAAATGGAGGCGACGCGTTTCTTCTCCCTCTCCCCCATCGGGGGAGAGGGCTGGGGTGAGGGGGCGAGACACTGGAACCCAAGGAAGGACTACTTGCGCAGGCAGCCAACCCCACCCTAACCCTCTCCCCCAAGGGGGCGAGGGGACTGAAAGCGCGCCGCACCTTGGATCGCAGTCGCACGACTACGATTACAAAGCCGAGACTCAAGCAGGCGGGCAAGTTCACGCGACGAGGCGGGCGCGTGGGGGCGGTTCGTTGATGTGCGCCCAGAACTGGCCGAGCTGCTTCACCGCTTCGAGGTATTGCTGGAAGTCCACCGGCTTGACGACGTAGGCATTCACGCCCGCCTGGTAGCTCTCGACGAGATCGGATTCCTCGCGCGAGGAGGTGAGCATGACCACCGGGATGGTGCGCAACTCCGGGTCTGCCTTCATCTGGCGCAGCAGTGAGAGCCCGTCCACGCGCGGCATCTTGAGATCAAGGAAGGCCACCACCGGCTGACCGGCAGGACGAGCGGCATGGATGCCACGACGGAACAGATAGTCGAGGGCCTCCGCGCCATCCCTTACCACGATCACTTCATGCGCGAGCCGGTGCTCATCCAGCGCGCAAAGCGCCAGTTCCGCATCGTTCGGATTGTCCTCCGCCAGGAGGATGCGTTTGTTACCCGAAGCCATGTCAGTTGGTTGTGGGTGGGTTGGACGCGCTGCCGCCGGGAGTTTTCAGCCCATTTGCCTCCGCCGTCAATTTCGGAAGCGTAAACCATACGGTGGCACCCGCATCCGGCTGGCCTTCGGCCCACGTGCGCCCGCCGTGCCGCGCAATGATGCGGCGGACATTGGCCAGGCCGATCCCGGTGCCTTCGAACTCCTCCGGACGATGCAGCCGCTGGAACACGCCGAAAAGATGCTCGGCATACTTCATCTCGAAGCCAACCCCGTTGTCGTGGACGAAGAAGCGCGTTTCCTCAGCGTGATCCAGTTGGCAGCCGATCTCGATGATGGCCTTGGGCCGGGGGCGCGAGTATTTCACCGAGTTGGACAACAGGTTGGCCCAGACCTGCCGCAACAGCGAGGCGTCGCCATGCACCACCGGCAGGGGACCGACCCGCCATTCGATCACGCGGCCCTGCGTGTCCGGCTCCAGATCGCGCAGTGCGGCCTGCACCAGCGAGTTCATGTCCACGGTATCGTGGCGCATCTCGGCGCGGCCCATGCGGGAGAAGTCCAGCAGGTCGTCGATCAGCCGGCCCATGCGCTTGGCCGACTCGGTGATCAGCGTCAGGTAACGCTGCTCTTTCGCGTCCAGCTTGGCGGTGCTGGTGCGCTGGAGCAGGCCGGCGAAACCGTCAATGTGCCGCAGCGGGGCGCGGAGGTCATGCGAGACCGAGTAGGAAAACGCCTCCAGCTCCTTGTTCGCGGATTCCAGCAGCGCGTTCCGGCTGGCGACTTCGGCGAGCAGCCGCGTGCGTTCGTTCTCAGCGCGCTGGCGCTCGGTGATGTCGCGGATGTGCTGGGCGGCACCGAGCAGTTCGCCATGCTCATCCCGGATGGGGCTGAAGGTGATCTCGAAATGGCGGAGTTCACCGCCGGACTTCATGGCCCGGGAGATGGTGAAGAACTCGCCCTTGAGCGCCCGCGCCCAGACGACCAGTTGCTCTTCCTGCTCGTCCGGCAGATGCGCCAGGGGGTCGGACAAGCGCATGCCAATTTCGATGTCCTTGCCGAAATCGCGGCGGAAGGCCTCGCGGTAGGCGGAGTTGAACGTGAGGAAGCAGTAGCGCGTGTCGAGCGCGGCGATGCGGTCGTGCGTGCCCTCGATGATGCCGCGCAGCCGGTGGTTGGCAAACTCCAGCGCCTCATGACTCGTGCGGAGCTGGGACTCGGCACGCTTGCGTTCTGTGATGTCGGTCGAGATGCCGCATACCCCATACGGCTCGCCAAACGCGTCGAGCAGCGGGAACTTCACGCTGACGTAGGTGTGGAGGCCGTCGTCCTGCGGCACGATCTCCTCGATGGTTACGGCGTCGCGGGATTTGAGCGCGCGGCCGTCATTGGCCTGGAACGCATCGGCCATCAGTTTGGGGAAAATGTCGTGGTCTGTTTTGCCCAGCACGGTGTTGCGCTCCCGGTGGAAGAGCGTCTCATATCGGCGGTTGACCAGCAGGTAACGGCCTTGGGCATCCTTGAGGTAGATGATCGCAAAACTGTTATCGAGGATGGCCTGGAGACGCTGCTGGCTTTCCCGCAACTGCTCTTGCGCCTGCTTGCGCTCGGCGACTTCCGCTTCCAGCGCCTGGTTGCCCGTCCGGAGCTGGCGCTCTCGCGCACGCGAGGTCTGCGCGAGGTAGGTCGCAATGCCCAGCAGTCCCGCGAAGGTCGCGCCCCCACCGAGCGCCACCGTGGCGAGCGGGGTGCGCAGCTCTGCGAGCGCGTCCCGGGTGGGCCAGGCATGCATGGTCCACGGAAGGTCCTGAATCCGCACTTCCAACTGGCGCGGACGCCCCAATTCTCCCGGAGACATGGCGCTGCGGAAAATCTCGCGCTCGCCCTCCAGCAGCTTGAACCATTGCCCTCGCTTTACCGGTCCGAGGGCCGAGTCAATCAGGCCTTTCACACTGAACAGCCCGACGATCAGGCCGGAGAAGTTGGTTCCACGATTCATGGGGGCCATGATGAGGAACACCCGTTCCCCGTCGGCGTCCATGGTCGGCGAGGCGAAGACATCCTGGCGGTCGCGCGCGGCCCGGAGCAGCGCCTCCCGGCGCAGGCTTGGGGCGGCATTCGTGTCCAGGAATGAAAGGCTCGCGCGGGGCAGGATCATGCGCGGGGTGAGGTTGTCATCCGCCCAGGCGATGGCCCGCATGTCCGGGTAGTGCGCGAGATGGAGATGCGCTTCCGCCTCCCATTCCAACGGCCGACGAATCGTCTGAATCTCCCAGCGGCGGGCGAACCGGGTCAGTGCGAGCACCCGGGTCTGGGCCTCGGCATGAATGAGCTGTCGCATCTCCCGCACCTGCTGCGTCATGATGCGGTCGATTTGCCGCTCTTCCTGCACGCGTAATGCCTGCCAGAGCAGGAGGGTGATGGTCAGCGCGCTGGTGCCCACGGCGAGGGGGAGCCAGCGCACCAGGGCCAGTCCTTCGCGCTGGCCCCACTCGTGCGCCACCGCCATCAGCCCGGCGGCAAGGGCCATGAACCCCAGCGCGGAACTCAGCGCCATGGGCTGGGCCCCTTCCCACCGATAGGTGGTCGGCACGTCGAACGCCAGGCCGGACAGGGAGAACAGTGCGAGCCCGAGCAGCACGCACGCGAGCAGGCCCACCGCCATCGGCCGCCGGCGCTTCCTGGGCTGGCCGTTCAGCAGCGTAAGCACATGGCCCGCGAGCAGGAAGCCAATCGCGCTGTTTACGGACATCCGGCCCGGCGGGGCGAGTTCGTCCCCTTGCGCATCCATGGCGAGCAGTTCGTCAATGCCGAGGTTGGTGCCGAGCAGGTATTCCGCCAGCGTCAGGCCACCGATCAGCGTGACCAGTGCCGCCAGCAGGTGGGCGACGAACCATTCCCATCGGCGGACGTTGGGCGTTGAGTTCAGTGCCAGCGCGGCCCCGGCGAGCATGAAGGCCAGCGCTGCGTTGGCCTTCAGGTAGCCGGTCGGCGCGATGAACGCCTTGAAGGATGGCATGTCCAGCCACCATCCCGCCAGCACAAGCCCACCCATGAGCAGGCAGAACAAGCTGGCTCCGAGCGCAATGCGGCCCGACAGGGAAAGGTGTTTCATCAACGTCACGCGGAGGTTACGGCAACGCTGCCGCCGCGCCTATCAGGAAAGCTCTGAGCCCGCGATGCCGTGGCAGCCAGATGCGTTTAACGCAGAGACATAGCGCGGAGTCGCAATCCAAGTGGCCGGGTGACACGCATTAACGCAAAGGGCGCAGAGACCGCAGAGAGACGCGGAGACGGATAGTTCCCTTCGGCCTCAGCGCAATCTCTGCGACCTCTGCAGTGCCATTCCCCGGCCGCGTTGCGTCTTGAGAAGGTTTTTCCGGCTGTTTTTTTGACCACGGAGGCGCGATGAACACAGAGCGGAAGGGGACGAGGGAACTCAGAAGGGGCCCGCAGATTCAGGACGCCACAGATGTTTTTCCCATCTGTGGCCGTCCTGAATCTGCGGGAAATCTGCTGCGGTTTCTGGTTGGTGCGGTGGCGGGACACAGAACCGCAACCATGGCAAATCTCTGTGTTCATCGCGTCTCTATGGTCAACTTGGGTTGAGGTTCGGTCGCGTAGCGCCTCTGCGTTTATAGAAAGGCGCTCGGTCAACCGCCTGGTTTCAGTTCAATTCCGGCACGCCACAGCCTTCATTTGAGCTTTGGGAAAAACTCGTGGGCGGTCTGGCACGTCGCCGCGCTCAATTCCTCCAGGGAGCATCCCTTGACCTGGGCCACCGCCGCCGCGATTTCCTTCACGTAAGCGGATTCGCAGCGTTTGCCTCGGTAGGGAACGGGGGCGAGGAACGGCGCATCCGTTTCGAGCATGAAGCTGCCCAATGGAGTGGCGGCGAGTGCGTCGCGAACCGTTTGCGCATTCTTGAAGGTCAGGATGCCCGTGAAGCTCACGAGGGAGTTCATCGCCAGCACGCGGCGCATCTGCTCCGGCGTGCCGACGAAGCAGTGGAACACGCCCCGCACCTGGCTCGCGAACGGTTGCATGATGGCCAGCGTTTCCTCGAAGCACTCGCCCCGCGTGTGGATGACACAGTTCAAGCCCGTCTCCGCTGCCACTTCGAGCTGCTGCCGGAAGATTTCGGCCTGGCGCGCTTTGATCGGCTCGTCGTCTGCCACTGTTCCACCCTTGCCGCTGGGCAGACGATAGTAGTCCAGCCCGGTCTCGCCGATGGCGACAACCTTGGGATGCTTTGCGAGCTGGCGCAGTTCCTGACGGATATCGCCCGGGGCGTGGGTGGCCTCATTCGGATGCCAGCCCACGACCGCGAAGACATTTTCATACCGCTCGGCCAGCGCCACCGCGCGTGCGCTGCTCTCCAAGTCGGTCCCGATGCTGACCAGCCGGGTGATGCCTGCCGCCGTGGCTCGCTCGACCAACTGGGGCAGGTCGGCGGCGAAGTCGGGAAAGTCGAGATGAACGTGGGTGTCGTAAAAGTGAGCCATGAGCAAGGCCAGCCGGGCTGGCAGGCCTTTGCTTAAGGGGGGAGCCGGCGGGAAGCAACCGGGTTTTTGCAAAGTTTTCGTCCGCCGCGTGGCTTTGGAATTGCCTAACTTGCTGCGCGTTTGCTATTTCATCACCGACAGCGCAACCAACCAACGACAGAACAGCTATGGCCCAGCCCATTTACCATCCGAGCCTCGAGTGCGCCCAGCACGGCGGCAAGTCCCTCGCCGAGGCGCTTGATTTTGCCAAGGCCGCCGGAGCCACCGGCATCCAGCCGAGCAACTACCACCTCAACGGCGGCAAACTCTTCAAGTCTGCGAAGGAAATCCGCGACACCTTTGAATCGCGCGGCATGACCCTCGACGGCGTCTCCGCCCACTGCCCGTTCTGGGTGCACACCAGCGCCTGGACCGGCACCAAGTCCGGCAATCCCTTCATCGCGCCGGACATCGCCAAGAAGACACCGCAAGAAATCGAGAAGTGGCACGAGAACTATCTGCTCAAGCTGATGGACCTTGCCGCCGAATTGAACG
>CAZOCL010000231.1:0-10372 GCA_964578245.1 uncultured Klebsiella sp. | reverse complement strand
CCCTCCCTAGCGTCACGCGCCGACACACTTTCTATGGCCGACAACTTGAAATTGCCCGCTGGCGCCGCCCCACCATCTGCCGCGGGTTCCAAGGTTCAGCCCAAAAAGGAGACTGTCCGTATCAGTCTCCCTCCCAAGCCTGCCGCGAAGGAGACGGTCCGGCTGGAACTCCCTCCGCGCTCTGCTGGCGCGGCGGCACCGGCGGCACCGGCCGCTCCCAAACCGCCTGCCCCCGCCGCTCCCAAACCGGCCGCGCCCGCCGCTCCGGCGGCCCCGGCCGCGCCCGGAGCGCCGATCGCCAAGCAGACCGTCCGTCTGTCCCTGCCGCCGAAGCCTTCGGCCGCCAAGGAGACCGTCCGGCTCGAACTCCCGCCGAAGCCCGCCGCGGGCGGTGCGAAAGCCGGTGCTGCCGCTGGCGGCAAGGAGATCAAGCTCCTTGTCCCGCAGGTGGATGAGTCGGCCTCCAGCGCCAAGATTCCTGAGACGGGTGAGGCCGAGATGCCGACGATGGATTCATCGCAGGCGCAGCCCGCTGCGGCTTCGACGCCGATGAAGCCGCCCGGTGGCCTCAAGAGCGGTCCTCCGGGCAGCAAACCCGCCGCCGCGAGCGCCGGCCCCGCCCCGGGCAAAGTGGCTCAGGCTCCGACTTCAGGACTGCCGGACTCAACGGCTTCCGCGATGGCGCTGCCGGCCAAGAAGGCGTTGCCCAAGCCGGAAACGGCCGCCGCATCTTCGGCTGCTGGTGGCGTCGTGGTGCGCAAGGCCGGCTGGCTGGATTACACGCTGGCCATCCTCGCGCTCGGCGCGGGCATTGCCGCCGTCGTCCGGCTCCTCATGATTCTCGGTGGCGGTTGATGCCGTCGCTTCGCTGCTAACTTTTCAACTGATACCTCCCATGGCTGAAGGCAACATCGTCAACGTCTCCGAAGCTTCCTTTGAAGCCGACGTCCTCAAATCCGCCACCCCTGTGGTGGTGGATTTCTGGGCCGAGTGGTGTGGTCCTTGCAAGATGCTCCTGCCCGTGCTGAACGAGCTGTCCACCGAATACGCCGGCAAGGTGAAGATTGCCAAAGTGAACGTGGACACGAACGGCATGCTGGCGGCGCAGTATGGCATCAGCGGCATTCCAGCGCTGATCTTCTTCAAGGGCGGCCAGGTCGTCGGCCAGGTCGTGGGCGTGCGTTCCAAGAAGGACTTGAAGACGCAGTTCGACCAGCTCGCCGCCTAAGGCGCAGGGGGAGGTAACATGGCCCTCCTCATCACGCCCCGCGCGCTCGTCCAGCGAGGCGAGTTTTACTACCAGCTATCCTCGATGATCCGGGCGGGACTGCCGCTCATCGGGGCGCTCCAGACGCTCCAGAAGAGTCCGCCCGCCGCCTCCTATCGCGCGCCCGTCACGCAGATGCTGGCGGAACTCAAGCGCAGCAATACTTTCGTTGGCGCGCTGCATACGCTCGGAGACTGGCTGCCGGTCTTCGACAAGGCGCTGCTGGAGGCGGGGGAAAAGTCCGGGCGGCTGGATGAGTGTTTCCGGCTTCTGGCCAGCTATTACGAGGAACGAGCCAAGCTGGCCCGGGAGGTGATGGGGCAGATGCTTTATCCCACCGTCATCGTCCACGTTGCGATCCTGATCTTCCCTCCGTCCATGCTCAAAGAAGCAGTATTGGACGACAAATGGGTGGCGTTCGTGGTTAGCAAGGTGCTTGCCTATGGGGTAGTCTACGGACTGGTTGCCGCCCTCGTGGTTTCGACCAGCAGTTCGCGCGCCCTATGGTGGCGTGAAGCGTTGGAACGGTTCTTTAACCTGATCCCTGTGCTCGGCCGGGCGCGCCAGAACCTCGCGCTCGCGCGGCTCACGGCGGCGCTGGAGGCCTTGTTCTCCGCCGGTGCGGGCATCGTGGACGCCTGGGAACTGGCGGCCCGTGCCAGCGGATCGCCTACGCTGCTCCGTGAGGTGATGACCTGGCGGCCGCAGATTGAGCTGGAGCAGAAGTCGCCCGGAGAAATCCTCTCCGAAACCAAGGTCTTCCCGGCCATGTTCACCAGCCTTTACCGGACGGGAGAAATCAGCGGCCAGCTCGACGACACCCTCAAACGACTCCACGAATACGGCCGCGTGGAGGGGCACCGGCAGATGCAACTGTTTACCCGGGGGCTGACCATCGGAATCATTCTGCTCATCATGGTCGCCATCGGCATTCAAGTCGTGCTGTTCTGGATGGACTATTTCAATAACATCACCAAGGCGCTGCAGTAACGTGGCGGGATGATCGAGCGGTCTGAGTGCCGTTGATCGCTGTTGGCCGCGATTCTCTTCTAAATCCTGCGCCTTCCCATCGCCTACGCCTTCTGCCTACACTCCCGGCCATGACCGTTTCCGAAATCCTCTCGGACGAGCGCCTCCGCCAGGACGAATTCCCCGTCTGCCGCAGCAAGGCGTATCTCGCCCATGCCGGCGTCGCGCCGCTCGCGCGCTGCGCGGCCGATGCCATCGGGCACTACAGCTTCATGGCCGCGCAGGACGATCAGGAGATCTGGCTCCCCAAGCTCCACCGGGCGGCGCGTGAGTCCGCCACCAAGCTGCTCGTCGGCGCGCAGGCGGATGAGATCGCTTTCGTTGGGCCGACCTCGCTGGCGCTCAGTTACGTGGCGGGCGGGCTGACGTTCCGGCGGACCGACAACATCGTCATCTATCACGATGACTTTCCCTCCAACGTGTATCCGTGGATGGCGCTGGCCGCCCAGGGGGTGAAGGTGCGCTACCTGAACACGCGTGAGCTGGGCCGCATCCGTCCCGTGGACGTGCTGGGGCAGGTGGACGAATGCACGCGGCTGGTCGCGCTTGGTTCGGCGCACTTCATTGCGGGCTGGCGCATTGACCTGGACGCCATCGGCAAGGCGCTCCGGCAGCGCGGCATCCTCTTCTGCGTGGATGCCATGCAGACGCTGGGTGCGTTCCCGGTTTCCGTCGCAAACGTGGACTTCCTCGCGGCCGATGGCCACAAGTGGCTGCTCTCGCCCTGTGCGGCGGGGGTCTTTTACGTGCGCAAGGAGATGCAGGAGAAGCTACGGCCCATTGCGCTCGGCTGGAACAACGTCCGCTGCCCGAATTACGCGGCGCAGGACGAACTGGCTTTTCACTCGGGGGCGCGCCGCTTCGAGGCGGGCACGCATAACCTGATTGGCCTGGTCGGCCTCAAGGCCGCGATGGACATGCTGGCCGATGTCGGAATCGGGAACATCGCCACGGAGTTGCTGCGCAAGCGTGCTGTGCTCGTGCCCGCGCTACAGGCCAAGGGCTGGACCGTCCTCAATGCCGCCGCCCCGCCCGAGAACTGCGCGGGCATCGTAACCATCACGCGCGACGATGCGGATCTGCCAGCCGTGCACAAGGGGCTGACTGAAGCCGGCGTCATCACGTCGCTGCGCGCTGACCGCACGGGCAAGAACTACATCCGGCTCTCGCCGCATTTCTACAATACGGATGAAGAGCTGGGCCGCGCGGTGGAATTGCTGTGAAGACGCTCGTGTTGCGTGTTGGCCGCAGCAGTTTGAGTGCGCGCTGACGAATTCACGCAACACGCAACACGCAACACGTTTTCCTCCCATGACCATCAAAGACACCGAGTTCGCCGACCTGCCCACGCCGAACGGGCCGATGCGAACCTACGTTTTCCGTCCGGCGGCGGAGGGGCGTTATCCCGGCATCCTGCTTTACTCGGAGATTTTCCAGGTCACCGGTCCCATCCGGCGCACTGCCGCCCTGCTGGCGGGGCACGGATTCGTCGTCGCGGTGCCGGAGATTTACCATGAGTTCCTTCCGGCGGGCACCGTGCTCGCCTACGACCAGGCGGGGGCGGACCAAGGGAATGAGCTGAAGACCACCAAGGAGCTGGCCGGCTATGATGCGGACGCGCGGGCTGTGCTGGCCTACCTGAAGGCGCACCCGCTCTGCACCGGCAAGCTGGGGGTGATGGGCATCTGCATCGGCGGGCACCTGAGCTTTCGCGCGAGCATGAACCCCGGCGTGCTGGCGGGCGTGTGCTTCTATGCGACGGACATCCACAAACGTGGTCTCGGCAAGGGCAAGTGCGACAACACGCTCGACCGCGTGCCGGAACTTTCCGCCGAGATGCTGATGATCTGGGGTCGGCAGGACCCGCACGTCCCGCGCGAAGGCCGGGCGCTGATCCACACTGCCATGGCTGATGCGAACTTGAACTTCACTTGGCACGAGTTCAACGGGCAGCATGCCTTCCTACGGGATGAAGGGCATCGCTACGATCCCGCGCTGGCGCTGACGTGCTACGGGCTGGTGCTGGAACTCTTCAAGCGGAAGCTGGGGGAAGGCGACCTGCCGGCGAGGGCTGCGGGCGGGCCGGCGGAATCGAAGCACTGAGCAGGAGCGTCCGGTAACAGCAGTATTCGATTTAGCGCAGAGACGCTGAGAACGCACAGGCACGCAGAGGACCGTCTTCCACGCGCGTTTACATTGGGTGGTTTTGCCCGGATGGCCGGTTCTGCGTAGCTTTGCGGTCTCTGCCTCTGTGTTGAATGGGGGCTGTTTAACTGAATTGCTCCGGTGGCGTATTCGGGCACGGCGTCGCATTTGCCGGAGCGCGGGCGTCCTCGCCCGCTTTGCGCGTGAGAACATCGAGGTGGTGCGAACCCTTTTCTTACCCCGCACGCGCAAAGCGGCCCGGCGGGCCGCGCTCCGGGGGCAGAAATTCCGTTGACCGGGGAGGGCGGGAAGGGGAGTGTCGCACCGTCGGGATTTAGAACCGACCGCCGTTTCCGCCATGAAGACCTCGCGCTCTGGAAGCTGGTTGACTGCTGCGCACCGCGTGCGCAGGCAGGGATTCACTCTCATCGAACTGCTCGTCGTCATCGCGATCATCGCGATTCTGGCCAGCCTGCTGCTGCCAGCATTGGCCAAGGCCAAGGCCAAGAGCAAATCCGCCACGTGTGTGAACAACATGCACCAGATCGGCATCGCCTCGGTGCTATACTCGGACAGCAACGATGACCGGGTCACGAAGATGATCGACAATTTCATGAATGGGGCCAATTCGGCGCTCATGCCTCCGGGGACCGTGATTCTGACCAACACAATCGGCGGAAACCCGGCGGTCTGGTGGGTGGACCTGCTGCGCCCTTACTCCGGGGCGACATTCAAGAGTTCGCAGTGCGCGGGGTTTCAATTCGCCGGTCAGGGGCCGGCTTCGCTGGGCATTGGCATGGGGTATCCGGAGCTGGGCATCTCGTATCAGCCTGGGACTTACAACGGCTCCTATGCGTCACCCATTCGGGTCACGGAAGTCAGCAAGCCAGCGATCACGATCTACGTGGCTGACTGTGCGACGGCCACCGCCGCCAGCCTCACGAATCCCAACGCGGATCAATGGCAGGAGAGCACCTCGGCTACGGCGCAGGCCGCCTTCTGGCTCACGCCGACCACGACGGTGTCTCCGTATTGGGGGACGTATCCTGACCAGACCCGGCTCAGCGCCCGGCATAACAACCGCGCTAATCTTGCCAAGATGGATGGACACATCGAGTCCGTTCGGGCGATGGATGTCGGCTGGGGCTTGCCCCGAGGTGATCCGAGCGCGCTGTGGTGCAAGTGAGCCGGAAAACGGCAGCTGGAAACCACGGATTACGGGAAGGCCGGTCCGGTAACTGCCCGGGCCAGAGCCGAACACCGCGAGGCGGAAGCCGTTCTGGAAAGAGTTCCGCCCTTACAGGGCGGGAGTGTTTCGAAGACCGGTCTGCCCGGGGCTTCACCCCGGGCTGTCACCACACGAGCTTTCAGCCCTGATTGGCAGTCTACGCTGCGTAGATGAGGCCGAGCGCGCTCTCTGGTCCGCTCCAACGAGTCACGCCCGCAGTCTGTTCTACTGGTCCACGAGGAGCACGGACGATTTCTTGGGGTCGAGGACGTATTTCTTGCCCGGGGGGGCGGTGGGCAGACGCTTGATGAAGCCGGTCTTCACCAGGTCTTCCAACGTGGCCGGCTCCTTGAGCTGGCCCATGACATGGGCGCGCACGGCGTCATTGAGCGCCTTCAAGTCTTCTGCTGGATTGGCAGGTGCGGCGGCTGTCTCCGGAGGCGGGGCAGTTGCGGCCGGCTTCCGCTTGCAGGCGGCAAGCGGAAGCGCGGCCAGAAGAGCGCAGAGCAGGAGGCGTTTCATGGTTATTTCTTGGCCGGTGCGGGCGGCGCGAAGACCGGCATCGTGGCGTCGGTCCACTTGTCCGTGCGGAAGGGCGATGCAGGGAGGCCGGCGGCGTTGGCGAGGTTGGGCTCGGCGAGTTCATGCCAGCCGAAACGCACCGCGACGGGTTTGCTGACGCCCTCGGCGCTGACGGTCACTTTGTTGCCGGTCACTTCCGCCTTCGCCTCGACGAACTTCTTGTCCTCGCCCGCGATGGTGAACCAGGTGAGGGGCTGGCCGTTGAGGGACTTGAGGCCGCCTTCGGCGTTCTTGAATGTGAGCTGGGCCTTGCTGCCGTCCACTTTGAGCGTGTCAAAGAGCGGGCTGGCGTAGCTGGCGACGGGTTTGTTGTAGGTCTTGGCCAGCGCCCAGAGCGCGAGGCGGTGGGCGACGGTCTGCTTATCGGGCGGGTGGATGTTGCCCACGGTGGTGACGTCGGTGGTCACGGCCATGCCGGTATTGGGAATCGAAAGGGTCTCGGTCTGGGCTTCCCAGATGGCGGGGAGATTTTCCGGCTTGCCGTAGCGGTAGGGGGCGAGCTGCACGAAGAAGAACGGGAAATCACCCTGCTTCCAGAGCGTGCGCCAGCCGCTGATGAGCGCCTTCTTCTTCTCGAAGTAGAGCATGCCCTCGCCGTTGTTGGACTCGCCCTGATACCAGAGCGCGCCCTTGATGGCGTAGGGGATGAGCGGGTGGACCATGGCGTTGTAGATGGAGAGCGGGGAACTGCTGTTGGCGCTCAGGACCGGCTTGCCATCTTTGTCCACGGAGGGGATCTGCTTCGGCCTACGGTTGGCGTCGAGCACCTGCCTGAGCACGGGTTTGCCGGCCTTGTCGAGCACGGCCTTGCCGGTCTCGTCCAGCACTGGCTGGGGGGGGGCGGCGACCATCACCGGCGACATCGCCGGGAAGCTCGCGAGCTTGTCGGCGAAATCCGCCTTGAGCGCGGGCACGGACTGGAAGCCGATGGGCGGGGTCCAGGGCTCGATGCGCGTGCCGCCCCAGTTGCAGCCGATGAGGCCGATGGGCACGTCGAGTTCCTTCTGGATCTCGCGGGCGAAGAAGTAGCCAACGGCGGTGAAGTTGCCGACGGTGTTGGTGGCCGTGAGCTGCCAGCCCCCAGAGGTCTTCACCTCGGTCTGCGGCTGATCGGAAGTCACATGCGGCACTTTGAAATGGCGGATGCGCGGGTTGTTCGCGGCGGCGATTTCGTCTTTGGCGTTCTTGGAACTGGCCACATTCCACTCCATGTTTGACTGGCCCGAGCAGAACCAGACTTCGCCGACAAGGACATCGTTGAACTCGACCTTGTTCTTCCCGCTGACGGTGAATTTCGTGCCGGTGCTGCTGGCTTTGAGGGCGGCGAGGGCCACGGACCATTTGCCGTCCTTGGCGGTGGTCTCGACCTTCTGGCCAGCGAACTCGACGGTGACTTTCTCGCCGTCATCGGCCCAGCCCCAGACGGGGACTTTCTGGTCGCGCTGGAGGACCATGTGGTCGCTGAAGATGACGGGGAGTTTGACGTCGGCCTGGGCGGAGAGCGCGGTCAGGACGGCGGCAAGGGTGAGCAGTTGAGCGGGTCGGCGGATGAAGTTGCGTTGGTTCATGCGAATCGGCTGACGAATGGGCGGGGATTTTCTTCACACGACGCTGCTGCGCAAACCAAACGATGGGTGTCGGAGGCTGCATACGGGTTTCAAAGACAGAAGGCGGCTGGTCCGCGAAACACGCGAAGGGACGCGAATGAAGGCGGGCATCGGGAAGGAAGGTGGCTGACAGTGGTGGGTTTCCATTCGCGTCATTCGCGTGGTTGGCGGGCCCGCTTTTGCTGGTCTTCGTGGTCCCAAGCTGAGCGGGCTTGAACTCTTGTGCTTGAGTCGCCTTGGTTCCAAACGTATATCATGCGGGACCGCGTCGCGCTGCTCGCCGACGCGGCCGAATCAACTGAACATGAAGAAACCCAAGATGCGCGCTGTGGGCGTGATCCCCGGCCAGCGCCAGGTGGCCCAGCTCGAACACGATCACCCGGAGATTTCCGCACCCACACAGTTGAAAGTCCGCACGCTGGACGTGGGCATCTGCGGGACTGATCGCGAGATCTGCACGTTTGTGTATGGCGCACCGCCAGCCGGGTCGGACTATCTGGTGCTGGGGCATGAGGCTTTGGGAGAAGTCATCGAGGTGGGGACGGGGGTGACGCAGATCAAGGTTGGTGATCTGGTCGTGCCTTCCGTGCGCCGCCCGTGCGCGGACCCGAACTGCCGTCCGTGCCGGGTGGACCGGCAGGACTTTTGCGCCACCTGGGATTTCACCGAGCGCGGCATCAAGCAGCAGCACGGCTACATGACCGAGTTCTTCGTGGACGAGGAAAAGAACTTCACGCTGGTGCCCAGGGAACTACGGCAGTTTGCCGTGCTCGCCGAGCCCCTCACCATTGCGGAGAAGGGGCTCGCGCAGGTCTGGCAAATCCAGAAGCGCCTGCCGTGGGCGTGCGAAGAGCCCGGCCAGCCGAAGGGCAAGGGTCTGCGCGCGGTGGTGCTCGGGGCCGGGCCTATCGGCATCCTTGGGGCAATGACATGCGTGCTCAATGGCTTCGACACCTATGTGTATTCGCGTTCGCCCAAGCCGAATGACAAGGCGGCGCTGGTCGAGTCCTTCGGGGCGAAATACATCTCGATTCAGGACTGCTCGGCGGAAGAGCTGGCCAGGCGAGTCGGGAACATCGACCTGGTCTATGAGGCGGTGGGCGTGTCGAAGACTTCGTTTGAGGTGATGATGCAACTGGGGCTGAACGGGGTGTTCGTCTTCACCGGCATCCCCGCGCCGGAGGGCCACATCGAACTGGAGGGCAATCAGCTCATGCGGAACCTGGTGCTCAAGAACCAGATCATTCTCGGCACGGTGAACGCAGACAAGGCGGCCTTTCAGGCAGCGATCCGTGACCTGGGCGAGTTCAAGCAGCGCTGGCCAGACGCGCTGGAGAAGGTGATCACGGCGCGGCATCCGGTGGAGAATTTCCGGGAGCTGCTGACCGGGAAGGCCAAGGGCATCAAGAACGTGATTGCGTTCGGGAAGTAGGGCGTTGAAAGCGGAACGAGGGAGGCCGGCGATACGGCCCGTGGGACGCCAGCGATACGGGCCGGGCGGGCTCACGGCGGAATAGCCGGTGGCCGAGTGGGGCTAATGGGACATCGCAGACTCCCGTCTTGCGCGCCTTGCATCTGACCACTATTTTGCGCGCCCCTTGACGACGGCGCAGGGGATTCACTATGGATTTTGGCGTATGAACAAATCGGAATCACATCAATTTCAGGCGGAGATTCAGCAGTTGCTGAACATTGTCATCCACTCGCTCTACACGGACAAAGAGATCTTCGTGCGGGAGCTGATTTCCAACGGGGCGGACGCGTGCGAGAAGCTGCGGTTCCACCTGGCCTCCGGCAAACCGGTGCATCAGTCTGAGGTCACGCCGTCCATCGCGGTGACGACAGACGAGGCGGCCGGGACAATCACGATCACGGACACGGGGCTGGGCATGACGCATGGGGAGCTGGTGGAGAACCTGGGGACCATCGCGCACTCGGGCACGAAGGCGTTTCTCAAGCAGATCGCCGAGGACAAGAAGCCGGATGTGGGGCTGATTGGGCAGTTTGGCGTGGGCTTTTACTCGGCCTTCATGGTGGCGAAGAAGGTCACGGTGCTGAGCCGGTCGTATGCGCCGGACCAACAGGGCTGGCAGTGGACGAGCGAGGGCATGGGCGGGTATGAAATCGCGCCGGCGGCGGACCTGCCGCGGGGGACGAAGATCACGCTGGAGCTGAAGGATGACGCGAAGGAGTTCGCCGAGGCGGGGAAGACGGAGGGGATCATCCAGCGCTACTCGAGTTTCGTGCCATTCCCCATCGAGCTGAATGGCACGCGGCTGAACACAGTTCAGGCGATCTGGGCGCGCAGCAAGAACGAGATCAAGGAGGAGGAATACAACGAATTTTACACGTTCGTGGGGCACGACCACGAGAAGCCGCTGTTCCGCCTGCACTTCAGCGCGGACGCGCCGCTGGCGATTCAGGCGCTGCTGTTTGTGCCGCAGCGAAGTTTCGAGACCCTGGGCATGGGGCGGATTGATTCCGAGGTGAACCTGTATTGCCGCAAGGTGCTGA
>CAZOCL010000230.1:0-10489 GCA_964578245.1 uncultured Klebsiella sp. | reverse complement strand
AGGCCGGGTTCACCGCGCCGTAGGTCTTGCTCGCGTCATTGGCCGTGATGGTCAGGGGAGCCTTGTTCACCGTCAGCGTGCCGGGCGCGTAGGTGAGGCTGTAGTTCGCTGCGCTTGCGCCGGAGCCGGTCACGGGATACGCGCCCACGCCCGAACCGGTCAGTGCCGTCGTGTTCAACACCAGCCCGCTCACGACCGAGGAATTCTCCCCGTTCACCAGGCCGTTGTAACTGGCCGTGAGCGCCGGGTTCGCCATGCCATAACTCTTCGCCAGATCGTCTGCCGTGATGGTCAGCGGGGCCTTGTTGATCGTGAGCGTGCCGGGCTGGCGGGTGATGTTGTAGTTCGCGTTCGCCCCGCCGGATGCAGCAATGCCATAGCCGCCAACGCCTGAGCCGGCGTTGGCCGCCGTGGTCAGCGTCAGCCCGCTGATGTTCGCCGCTGTATCACCTGCGACGAGACCGGTAAACGTCGCGGTGAACGTGGGGTTGGCCACGCCATAAGTGCGGCTCGTGTTGTCCGCACGGATGGTCAGGTCGGCCGCGTTGATGGTCAGGGTGCCGGGCGCGTAGTTGATGCCGTAGTTTGGAGCCGTCGCGCCAAACGGAGTGATGGTGTAGCTGCCGACACTGGAACCCACGGTCGCGGCCGTGTTGAATTGCAGGCCGCTCACGATGGCCGCCGTGTCGCCGCCGATGAAGCCTGCGTAGCTGGCGGTGAAGGCCGGGTTCGCCGCGCCATACGTGCGGGCGAAGTCGTTGGCCGTGATGCTGAGGATGGCGTTGGCGATGGTGAGCAGGCCGGGGGCGAACGCGATGGAGTAATTTGCCGCGCTCGCGCCGGATGGCGTGATCGGATAGCTGCCCGCGGCAGAGCCCGCCGTTGCCGTGGTGGCAAGCTGCAGGCCGCTGACGACCGAGGAGTTGTCACCGTTGACTAGGCCGGAGAAGAGTGACGTAAACGTCGGCTCGGCCGCGCCGAACAGGCGGCTCGCGTTGTTGGCGGTGATCGTCAGCGGAGCCCGATTGATCGTCAGTGTGCCCGGGGCATAGGTGAGGCTGTAGTTCACCGCGCTCCCGCTCCCCGGTGTCACCGTGTAACTGCCCACGCCGCTGCCGGTCGTGGCTGGCGTCGTGAAGGCCAGGCCGCTCACGACGGAGGACAAGTCCCCGTTCACCAGCCCGTTGAAGCCCGCGCTGAACCCAGGGTTAGCCGCGCCATAGGTCTTGCTCGCATCGTTCGCGGTGATGGTCAGCGGGGCCTTGTTGATCGTCAGTGCGCCGGGCGCGTAGGTGAGGCTGTAGTTCGCCGCGCTCGCACTCCCAGGAGTGATTGCGTAGCTGCCCACGCCGCTACCCGCCGTGGCCGGAGTGGTGAAGATCAGCCCGCTCACGACGGTGGACAAATCACCATTCACCAGTCCGTTGAAGGCCGCGCTGAAGCCGGGGTTCGCCGCGCCGTAGGTCTTGCTCGCGTCATTGGCCGTGATGGTCAGCGCCGCCTTGTTGATCGTCAGCGCCCCGGGAGCGTAGGTGAGGCTGTAGTTCGCCGCACTCCCGCTGCCCGGCGTCACTGCGTAACTGCCCACGCCACTGCCAGCAGTGGCCGGTGTCGTAAATGCCAGCCCGCTCACAACCGAAGACAAGTCCCCGTTCACCAAGCCGTTGAAGGCTGCGCTGAAACCCGGATTCGCCGCGCCATAGGTCCTGCTCGCGTCATTGGCCGTGATGGTCAGCGGGGCCTTGTTGATCGTCAGTGCGCCGGGCGCGTAGGTGAGGCTGTAGTTCGCCGCGCTCCCGCTGCCCGGCGTCACTGTGTAACTGCCCACGCCACTGCCCACAGTGGCCGGCGTAGTGAAGGCCATGCCGCTCACGACTGTAGACAAGTCCCCGTTCACCAGCCCGTTGACGGCCGCGCTGAAGGCCGGGTTTGCCGCGCCGTAGATCTTGCTCGCATCGTTCGCCGTGATGGTCAGCGCCGCCTTGTTGATCGTCAGCGCACCGGGCGCGTAGGACAGGCTGTAGTTCGCCGCGCTCCCGCTGCCCGGAGTCACTGTGTAACTGCCCACGCCACTGCCGGAGGTGGCTGGCGTCGTGAAGGCCAAGCCGCTCACGACGGTGGACAAATCACCATTCACCAGACCGTTGAAGGCCGCGCTGAAGGCCGGGTTCGCCGCGCCGTAGGTCTTGCTCGCGTCATTCGCCGTGATGGTCAGTGCCGCCTTGTTGATCGTCAGCGTGCCCGGGGCGTAGGCCAGTTGATAACCGAGGTCCGTCGCGGCCACGGTCCCGGCAGCGGCGGAAATCGCCGCCGTGCCTGCCCCGGTGCCCGTGGTCGCGGCAGTCGAAATTGTCGGGATGCCGGTCGCCGCCGCGCCCAGCGTGTCGCCCGTCAGCAGGCCGCTGGTGGAGAACGTCAGCGTCGGGTTCGCCGCGCCATAGGTCTTGCTCTTGTCATCCGCCGTGAAGATGAGCGTCGGCGCCAGGCTGTAGAGGAAGCGGTCGCCCGGCGCGGTGATAGTCGCGGGCGCGTTCGCATCGAAGGTCTTGTTGTAGGTCGTGGCGCCGGTCAGGCCGCCCTTGGTCGTGTTTGCCGGAGCATCCGAGTAAATCAAGTAACGTCCGCTGCCACTGGCATCCACCGCCGCCGCGCCCGCATTGTTGATGAAGCTGCCGCCGCGCGCACCCAGCACAAGGTCGCTAGCGCCGGTGTTCTTCACACTTGCGCCGGCAGCCACCGTGAGGTTGCCACCGGTCACGATCTCCACCGCGCCGGCCACGCCGCTGAGGTCGCCGCTCACCATGAGTCCGCCCGCGCTGTCGCGGACTTTCAGATTGCCGCCGATGGCCCCCGCCGAACCGTCGCCGGTCAGCGTGCCAATAGTGTTGTTCGCGTTGTTGATGAGCACGTCTCCGGCGAAGCCGCCGGAATTGCGCGACACGGTGACGGTCGAGGCGTTCACCGTGCCGGCGAGGTTCACCGTGCCGACATCCGTGCCACCGGGCGCGGCGAGACTGCTTTTGCCGAGCGTCAGCGAACCGACGGTGATGGAATTGTTCGCGGCGAGGGAGATGGTGCCCACGGAGCCGTCCGCCACGCTGCGAGTCCCGGCCTGAAGGTCCAGCCCGCTGCCCGCGCCGCCGGAGAGGTTGGCGTTGATGGCGATGGTGTCGCCGGAAACGAGCGTGAGCTTCGAGGCCGTCGCCCAATTGACGTCGGCGTTGACGGAGATGCCGTTGTAGCCGGCCGGGCCGCCGACCGGGTCGCCGGTCCTGATTTCGACATCGGTGGTGGCCAGCAGTGCGCTCAGCGTTGAATTGTTCAGGAACGACGGCACGGCCAAAGCCTGGACGAAGCCACCCTGCTGAATGAGATCCTGGCTTGTCGCCGTGCTGATGACAATCGCGTCGGGGTCGAGCAGCAGGCTTCCCTTCCTGCCCTTGGGCGCGGATGCATCCACGGTGCCGGCGAAATCCAGCACGCGTTTGCCGGAAACTTCCACCTGTCCGCCATCGCCGCCCGCGCCGCCGCCGCGCGCAAGGATGCCGCCCTTGAACTGCGTCGCGCCATCAGCCCACACGACGACCTTGCCGCCGTTGCCCGTCGCCGCGGTTGCGCTGGCGTCGAGCCTGGCCGAGCTGGTCACGAGGGTGGTCGCCGCGTTGGCCACGGCCGCGTTCTTGCCCTGATAATCGCCGCCCACGAGGATTTCGCCGCCACTGCCGTCGGCGTTGCGCGCGCTGATTTCGCCGGAGACTTTCACCGTGCCCCCGTCTGCCGTAAGCAGCACGCGCCCGTTTTTCTCCTCCACCCCGGTCGCGCGGACCACGCCCGACTGGTTCACCGCGAGTTCATAAATGCTGCCGCCCGCCGCCTTCAGCTCCGCCTGCGCCGCCGCCACCACGCCGGAGTTCTCCACGCCGGTCTCCAGGCCGTCGGCCTTCACGCCGGACTTCACCACGATGCGCTGGTCGCCCTGGTGCGTGAGCAAAACTTCCGAGCCGGCCGCCAGTCCGGCGACACCCTTGGGCGCATTGATCTCGCCCGCGTTTTTGATGGTGTAGGCGATGAGCAGCACGTCGCCCTCCTTGGCGTTGATGGTGCCGAAGTTGTGGATGCCGGCCTTGGAATCGCCCTTGAACAGCAGGCTGCCGCCCTTGAGGAACTCTTCGTTGCTCACGTTGAGCGTCGAGGCGAAGAACGCGCCGACATCAATGCGCCCCTGCGGCCCGACCATCACGCCGTTTGGGTTGATGAGATACACCGAGCCGTTGGCCTGGAGCTGGCCCAGAATGAGGGATGGGTTCGCACCGAGCACACGGTTCAGCACTGCGCTGTTCACCCCGGGCTGGACAAAGCGCGTGATGTCGCCGGCCTTGATGCCGAAGTCCTGCCAGTTGATGACCGCCGCGCCAGTCTGCTGCTCAATCGTGCGGAGATTGCCGTTCTGACGGAACGTGGCCGCGCCCGCGACAACCTGGGGATTGCCGGCCACATCCGCTGCCTGAACCAGCGACGGCGACAGCACCAGCACTAACGCCAGATACGTCAGCGCGCGCCACGCGAGCGGGAGCGGGCGGAAGCGAAAGCGGCGTTCCTCGCGCCGCACCAGTCGGTTGAGTCTCAGAGTGTTCATGCTTCGTATCGGGCCGGTGCTTGTCCCCTGCGGGATCAAATCCACGGCCGCAATACGTTCCTGAACTGTTTGCGGAAGGGAGTTTCGCTAAAAGTGGCGGGGCTTCGCGGAACGGCGAAGGTAAACAACTGGAGCCAATCGGCCCGCGGCGGCGAAACTGCTCAATTGGCCCGCTGTTTCGCCGTGGTCAGGCGAGCCGGGAGCGAGGCATCGTCAGGCGTCAGCGCGGCCAGCCGTTGGAGATGGAAGACGGCCGTAAACCATCCCCCCTGCAGTTCCGCCGCCGCCGCGCATTGCTGGTGCCAGCCCGCCGCATCCGTATTCCAGGCGAAATCTTCCGGCTGGGCCGCCTGCAAGCCGGCAAAGGTCTCCGCCAGTTCGCGCGGAGCCACCACGATCCGGCGGCTGCGGTCGTCCAGCTTCACTCCATTCAGGCACACCGCCAGCCGGTGCCACGACCCGGCCGGCCAGTTCACCCCCCGGAACCGAAAAAAACTCGAGGCACCGCGCGATGAACCAAACATCAGCGTCGCCCCGTCCCGGGTGAACTCGACGGTCTGCGGAGCGTATCCCAGCACCAGGGGCGGTGCCATCAACTCGCCGCGCGAGGTGTCCCAAAGGCGGATGGAAGCATCGTAGGCGGCGGTGGCCATCACTTGACGGTTCGGCTGGAAAGTCTGCGCGATGAGGATGCCACCGTGCCGGAAATCGGGCGCGGCCGGGCGGCCATCGGCCACCCGCCACAGCCGCACCACGCTGTCCTCGCCGGCGGTGGCCAGCACCTCACCCGCCGGGGAGAATTTGGCGTTGACCACCCCGTCACCGTGCATGAGCGGCGGTCCCCACGGACGCAGCGTGGGCAGTTCATACATCTGGGCGGCGGCCGGCTCGATGTTACGGTCGTTGAACGCCAGAACGAAGCGCTGGTGGTCCGGGCTGAAGTCAACTGCCCGCACGCCAACGTCCGCTAAAATCGGGTCGCCCACCGGCTGGCCGGTGGCTGCGTCCCACACCGTGACGTAATTGATTCCGCCGGCCATCACTATCCACCTGCCATCCGGACTCCAGGCCGATGCGGAACCGTGAACACCACTGATCCGACGGGGGCTAAATGGGCGGCCATCGGCCAAGGTCTTTCGTTCCAGCACCGGTCCCACGGGGCGGCGTTGGGCAATGTCCCAAATCTGTGCGGAGTCACTATTGATCACCACGAGCAGTTTGGTGCCGTCCGGGTGGAAGGCGACGGCCGTCACGTAACCCACGTCCGGCAGGTCCAGCACCACCCGGCCCGCCGGCATATCCCACACTTGCACGCCCTCCTTCCCACAGGCCACCGCGAGCTGGCGACCATCGGCGGCGAAGACGGTTTGGGCGACCGTTCCGCGACTATTCATCGCGTCCCCCGCCGGACGTTGCGCCGCGATGTCCCACAACTGCAACTGGTGTTGGTTGCCGACCAGCACGGCGAACCTGCCGTCCGGACGTAACGCCGTCCCGCGCGCCAGGGTCGCGCCCGGCGGCACGAAATTTTGGCGAAGGAACAAGTCGAACACGCGGACGTTCCCCCATGCGTCACCCGTCGCCAGGAAACGTCCGTCGGCGCTGAAGGTGAGCGCCTCGACCAGCGCGCCATGCTGGATGGTCGGCATGGCCTGGCGGAGTTCACGGGCGTAATGCACCCGCACCTGGTAATCGAATCCGGCCGTGGCCAGCAACCGCCCGTCCGGACTGAAGCGCACCCGGTTCGCACCGTTGTGATGACGAATGGGAAATTGATACCGCGTGCCATCGGGCACCGTGCGCACCTGGGCCTGATCGGTGAAGGCAGCGGTGGCAAAGTATTTTCCGTCCGGACTGAAATCCTGGTCCAGAAATGCGTTGCCGGGCGTGACTTGAAAGAGCGCGGCGCCGCTGCGCGCATCGCTGATGCGGGTCGTCCGGCCGTCGGCCGCCGCCACCCAGCGCCCGTCCGCACTGACCAGCCGGCCCACATGCGCTCTCGGACCGGTCGTCGGATTGGGCCCGCTCTCGGTCGTGGAAATTTCGCGCCCGGAAGCCAGATCCCAGGTGCGTTCCCCACCGTTCCGCATCACCGCCGTGAGGCGGGCGTTGTCCGGGGAGAAGTCCAGCGTGACCGGGATGCCGCGGGCGTCCCACATCCGCTGCAGGCGGGGCGAAAACTGCCACGTCAACTGGAGACGTTCGAGACTGGGCGGCACGGCCCCGGCTTCCGGCTGCTCCAGTCTTAAAGCTTCGGCCAAGGGGAGCATCGCGGCGTAGCCGTTGTGCGCGTCGGTAAGCAGCGAGGCTTCGTGCAGGTGCTGCGACACCAGCTCGCGCCGCGTCTCCTGCGCACTAGCCGCCAGAGCCCGGCGCGATTGCGAGAGCGAGACGTTGAACCAGAGCGAACCCGCCGTGATGACGAGCAGCAGCGACGGCACGAGCACCGCCAGCGCGGCCTTCGCCGGGTGGCGGCGCGTCCACTTCACGCCGCGTTCCCACACAGTGCTCGCCCTTGCCCGGATGGGCTCACCTTGCAGCCAGCGCTCCAGATCATCGGCCAGTTCGGCCGCGCTGCCGTAGCGCCGCACGGGGTCCTTCTCCAGGCACTTGAGGCAGATGACTTCCAGGTCGCGGTCGGTGGCCGATTCCGCACGGAAGGACGGGGCGTCCTCTTCGGTGACCTTCCGCAGCAGGGCGTGCGTATTGGGCGCGGCGAACGGCGGACGGCCCGCGAGCATTTCGTAAAGCATCGCGCCGAGGCCATAGACATCCGCCGCCACGGTCACGTCGCGGGTCTGGCCCAGCGCCTGTTCGGGCGCCATGTAGGCGGGCGTGCCGAGGACCGCCGCGCTGAGGGTCAGGTCACGGCTGTCCTCCATCACTTTCGCGAGACCGAAGTCGGTGAGCTGTGGCTCGCCCTGCGCGTCGAGGAGAATGTTGGTGGGCTTGAGGTCGCGGTGCAGCACGCCGTGCTGGTGCGCGTGATGGACCGCACGGGCGACCTTCACGAGCAGGCGCGCGGCCGCTTTGGGCGGCATCTGTCCCTGCTGCATCCGTGCGGCGAGCGTGCCGCCCTCGATGAACCGCATGGAAAAGTAATGCCAGCCGTCGTGGTGGCCGACCTCGAGGATGGGGACGATATTGGGATGCTGAAGCCGCGCCGCCGCCTCGGCCTCCGTGCGAAAACGTTCGACCATCCGGGGCGAGGCGAGTTCCCCGGCCGCGATTACTTTGAGGGCCACCTGCCGGCCCAGCTTCGGCTGACGCGCGCGGAACACGACTCCCATGCCGCCACGGGCGATTTCACCTAGCAGCTCGTAGCCGGCGAACTCCCGGCGCTGGAGCAAGGTTTCCGGAGTGAGCAACGCGGCCGTGTCGTCGGTCTCCTCCGTGTCCGTCGTCAGCGCCGCCGTAAGCAGGCAGCGCACGCACAACGCGTCCGCCGTGGTGTCGGCGAGCGACGCGCCGCAGCGGGCGCAACGTCCGGCCGTATTATGGGGCGCATCGGTCATCGGGTTGTTCCCATTCAATACCTGAACCGAACCGAAGGGGAAGTTTCCCGTGGAAAGCGATCCGTATTCAGTATGCAGCATTCAGTGAAACCGGGGCGGGGGAGTGTTCGGTTCACTGGATGCTGACCACTGATCACTGAAGATCCCCTGCTCACGGGCGGCCGAGCAGCGTGATAAGATGCTGAATCTCCGCCTCGACTTCCGCTGGCGACGCGACGGTCTGGGCGATTTCCTCCCGGATCAACTCCCCGTAGCGCCGCCGCATGCGGAAGATCGCCGACTTCGTCGCCGCCGTGGACAACCCGAGCCGGCCGGCAACCGCGGCATAGGATTCCGCATCGCCACCGCCTTGGAGAAAGGGTTTCAGCGTCGTGCAACGGTCCGCCGTGCCTTCGCGCCGCATCTCGCCCTCCAGGCGGTTCAGCGCCGCGGTCACGACTGCCTGGGCCCACCGACGGTCAAACAGCGCTTCTGGAGGATCGTCGCTGGCCGGTTCCAGGGCGTAACGACTGGCCGGATCAAGCCCGTCCCACGACAGCAGTTCCGCGCCGCCGCCGCGCTTGAGCCGGTGGGCGTCGCGCCAGTCGTTCGCCAGGAAGTTCTTCAGCGCGCCCAGCAGAAACGTCCGAAACCGCCCGCGCTCCGGCTGGGCCGTCTTGAGGGATTCACCAGCCAGCAGCCGCGCGAAAAACTCCTGCGTGAGATCCTGCGCCTCCGCTTCGCCATGGCCCCGCCTCCGGACGAAGGCATAGAGCGGATACCAGTAGCCACGGCAGAGCGTTTCCAGCGCTGGCCGGGCCGACTCGCTGGACCCGCCTGCTTCCAGCACCACGCTCCAGTGCGTGGTCTCAAAACCACGCCCGGCTGGCTGGCCAGCCATTGCCTCGCTCTCGATCGTCATGCGTCAAGCCTTCAACCAACTCACCCTGAACGGTCGCGAGTCTAACCGCACAGATCAGACTAGGCCAGCCGAGCTTGCGTTGTTTCTGCGAACGGGGCGGATATCCGCACACTGTCCCGGAGCGGGTATTCGCCCTCATAAATGACTGGATTCCCTTTGCCCTATGCCGGAATTTGTAGGCCATGAAAGCCCGTCTCAGTTTTTTGCTGCTGGTGCTCGGTGCCGTGCCGACCCCGGCGGCGGTCAATGTGGACTTCGCGCGCGACATCCAGCCCATCTTCGCGAGCCGCTGCTACGAATGCCACGGCGAGCGCAAGCAGAAGTCCGGCTTCCGCCTTGATGACAAGGCCGTGGCGCTGCGGGGCGGGGAATCAGGGAAGCCCGCCATCGTGCCGGGCAACAGCAGCGCCAGCCGGCTGATCCAGCTCGTCACCAACCCAAACGCCGACGAGCGCATGCCCCGGACCGGCGAGCCCCTTTCCGCGTCGCAGATCGCCCTGCTCCGCACATGGATTGACCAGGGGGCGAACTGGCCGGATGCCTTGAGCCGCGCGACGAAACCGCACTGGGCCTTCACCGCGCCGCAGCGGCCGGCCGTGCCGAAAGTGCAAAGTGCGATCCTCAAGCCGCAAAACCCGGTGGACAACTTTGTGCTCGCAAAGCTCGAACGCGAAAAGCTCAAGCCCTCGCCCGAGGCGGACAAGGTCACGCTGCTGCGCCGCCTGCATCTCGACCTCACCGGCCTGCCGCCGACCATTGCTGAGGTGGACGCCTTCCTTGCCGACAAATCGCGCGACGCCTATGCGAAACAGGTCGAGCGGCTCCTCAAATCGCCGCACTACGGTGAACGCTGGGGCCGCCACTGGCTCGATGCCGCGCGCTATGCGGACAGCGATGGCTACGAGAAGGACATGTCGCGCGAGCAGTGGCCATATCGCGACTATGTCATCAACGCCTTCAACCGCGACGTGCCCTATGACCGCTTCATCATCGAGCAGCTTGCCGGTGATCTGCTGCCGGGCACCACGCACGAGCAGGTCGCGGCGACGGGCTTCCTCCGCAATGCGATGGTCAACATGGAGGGCGCGATTGACCCGGAACAGTTCCGCATGGACGCGATGTTCGACCGCATGGACGCCATCGGGAAGAGCGTCCTGGGCCTGACCATCCAGTGCGCGCAGTGCCACTCGCACAAATACGATCCGCTTTCGCAGGAGGAGTATTACCGCCTGTTCGCCTTCCTGAACAATGACCACGAGGCACGCCCGGTTTACTACACCGCCGAGCAGCAGATGAAGGTTGCCGAATTGCGACGGGGGATGAACGAAATCGAGGCGGACCTCAAGCATCGCACGCCGGACTGGGAGCAGCGCCTGGCCGCGTGGGAAAAGTCCGTGGCCGCGAACCAGCCCGAGTGGATCGTGCTGCGCGACCTCG
>CAZOCL010000229.1:0-10492 GCA_964578245.1 uncultured Klebsiella sp. | reverse complement strand
GGCGGCGCGACGACGGCGAACGTGATCTACAGCTCGCGCGGGCTGTGGAGCGTGGTGGGCGTGTGGGCGATCGGGCACTGGTTCAGCAACCGCGAACAGCATCTGGGAGCGACGGTGCTGCGGTGGCGGCTGGCCGGGGCGGTGCTGATGATGGCGGCAATTGCGCTGGTGCTCTGGTAAATAGAACCCAAATCCCAAGTTCCAAATTCCAAAGAAGCTCCAAGTTCCAAATTTCAAATCGGCCTTGGAAGCCGCAAAGACATGTTTGTTCCAATTTCCACAAATTCACCTGTTGCATTGGAATTTGGCGCTTGGAATTTGGAGTTATCGTTCTTCCCCGTAACTCCCGTTCCGCGACACTCCGTCTGAACCAGCATCATGCGCCGACCACTCTTCGCTACTCTCTTCGCGTTTCTGTGCGTTCTTGGCGGTCAGGCCCTCGCCGCGCCGAAGCCCAATGTGCTGTTCATCGCCATTGATGATCAGAACGACTGGATCGGCTGCCTGGGCGGGCATCCGCAGGTGAAGACGCCGCACATTGACCGGCTCGCCGCGCGGGGCACGCTCTTTACCAATGCGCACTGCCAGGCCCCGCTCTGCAATCCGTCGCGCTCCAGCCTGCTGACGGGCCTGCGTCCGTCGTCCACCGGCATCTACGGGCTCGTGCCGGGCATCCGCGACGTGGACACGACGAGGAAGCATATCACGCTGCCGCAGACCTTCACCAGCGCCGGCTATTTCACTTACACCTGTGGCAAGATCTACCACGATGGCTCCATCAAGCCGAAGGACCGCGCGGCTGAGTTCAACGAATGGGGGCCCGCTCCCGGTGCGGGCAAGCCGCCGCAGCGCCTCAACAAGCTCCCGCCGCCGCAGCACCCAGCGATGGACTGGGGACCGTTCCCGGAGAAGGACGAGGACGGCGGGGACTACAAGATTGCCACTGCCGCCATCGAGGCTTTGGCGAAGGCTCCGAAGGACAAGGCCTTCTTCGTTAGTTGCGGCTTCCGCCTCCCGCATGTGCCGTGCTTCGCGCCGCCGAAGTGGTTTGAACTCTATCCCGACGCCACGCTCAAGATGCCGCCGGTGAAGCCTGGCGACCGCGATGACACACCGCGTTTCTCCTGGTATCTGCACTGGCGGCTGCCCGAGCCCCGGCTCGTCACGCTGGAGCAGTTGAACGAGTGGCGTCCGCTCGTCCGCGCCTATCTGGCGAGCATCAG
Organism: uncultured Klebsiella sp.; assembly: GCA_964578245.1. Lineage (GTDB taxonomy): Bacteria > Verrucomicrobiota > Verrucomicrobiia > Limisphaerales > SXTU01 > SXTU01. Next base: position 9,269 of record CAZOCL010000229.1, on the reverse strand, counting down.
CTACATGGACGCGCAGGTGGGCCGCGTGCTCGATGCGCTCGACGCCTCCGGTCGCGCCGATGAAACCATCGTCGTCCTGTGGAGCGATCACGGGTGGCATCTCGGCGAGAAGGCCATCACGGGCAAGAACACCCTGTGGGACCGCAGCACGCGCGTGCCGCTGATCTTCGCGGGGCCGGGGATTGCCAAGGCGGCGAAGTGCGGACGGCCCGCCGAGCTGCTCGACATCTTTCCCACGCTGCTGGAACTGGGTGGTTTTCCCACGCGTCCCGATCTCGAAGGCCACAGCCTCGTCCCGCAGCTAGAGAACGCCGCTGCTCCGCGTGCGTGGCCCGCCATCACCACGCACAATCAAGGCAACCACACGATTCGCACCGAGCAGTGGCGCTACATCCGGTATGCGGATGGCACCGAGGAGCTTTACGACTCCGTCCGTGATTCGAACGAGTGGGACAATCTGGCCAGCACGCCCATGCACCAGCAGACCAAGGCCGAACTGGCGAAGTGGCTCCCGAAGAAAGATCTGCCGCCCGCACCCGGCAGCGCGCAGCGCATCCTCAGCTACGATCCAGTGACCGAGGAAGTCATCTGGGAAGGCATCCCGGTGAAAAAGACCGATCCGATTCCGGTGTTCTGAGTTTGGGCATGTTTCCCCCGATTCCAGAGCGGCACGCTGGGGGGACGTAATATCAACTACCGGTGCAGGCTGGTAGAATGGGCGTGGTTTGTGCGCGGGCTTCCCCCTCACCCCGCCCTCTCCCTTGGGGAGAGGGAGCAACGCAGTCCGCGTCCGGGGAATCCGCACGCCTGCCTTGCTCCGTGGGAGAGGGCCGGGGTGAGGAGGAAGGCGGCCTCCGATGATCGAGCCGTATTCTACCGGATTTCATCCCCCCTTGGTATAAACTCCGAAGCGGGCGGGCGCGGAGGCCGAGGAGCGCGGCCTTCAGGCTGTAGAGACGTGAGCAGGTCGCGGGTGGTTCGAGCACGCATTTCCGGTCTGGGCATTCTGCGGCGTGAACGCCGCGTTCTGTTCGCTGCCAGCGCCGTTCCGGTCTGCGCTGCTTCCATATGGCAACCTAGGCACAAGAGGCGATTGTGCGAGGCCGCAATTCCGCTTGAGATAAGGCTGTTGTGGCAGCCCTGCTTCAAGTCGAACCGCAACCAGGCTTCTCCCAAGTGCTGGTGGTGGAGGATTGCCCCCGGACCAGCGACTTGATCCGCCGGACCCTGCAACGCGCCGGCCTGGAAGTCACCGTGGCCGCCACTTATGAACGGGCGCTGGAACTGGCCGGGATGAAGGCTTTCGATTTGATCATCCTCGATCTCGACTCACCCGGCCTCAAAGGCGTGGAGCTTTGCCGGACACTGGGGCGGGAGTCGGCTGAGCCTGACACGCCGGTCATGTTTGTGGCCGGGACCGCAAGCACCGAGGCGGCGGAGGTGGCGGCCTGGCGGGCGGGTGCGGCGGATGTCGTGCACCTGCCATTCGAGGTGATGGACTTCCTCGCACGCGTGCTCGGCAATTTGCGCAACCAGGTGCGGCAGGCAGCCGAGGTGCTGGAGTGGACTGTGAACCGGTAGGGATCGCCGCGCATGCTTTACGTCGGGCCGCTCGTCGTTACACTTCCGGCATGACACGTCGCCTGCTGCTCGCCTGCTTGTTTGCCTGCCTGGCTCTCCCACTCCGCGCCGAACTCAAGACTGACATCGAGTTCGCCAAGGTCGGCGAGTTGAGTCTCACGTTGGATGCCAATGTGCCGGACGGGGCCGGGCCGTTCCCAACGGTCATCCTGGTGCACGGTGGCGGGTTCATGCGCGGGGACAAGACCAGTTACATCAAGCCGCTGTTCGAGCCGCTCACGAAGGCCGGGTTCACCTGGTTCACGATCAATTACCGTCTCGCTCCCGCGCACCGCTGGCCCGCCTGTGCCGAGGATGTCGAGCGCGCCATCCGCTGGGTGAAGGCCAACGCGAAGCAATACAAGGCCGACCCCAAGCGCATTGCCATCGTGGGCGAGTCGGCGGGCGGGCATCTCGTCTCGTATGTCGGCGTGCGCGGGGCCGGGGAGACCAGCGTGGCGGCCGTGGTGCCGATCTACGCGCCGCATGACCTGGAACTGCAGGTGAAGAGCCGCAATGCGCTAGGACCCTCGATGGAGGCGCTGTTTGGGCTGACGGAAATCAACGACGAAGCGTGGAAAACGCTCCGTGCGGCCTCTTCCACGACTTACCTGTGCAAAGGGCTGCCACCGTTCCTGCTGCTCCACGGGAGCAAGGACGCCCAGGTGCCCTACGAGCAGTCGGTAAAGTTTCAGGAGAAGATGAGGGCACTCGGGAACGCCTGTGAGTTCATCACCATTCCTGACGGCGCGCATGGCATGGGCGGCTGGGACAAGCTGCAGCCGGATTTCAAAGACCAGTTGGTCGCGTGGCTGAAGAAGACGCTGAAGTGACCCGCCCGCGTTTCGGCATTGCGAATTTCAGGCTGGTTCCTATCGTCCGTCCCGCCATGACTAAAAAGACGTTTGTCTTCGCTTCCACCGTTGCTGCCGCGTTTGCCGCGGGAGCCATCGCCCACGCGGCCGACTGGCCGCAGTATCGCGGGCCGAACCTTGATGGTTCCACCAGCGAGAAGATTTCCCTCAAGTGGCCCGCTGGCGGGCCGAAGGCGCTCTGGAAGACGCCTACTCCGGACGGCTTCAGCTCGTTCAGTGTCAGCGGTGGGCAGGCGTTCACGCTGGTGATGCGGGAAGTGGAAGGCGGGCCGCAGGAAGTCTGCGTCGCCCTCGATGCCAACACCGGCAAGGAACTGTGGATGGCCCCGCTCGGCCCCCTCAAGCTGGGCGACGGCGGCCAGGCCGGCACCAAGGACAACGGCGGTGGCGACGGTCCGCGCTCTACGCCGACCGTGAGCGATGGCAAGGTGTATGTGATGTCCGCGAAGCTGATTCTCTCCTGCTTCGATGCCAAGACCGGGAAGGTCGCCTGGCAAAAGGACCTGCTGAAGGACTTCGCGGGCCGGAACATTAGCTGGCAGAACGCCGCTTCGCCGCTCATCGAAGGCAACCTGGTTTACGTCGCCGGTGGCGGCGCGGGCCAGTCCATCCTCGCTTTCAACAAGCAGACGGGCGCGGTGGTGTGGAAGGCTCACGACGAGAAGATCACGCATTCGACGCCGGTCGCTGCGACCATTCACGGCGTGCGGCAGGTGGTGTTTTTCTGCCAGAGCGGCCTCGTCTCCGTGGATGCCAAGGACGGCAAGCTGCTGTGGAAGCGCCCGTTCAAGTTCGCCGTTTCCACCGCGATGACCCCCATCGTGGCGGGTGACCTGGTGTTCTGCTCCGCCGGTTACGGCGTGGGCGGCGGTGCGGCGCGCATCTCGAAGGATGCCACCGGCTTCAAAGCGGAGGAAATCTGGTTCGTGCCCGGTCACGCCGGTCCCGACGCGGTGGCGAACCACTGGAGTTCGCCGGTTTACAAGGACGGCCACCTCTACGGCATGTTCCAGTTCAAGGAATATGGTTCCGGTCCGATGAAGTGTGTCGAGCTGGCCACCGGCAAGGTCAAGTGGAGCAAGCCCGGCTTCGGCCCCGGCAATGTCATCCTCGTCGGCAACAACGTGCTCGGCCTCTCGGATGCCGGTGAACTCGTTGCGGTCGAGGCCACGCCGACGGGCTACAAGGAAGTCAGTCGCGCCAAGACCGTGGAGGGCAAGTGCTGGTCCACGCCCGTTGTCAGCAACGGCCGCGTGTATGTGCGCAGCACGAAGGAAGCGGCCTGCCTGGACGTCTCGGCCAAGTCGGCCCAGCGCTAAGCCCAATCAAGATTCTCGCGCCGGCGGGCTGGTCCAAGTGGCCAGCCCGCCTTTTCTATTCCTACTCCTACTCGTAATCTTAATCGTCTTCCCGTCCGTGGAGGCGAGATTAGGATTAGGATTAAGATTAAGAGTAGGAAAGGGGAGGTTAGTTTGGGCTTCATCAACTTCCCCGTAACCGCCTACGCTCCCGCGCGTCACCAGTCCTGTGCTGGTTTTGTGTCCATTTGAACTATGGGTGAGCAGCCCGGCTTGGATGTCGCGGTTTGCCTGGCGCGCGTGCGCGAGCGTGATGAGGACGCCGCCCGCGCGCTCGTCGAGCATCTTTACCCGCTCGTCATCAAGATCGTCCGGGCGCATCTGCCCCGGCGGCTCGACGAGGAAGACCTGGCGCAGGAAATCTTTATGAAGGTGTTTGCCAACGCCGCGCAGTTCCGGGGCGAGGTGCCGTTTGAGCACTGGGTCTCGCGCGTGGCCGTGAGCACCTGCCTGGACCGGCTCCGCGCGCAGAAGCGCCGGCCTGAGTGGCGCTGGGCGGACCTCTCCGAAGGCGAGGCCGAGGTGCTGGATGCCGTGCTTCAATCCGAGCACGTGCCGCATCCCTCCCAGACGGCGGACGCTGGCGAACTCGTCGGCAAGCTGATGCAGACGCTCAGCCCCGAGGACCAGCTCGTCATCCGCCTGCTGGACCTGGAAGAACGCTCTGTGGCGGAGATCGCCCAACAGACCGGCTGGAGCCAGACGCTCGTCAAAGTCCGCGCCTTCCGCGCGCGCCGGAAGCTGCGCAAGCAGCTTGATCAATTGGAAAAGCAGAAACGCCATGACTGACCCGAACGACAACTGGCAGAAGCTCGCCCGCCTCGCGCGCCAGGCTCCCAAGCCCGCCGAGGCCAGCGCTCCCTTCGGCTTCGCCACCCGCGTGGCCTCGCGCTGGTCCGCGGCTGCGCAGCCCGTGCCCTCTGCGTGGGACGTGCTGGAACTGGTTTCCCTGCGCAGCCTCGTGGTCGCGGCGGTACTGATGATCGCCGCTGTGGCGGTGAGCTACGATGTCGCCACGCCCGGCTGGACCCAGCAATACACCGTGGCTGACGCGACCTTTGACCCCCTCTTCGAGCAATGACCTGGCTCCGACATTGGAAAGTGATTCTCGCGCTGGTGGCGATCTTCATCACCGGCGGCGTTACCGGCACGGCCGTCACGCTGAAAGTGGTGAAGCAGATCGTGGCCAGCCGCACCGATCCGGAGCGGATGCCCGGCCGCATGCTGCGCGAATACGAGCAGCGCCTGGGGCTCACTACGGAACAGGTCGAGAAAATCCGCCCGGTCCTGCAACGCGCCGGGCGGGAAATGGCCCAACTCCGCACCGAGATGGCTGGACGCAGCTTCCAGGTGATCCGTCGCTCCAATGAGGAGATCGCCGCCGAGCTGACCCCGGAGCAGCAGAAGCTGTTTGAAGAGCTGCGGGCTGAGCTGCGCGAGCGCTACCGCCAGCAGGGCGGCCCGGGAATGTTTCCCAAAGGGCCGCTGCCGAAGGGCCCGGGGCCGTTCGCACCGCCGGCTCCGAAGGGCGAGCCGAAGGAACTGAAAGACGGGAAATGAGCACCGCAGGCAGCGAAGCACCGCAGGCGCTTTCCCTCTCCCCCCTCGGGGGAGAGGGCAGGGTGAGGGGGCGGCGTGGGGAGGACCAGGGCGTCCGTAAATCAGTTTTGGTGGGTGGTTTTTTTGCGTATTCGAGACCGGGCAGGACTTTGTGGCACCCATCCCCCTCACTCCGGCCCTCTCCCCCAATGGGGGAGTGGGAGATGCGCTTCGTGCTCAGGTTGCTCGCCGTCTTGTTTGTTGCCTTTGCCACGGGCGGCTTCGCCGCTGAATCGCCCAAGGTGGCGGATGTGGAAGGCAAGTTTCACGAACCGCTCAAGGCCGACGCCCGCAAGGCCACCGTCGTCATCTTCACCCTGCCGGACTGCCCCATCGCCAACTCCTTCGCCCCGGAGATCAACCGCCTTGTCGCCGACTACTCCGCGAAAGGCGTCGGCGTTTACCTCGCGCATGTGGACCATGCGTTGACCGCGGTGGACGCCCGCAAGCACGCGACCGACTACGGCTTCCGTTGCCCGGTGCTGCTGGATACGCAACACGCCCTCGTGAAGACGCTCGGTGCCACCAGGACCCCGCAGGCGTTCCTCCTGGATGCCAAGGGCCAGACCGTTTATCGCGGACGCATCAACAACCTCTACGCCGACTACGGCCAGCGCCGGCAGAGTGTCACGCAGCATGACTTGCGTGACGCGCTCGAAGCCGTGCTCGCGGGCAAGCCCGTTGCCCAGCCCGTCACCGAAGCCATTGGCTGCCACATTCAAACCCTTTCGGAAACCAAGACCCCATGAACCCCCGCCTCCTGCTCGGAATTACCTGTGCCGCCGCGCTCCTCGCCCTCGCTGCCCCGCGCGCGAAGTCCAACCCCAGACCCCAGACGCCAGACCCCAAACCCATCGTCTATGCCCCGCGACCGGCGAATACTCTGACCTTCACGAAAGACGTCGCGCCAATCCTTTTCAACAACTGCGCCTCGTGCCACCGCGCCGGTGAGGTCGCGCCGTTCGCGCTCACCACCTACGCCGATGCCGCCAAACGCGCCAAAACCATCGCGAACGTCATCGAGAAGCGCGTGATGCCGCCGTGGAAGGCCGCGCCCGGTCCCGCCTACGTGGACGAATGCCGCCTCACCGACGACCAGATCGGCCTCATCCGGCAGTGGGCCGCTGAGGGCGCGAAGGAGGGGAACGCCGCCGATCTCCCCGTGATGCCCAAGTTCCCCGAGGGCTGGCGCAACGGTGAACCCGATCTCATCCTCGAAATGCCCGTGGCCTACACCGTCCCCGCCGAGGGACGCGACATCTACCAGAACTTCGTCATCCCCACTGGCTTCACCGAGGACAAATGGCTTTCCGCCGTGGAGATTCATCCCGGCAACCGCCGCGTTGTCCACCATGTGCTGGTCCACCTGGACGTCTCCGGCAAGGCCCGGGAGCTGGACGCCAGCGATCCCGGCCCTGGGTATCGCACCAAGGGCGGCGTGGGCTTTCCCTCCGCCGGCCAGATCGGCGGCTGGGCGCCGGGCAACGTCGCCCGCCGCTCGCCGGATGGCATTGGCGTGAACGTGCCGAAGAATTCCGACGTCGTCCTGCAGGTCCACTACAACCTGAACGGCAAGCCCGAGACCGACCGCACGAAGATCGGCCTCTACTTCGCCAAGGCCCCGGTGGACAAGCGCGCCCGCAGCTTCCCACTCGCCAGCCGCATCAGCATCCCTGCGGACGAAGCCAACTATTTCACCACGGCCTCCATGCCTGTGCCCTCGGACGTGACCGTCCGCAGTGTGATGCCGCACATGCATCTGCTGGGCCGCGACATCCGCGTCTTCGCCACGCTGCCCGACGGCAAGGAGCTGCCGCTCGTGCATGTGCCGGACTGGGATTTCAACTGGCAGATGGGCTACGCCTTCAAGGAGCCCGTGAAGCTCCCGCGCGGCTCAAAAGTCACGCTCGAAGCCCGCTACGACAACTCGGACAAGAACCCGCGCAACCCGAACTCCCCGCCGAAGGCCGTCCGCTGGGGCGAGCAGACCACGGATGAAATGTGCCTGGCCTACATCAACTTCACCGTCGATGCGGAAAGCATCACGCAGGGCAAAGCGGTGCCCAGCGTGGCGGACTATCTGAGGAAGGCCGGCGAGGCGCGAAAGAAGAAGCAGGAGAACTAGGCTGCCGGGTTGCGGAGCGCCGGTCTCCGACCCGGCGTGTTCTGGCTTGCGGACGGTTCACGCCGGGTCGGAGACCGGCGCTCCGATTGTTGGGCGGAAGCGCGTTTATAGAACAATGGACACGGTCTCCTCGCCTTCCTACGGTTCCGGCCGTCAAGAATGGGTTCTGCGGCAGGCTTCCCGCATAACAAGAATGCTAAGCCCGTCATACGCCATGACCAAACGCATCACACGAATCCCTTTTTACGGCAGTTCGGGGCAGACCCCGACCGGAGCGATGCAGTTCCAAGATGATTGGCCGGGACTTTTCATTCGCGGCGACACGGCAGTCTCATTGCATGGGAGCATTCGCGCCCTTCAGCAACGGCTTGCCGATCATCCCGACGCTGCCGTGGCAGCAGCGGTATTTCAGCTCCAGCAGATCGCTGACATCATTGAGCGAGATGTTATCGTTCGGGACGAGCAAGCATAAGCTCAGTCACACAAACACGCGCGTGGACGAAGTAACTAAAAGGGCGAAGTGGTCACGGTATTCCAGGATTTGGAACAATGTCCTGGGTATTGTCCTTGATTGGCCGAGAGAGCGGGTGGACACCTATCTCAAAGGACTACAACATGAAATGGAAGTCATGGCGCAAGGTTCTTACGTTGGCTTCGGCTTCTTCTACGACCTTCCCTCTCGTTACTTATTTCTACCCATTTTGGGCCATGGATTGCACGAAAGGATCATGCGATGTGGATCCGGTGACGCCAACCCTCACCTCATTTACCAGCGTCTCGTGCGGGCTATTGCTGGGCACACGAACGAGTGGGAGATGGAAAAAGAGACCTTCGATTGGACAGAGGCACGCGACAGATATCGTTCTGAGCGTCAGAGGATTGAAACATGGCTGGATTCGATCTGTGGAGAGACAAGATGATGCGGTCTACCGAATACGAGAAAGTAAAAAACAGAGGTGGGAAGGAGTTTTTGACTGAGGACGCTTGGGGTGGTCCCCAAACAGCCACCGTTGCGAGCCACGAAGTCGCGGAGCGTCTGGAGTGCGGTGTCTTTCAGCACCGCTTTGAGTTGCGCGGCACGGGTAGCTCGACATTCCAATGTCGAGTGTGGGAGCTGGCAGCACAGGCTGGTCTCGACATTGGAATGTCGAGCTACCGGAAAAGCGGTGCTGAAAGACGCACGCACTCCAGACGCTTCGCGTTCACGGAAGCGCCGGGCGATAGCAGCGTTCGTTTACCCCGCTGGGCTTAAAGCTGCCCGGACTTCGTGATCTTCACCGGCTTCGCGGTCTGGCCGGTTCGGGAACCGACGCGTTCGACTTTCTCGACGACATCGTAGCCTTCGGTCACCTTGCCGAACACGACGTGCTTGCCGTCCAGCCAGCTCGTCACGACCGTGGTGATGAAGAACTGCGAGCCGTTGGTGTTCGGGCCGGCATTGGCCATGGAGAGGAGGCCGCGCTCGGAGTGCTTCAGCTTGAAGTTCTCGTCCGCGAACTTGGCCCCGTAGATGGACTTGCCACCGGTGCCGTTGTGGTTGGTGAAGTCACCGCCCTGCAGCATGAACTGCGGGATCACGCGGTGGAACGAGGAGCCTTCGTAGCCGAAGCCCTTCTCGCCGGTGCACAGGACGCGGAAGTTCTCCGCCGTCTTGGGCGCGACATCGGCAAACAGTTCCATCGTGATGCGGCC
>CAZOCL010000228.1:0-10517 GCA_964578245.1 uncultured Klebsiella sp. | reverse complement strand
CGCTGGGGCACCTTGTTCAGCTCGATTTCGATGCCCGTGCCGGCGCGAGCCGCCGTCTCGCAGGTGGAGCAGGTCAAGCCCGCCGCGCCCATGTCCTGCATGCCGGCCACGCAGCCGGTGGCGAGCAGTTCGAGGCAGGCTTCGCAGACCAGCTTCTCCATGAAGGGATCGCCCACCTGCACCGCCCCGCGCTGCTGCTCAGCGGATTCCTCGGTCAAGTCCTGCGAGGCGAACGCCGCGCCCGCCAGCCCGTCACGGCCCGTGGCCGGGCCGACGTAGAAGACCGGGTTGCCAATGCCATGCGCCGCACCGCGCGTGATCTGGTCGTGCCGCAGCACGCCGAGGCAGAAGGCGTTGACCAGCGGGTTGCCCTCGTAGCTTTTGTCGAAATAAACCTCACCCGCGATGGTCGGGATGCCGAAGCAATTGCCATAGTGGGCAATGCCGCTCACCACGCCGGAAAAGAGCCGGCGGACTTCGGGATTGGCCAGTTCGCCAAACCGCAGCGAGTTCAGCGCCGCCACTGGCCGGGCACCCATGGTAAAGATGTCGCGGATGATGCCGCCCACACCTGTGGCCGCGCCCTGGAAGGGCTCGACCGCGCTGGGGTGGTTGTGCGACTCGATCTTGAAGGCGATGGCCACCCCGTCCCCCACGTCGATGATGCCGGCGTTCTCCTCGCCCGCACCGACCAGGATGTTGCTGCCCTTGGTAGGGAAGGTCTTCAGGACGGGCCGGGTGTTCTTGTAGGAGCAGTGCTCGCTCCACATGACCGAGAAAATGCCCAGCTCGGTGTAGCTCGGCGGCCGGCCGAGGATGGCCAGGATCTTCTGGTATTCGTCCGGGGTGAGGTTGTGCTTGGCGACAAGCTCCGGGGTGATGGCTGGTTCGGTCATTGGAGAGTTTAACAACTAGGGTTTAGGCCCACTCGATGGGAGCGGCGGCGGAACTGCATGCCGACTGACTGCCAATTTCAACAAACAGTCGCGGAACGCCCCGCTGGTGAAACGGTAGTGATAGCGGCTTCCTTCCAACCATACGGTGGCCGGAAGCGCTTTGGATTTCCCGATCATGTGCGGGATAAAAAATCCAAAAAGGCACACAGCAGATGGGATGACGGTGAAAAACAGCACCCACGTTGGAAGATTGGACCTCAGCGAAAAGACAAAACCGAAACCTCCACCAATCAGGCAAACCAAAGCCCCCAAATTGCCCAAGTAGTAAGGCCGACGACATGTGGTGCAACATGGGATCAGAACCGAACCAGCCTTCAAAGTTTGGAATCCTTGCACCAGATGCGCGCCGGGGCCACCAAACAAGCCCAGCAAAAAATCTCCGATCAGTTCTGAGCTTGCTGGCTTGGCGATGGAAACCTGCACTGCCATCAGCTTCTTTGTTGGCTTGCCGCATGTCGCGCAGGCCGACGGAAACGTCGCTGGTGCCTCGCTTTCGAACTCAAAGACTTCAGGTTGTGCTCGCTCAGATTTCACGGCATCGGCTGCGCTGCGGTTGCTCTCGATTTGGCTTCGGACCAGCCAGCAAGCTCCGGGGTGATGGCTGGTTCGGTCATCGACGAGTCAGTTCAACGGTTCAAAAATCGGGGCGAGCATGGGCAGTTGCACGGAGGGCGGCAAGCAAATCGCAAAGTTCAACTACTGCAAAGGGTTTGACTTGGTTTTCGCCCTGACAATAATCCCTTCAAACCGAACGACGTATGCCGAGACTAGTCTTACTAACTGAAGGATTCACCGGGCGCTCCTTCGAGTTGAAGACGGAACGTTCCACAGTCGGACGGCTGGAGGACAACAATTTTCAGATCCCTGCCCCCTCGGTTTCGAGCCATCACTGCGAAATCCTGCTCAAGGGCAATGATGTGGTGGTCAAGGACCTCGACTCCACCAATGGGACCTTCATCAACGGCGAGCAGGTGACCGAAGCCCCGCTGCCCGTCGGCCAGACCGTGCGCTTCGGCTCGGTCGAGGCACGTCTGGAAGCCTCCGCCCCGACGGGTGCGTCCGGCAAGAAGATGCTGGACAAGACCGCCGTGCTCCCGCAGGGCGTGAAGATGAACGAACTGGAGCAGGGCACGCAGAAAATCACCACGTTCGACAAGAACTCGCCGTTCAAGAAGAAGGGGAACAAGACCAACCTGGTGTTCATCATTGTGGGCGCAGTGATCGCACTGGCGATCATTGGCACCCTGGTTTATGTCTTTTTCTTCAGCGGGGACAAATGAGCACGGCCGGCTCACTCCTTGAGCCATTTGCCGGAATCCTTCGCAGCGCAGGTGATACCGGGGTTCGCTCCCGGGTTTGACTTGGGATTCGCCCTGCCCATAATCCCGTCAAATCGAACGACGTATGCCGAGACTAGTCTTACTGACCGAAGGATTCACCGGGCGCTCCTTCGAGTTGAAGACGGAACGCTCCACGGTCGGACGGCTGGACGACAATAGCTTCCAGATTCCCGCCCCCTCGGTTTCGAGCCATCACTGCGAACTTCTGCTCAAGGGCGGCGAGGTGATAGTCAAAGACCTCGATTCCACCAACGGCACCTTCATCAACGGTGAGCAGGTATCTGAGGCTTCGTTGCCCGTTGGCCAGACGGTTCGTTTTGGCTCGGTCGAAGCGCGCCTGGAAGCCTCCGCTCCGGCTGGTCCCAAGAAGCTGCCGCAGAACACCTCCCTGATCCCGCAAGGCGTCAAGCCGAACGAACTGGATCATGGCACACAGCGGGTCACGAGTTCCACGAATACGGCCTTCATACGGAAGACCAACAAGACCAGCCTGACCTTCATCATCATCGGCGCAGTGATCGCCCTCAGCATCATCGGGACCCTGGTCTATGTCTTCTTCTTCAGTGCGGACAAATGACCTGACCGCTGGCTGGCTCAGCCTTTGAGCCAGCCGCAGACGTCCTTCGCAGCGTAGGTAATGATGATGTCCGCCCCGGCGCGACGCATCCCCAGCAGGGCCTCCAGCGTGACTGCCCGTTCGTCGATCCAGCCGTTCGCCGCCGCCGCCTTGATCATGGAATACTCAGCGCTCACGGCGTAGGCCGCCGTTGGGTAGCCAAAAGTAGTTTTAACCCGGTGAAGGATGTCGAGGTAGGCCAGAGCCGGCTTCACCATGACCATGTCGGCCCCCTCGGCGATGTCCAAGGCCACTTCGCGCAAGGCTTCCTCGGCATTGGCCGGGTTCATCTGGTAGCTGCGCCGGTCGCCAAACTGGGGGGTGGATTCGGCCGCCTCGCGAAACGGACCGTAGAAGGCAGAAGAATACTTGGCGGCGTAGGAGAGAATCGGCGTGTCGGAAAAGCCGCCGGCATCCAGCGCTCCACGGATAGCCCGCACGCGGCCATCCATCATGTCGCTGGGCGCCACCACATCGGCTCCTGCCTCGGCGTGGCTCACGGCGGTGCGGGCCAGCAGTTTCAGCGAGGGGTCGTTCAGCACCTTGCCCGCAGCCCGGTGCACGATGCCGCAGTGACCATGACTCATGTATTCGCAGAGACAGACATCAGTGATGACGAGCAGGACGGGGGCTTCCTTTTTCAAGGCCCGGACCGCCTGCTGGACAATGCCATTGCGGGCATACGCACCCGAGGCGCGTTCGTCCTTCTTCTCCGGCAGGCCAAACAGCAGCACGGCGGGAACCCCGGCAGCATGGGCTGCGACTGCGTCCTTCACCAACTCGTCCACGCTGAGTTGAAACACCCCGGGCATCGAACCGATCGGGCGGCGTTCCTTGCTGCCGGGCCGGGCGAAGAACGGCAGCACCAGTTGGTGAGCACTGAGCAGCGTCTCCGACACCATGCGCCGCAAGACAGGTGACTGCCGGAGCCGGCGCGGACGACACACTGGGAAGGCGGGAGGTGTCATGCGCAGACGGAGGCTTTCACCAGTTCGGGGCGCGGCCCGACCGGACTTGGTTCATTCCAGAGAAACACGCGCGGAATCTAATGACGCACGGTTGATGACGCAAGCCGGGAGCCTATGATCCAACCGAACGAAGGCCAGAACGGCGTAGCCGATGGACCTGTCAGACTGGTCAAAAACTACGCGCGAACAGCTTGAAGCCCGCAGCCTTGCCGGTGACGGGATCGAAGCTGACATTCCGCAGGTCACGCTTCAAATCCTCCGGCTGGCGCAGGTCCAAGGCGCGTGAGATAGGCTTTGTGGCGAGACAGTCCACAATTACGCCCCCCACTTTCGACTGGCCCGCGACGCCTGTGCCAGATCCCAGGCCAGAACCAGCGGGGCGCTGGCCGGTCACGTAGGATTTGTAGGAGTTCACGGGTTCGTCCGAGGCCTTGTCGCCAGCGCTTTGTGCCGAGGCTGCAGCAGGGAGAAGGGCAAACAACAACATGGTAAGTGGTATTGCTTTCATACCATAAACCTCGTCCTCCCGGGCGACTTGTCAACCGGGTGTTTCCATACGGCAACCTCCAAGCTGAGCCATTTTTCCCCGGCGCGCGAGGAACTGCCTGGATGCGAACGGGCACCCCAACTTAGCGCTGCGCCGAGACGGTGATGTTCGTGTAGCGGACCGCGTCGGGATCGAGCACGGAGATGCTGAAGGGGTAGAGCTTGTGCGCGTCCAGCACCATTCTGGAGTCCGAGAACTTGCCCAGGGACGCCCCGGCCTTGTCGATCAGGTCGCACTCCACCTTCACCCCATACCAGGCCACGTCGGAGTGGTTGGTGACGTTGCCGCGCACGTAGAGGAGCCCGGTGCCGGGCTGCTTCTGCCACGAATGGTTCAGCAGTTCCACCCCGTCCTTGGCCGGCTTGCCCTCCTTGTCCACTTTCGGACGGATGGAGAGGTAATACTGGCCCCAGCGCACGGCTGCGACCACCGCGAGGATGAAGACCAGCACCATCCCGATTTTGCGGAACCAGCTCGGCTTGGGTTGGGCGACCAGATTGGGCGCCACGGTGCCGCAATCGGGACAGGCGGCTGAGCCGACGGGAATCTTGGTGCCACAGAAGTCGCACCGCATGGGCTTGGTGCCCGGCTCACCATCGTCGCCGTCCGCCCACTGGGCCTTGACCACGACGGACTTCTTGTCCACCGGCTTGGCCCCGGGCCGCGCCCCGCCGGGCCGGATTCCGGGACTGGCAGCCCGGGCCGCCTCCAGTGCGGCCTTCTGCACATCGGTGAGGGGTTTGCCGGCCACGGGTTTCGCCGTAGCCGCTGCCGCCGGCCGGGCGGTCGGCCGGGCGACTGGCTTCGCGGGGGCTGCTGCGGGCGCGGCGGCGGCTTCAGCCGGCGGTGGCTGGGCCGGGGCCGGAGCCGCACCGTCGGCTGCGGCGTTCAGCACGGTCTGCTGGCCGCAATGCGGGCAGGCGATGCTCATCCCGCGCGCACTGGCGGGAAAGGAGATGCGCCCGTTGCAATGATTGCACGGGCTTTTCAGATACTGCTCTTGGCTCATGTGCGCGACACTTCCGCCTGCTGGTCAGCCTGTTGTGTTAAATGCGCGCGCAGTATCTTCCGCCGCCCGCCGTATTCAATCAGAAAACCGCCCCGGCCTTCAGTGCAGCCACTGGAAGGGGTGAAAATTGAAGATGAGCTGGAGCCCGGTGAGGAAGGTCATGGCATAGACAACCTTCAGGAAGGCCTGCTCCGAGAACTTCCGGTTCAGCCACACCCCGATCCACACCCCCAACGGAATCAGGGGCAGAAACGCCAGGCTGGTCACCATGGATTCACGCCCGATGATATGGTTGGCGAAGAAGAACGGCATTTTGATCCAGTTGATGCAGGTGAAGACCAGCACGGTCGTAGCCACATACGTCTCCTTGGGCATGCGCTGTGGAATGAGAAACAGGCTCACCACGGGCCCGGCACCGTGTGCAAAGGTGCTCGTGATGCCCGCCCCGATGCCGCAGGGGATGCCGATCTTATGATTCGGAGCGAAGGCCCCTTCGGCCGCGAAGATGCGCTCCTTCACCAGTTGAAAGACCACGAAAGCGACTGCCAGAATGCCGATGCACAGGTTCAGCTCCCGGGCCGAGAACCGGCCGATGAGCTGCACGCCGATCACCACACCCACGACCACCCCCGGGAGCAAGAACTTGAGGTTCTTGCGCTCCCACTTGCCCCAATAGTGATACACGCTGAAGGCGTCCCCCGCGCACAGCAGCGGCAGCAGCACACCGATGGCGAAGTCGGGTGTATGGCCGCTCGCCCCGAACGCGAGCACGCACAGCGGCGTCGTCAGCATGCCCAGGCCGCCACCAAAGCCGGCCTTGGACAGGCCGATAAACAGCACCGCCAGAGCTACCAACAACGTGGAAGACCAGTCTTGCACCCGCCCGCTGTAAGAGGCGGGAAGGGAAAATCAAAGCGCAAAGTTACGGCGAGCGCATCCGAACGCGGCCTAACACGCAGACGGGAAGAGGGCGTCCGACGCGACCAGTTCAGGACGCACCCGGTGGAAATCCAACCCCGGCGACCAGCTCCCGTTGCGCCTTCGGCTGCCCCAAGGGCTGGTGCGAAGCTGACTTCTTGTGGTCGGCTACCCGGCGCAATGCCTCGAAGGTCTGGGGTCCCGCCCGTTCGAACAGGCGCAACACCCGGTAATACCGGCAGCCGCGCCAGGCCAGAAAGTAGGCCAGGCCAATGGGCGGATACCAAATCCAGCGTGAGTAACCGAACGCCAGATGCGAAACCGCCGCAAACGTGAACGCCACGAAAGCCCCAAGCGCGTAAAGCCGCGTAAAGAGAATGACATGGGCCTTGGCCTTCAACTTCTGCCCCTTCCACCAGAACATCTCGCTCCGCGCGACAAACCGTTCCGCGTCTTCGAGGACCGGATCGTCCGAGTGCGACAGTGGCTCAGTAACGGCATTTAGTGGAGGAGTCATAAGCAGACGACTTAATAAAAGCCTTGCCCCGCGTTGTGTCAAATGACGGGAAACCACTTTTCCACCACCCGTTCCGCTGCTAGCGTCCGCTCGTGTCAGCCTGCTACCCCAAAGTCTTCCGTGTCCGGCAAAAGTTTGAACGCCCCTTGGTGACGGATGTCGCGCGCACAGTGCGGGCGGAACTGACCCGCATCGGTGTCGCCCAGCGCGTGCAGCCAGGGCAGACGGTCGCCATCACCGCGGGGAGCCGGGGCATCACGAACATCGCGGTCATCATCAAGGCCACGGTGGACTTCTTCCGCGCCGCCGGTGCGCAGCCCTTTGTTGTCGCAGCGATGGGCAGCCACGGCGGCGGCACCCCGGATGGCCAGCGCGGCATCCTCGCCAACTACGGCATCACCGAAGATTTCTGCGGCTGCCCCGTCCGCACCAGCATGGAGACCGTGGTGCTCGACCGCACAGCGGAGGGCATCCCCGTCCACTTCGGGCGAGATGCGCTCGCTGCTGATTACGTGGTCGTGGTGGGCCGGGTGAAACCGCACACGGAACTCTTCGGTGACCACCAGAGCGGCCTGATGAAGATGCTGCTCATTGGTTTGGGCAAGCATGAGGGTGCGAAGATTTACCACCGAGCGTTCGTGGACCACTCGTTCGACACCATCGTCCGAAGCGTCGGCCGGCGCGTGATTGAGAAAGGCCGCATCCTCGCCGCGCTAGCCATCGTCGAGAACGCCTATGACCAGACCGGCCTCATCCGCGCGGTGCTGCCGCACGAACTGGAAGCGCAGGACAAGGAACTCCTCGCCCTCGCCCGCGAGTGGCTCCCCCGCCTGCCCTTCGACCACGCGGACCTGCTGCTCGTGGACGAGATCGGCAAGGAGATCTCCGGCTGCGGCATGGACACGAACATCATCGGCCGGAAGCGCTACGAACACTGGACCGAGGAGCACGAGTTTCCGAAAGTGAAGAAGATCGCCATTCGCAGCCTCACGGAGCAGACGCATGGCAACGCGACCGGCCTGGGCAAGTCCGAGTATTGCCTCACCCGCGTGGTCGAGGCGATGGACAAGCGCATCACCTACATCAACGTCGCCACCGCCTGCTACCCGCAGGTGGCCATGATCCCGCCGCATTACGACACGGACCGCGAACTGCTCGACGTAGCCCTCGCCACCATCGGCCTCACGGAGCCACCGCACGCGAAGCTGCTGTGGATTCAGAACACGTTGCACATCGAGGAAGTCGAGTGCGGTGAAGCCTTCCTGCCGCTGGTTAGTGGGCGGGCTGATCTGGAAATCCTCACGGAGCCGCGGGAACTGAAATTCGACGAACAGGGAATGCTTCCACGGACGATGGCAGACCTTGTTGCAGCCTGATTCCAGGGCCACCCTTAGTCGCGCCAGCGTCTTGGAGTGCGGTGGCCTCCACCGCTTTGGCAACGAACCCGCTAACGTGCCGCCCCAACCCCGAGTGACACGCGACAAATTCCTGCCGTGTAGTTCAACAGGGGTGCCGTAGCCCGGCTCTCGCACGCCTCAAAAAGCGCCGGAGGGCCGGCGCACTCCAAGACGCTGGCGCGACCACCAAGACCATTGGTCAGCTCCGCACGTGGCGAAATCTTCGCTGTAGGAGGCTCCGTTCCGGTGGTGCAAGCCGATGCACCGGGGAAAGAAATCTCACCATCCCTGTTTTGCGCCTTTGCGTCTTCGCGTCAAACCCGCTTTCATTGCCGCATGTCAGACCCAAAAGCCGCGCCCACGCGCGCCCGGAACATCGTTCTGTTCTTCGCCGTTTCGCTGGCGGTGATCACTTACGTGGACCGTGTGTGCATTTCCCAGGCCGCGCCGCAGATGCAGAAGGACCTCGGGCTGACCAAGGAGCAGATGGGCTGGGCCTTCACCGCCTTCAGTCTGGCCTACGCATTGTTTGAAATCCCCGGCGGCTGGCTCGGCGACAAGATCGGCCCGCGCAAGGTGCTCATGCGGGTGGTCGCCATGTGGTCGGTCTTCACCATCGCCACCGGCTGGGCGTTCAACCTCGCGTCGCTCATCGCGTTTCGCTTTCTGTTTGGCATTGGCGAGGCGGGCTGCTTCCCGAATGTCACCAAGGCCTTCACCCTTTGGTTCCCCGCCTTTGAGCGCGTGAAGGCGCAGGGCGTCATGTGGCTTAGCGCACGCTGGGGCGGGGCCTTCACCCCGTTGCTCGTGGGCTGGATGCTGGCCACGGGCGGCCCGGACAAAGCTGGCTTGGGCCTCCATTACAAATGGGTCTTCCTCATCTTCGGTCTGCTCGGAGTGATCTGGGCGGTGTTCTTCTACAACTGGTTCCGTGACCTGCCCAAAGACCACCCCAGCGTCAATGCTGCCGAACTCGCACACATCGGTGACCACTCGCACGCAACCGGCGGCGACCATTCCATTCCGTGGGCCGCGCTCTTCGCCAGCCGCAGTGTGTGGATGCTCTGGCTGCAATACTTTTGCATGTCCTTCGCGTGGTATTTCTACATCACCTGGATGCCGACCTTCATCAAGGAGACCTTCCCGCATCTCTCGGACATCAACCGCGCCCTGCTCGCGTGCGTGCCCCTGTTCTTTGGCGGCATCGGCTCGATGTTTGCCGGAATGGTGGCAGCTCCGCTGGAGCGCTACTTCGGCAGCTCAGGCACGACCCGCCGCTTTCTCGGATGCGCAGGCCTCTGCCTGGCCGCAGTGATGCTGCTCACGTCCGTCTTCCTGCGGAACTCCGCCTCCGCTGCCACAGCCGGCTCGTGGATTCCCATCCTCTCGATGCTCGCGGTGGGCCTGGCGAGCTTTTGCAACGACCTCGCGATGCCGGGCGCGTGGGGCGCGTGCATGGAAGTTGGTGGCAAGCACACCGGCTCGCTCTCCGGCAGCATGAACATGATGGGCAACCTCGGTGGCGCGATGCCCGGCTTCGTGGTGCCGATGGTCCTGAGCCTGACGAATGTGCCCGACGCCCCTACCCCATCGTGGAACGCCGTGTTCTACCTCTTCGCCGCCGTGTATGTGGTCGGCGGTTTGAGCTGGCTGGCGATTGACCCGGTGACCCCGCTGGCGCAACAGGCCATGAGCACCAAAAGTTCCGGCTGGGCGATTGCCTTGCGACTGATCGCGGGGCTAAGCCTGTTCGTCCTGATGACCGGCCTGATCGTGGTCGCGTGCAGTCCGGGGCCCTCGCCGCAAGGCCGGCAGATGGCGATGGTGGGTGGCGGCCTGCTGGTAGGCGGTTTCTTCCTGGCGGCTCAAGTGGACCGCCTCACAGGCGGACGGCGCGCGTGATAATGCCGCGCTCCAGTCCTATCCGTGTTCATCCGTGGTTAAAATCCCATTAGGGCCCCATCCTCTCCCGCCGAGCCTCCGGTCCGATGAAGCCATTGGGGATTGTAGCACCGACGGCTTTCACGCCCGTGGAGTTCCGAAAGGCATTAGCTTCAGGGCGGACTTCAGCCGGGACTCCGGACGTAGGATTACACCAGCCCCTTGATCGGCTCGCTGCCAGTCAACGTGTCCAAGAGCGACTTCGGCAAACCATCCATCACACGAACTTCGCCGAGGTCGAGCAGCGTGTGCATGACGGTGGCGAGGAGGTTCTGCATGTTCACCGGATTGTCCGCCGGGGTGCCGCC
>CAZOCL010000227.1:0-10563 GCA_964578245.1 uncultured Klebsiella sp. | reverse complement strand
CGCAGCGCTACATGCAGGCCATGGGCACCAAGTCCGCCCCGCTCGTCGTCGAGGCGGAGAGCGCGCACAAGGATCTGGACTACTGCTCCGCTGACGGCGTGCGCTACGTGAAGAACAACCTCTGCTTCCCGGCGGCCGCGGGCTCCTTCGAAGACGGCATGGGCGCGTAGGAACGCAAGCCACCTGACTTCAATCGAAGGGCGCGGAGCAATCCGCGCCCTTTGCTTTTGGAGGGATGCTGAGAGTTGATTCTGATTTCAATCCAGTTTCTTGTCAGAATGGTGGCCGCCTCGCACTTGCCTGCCCCCGCGATTTCAGGAAAGCTCCCTCGCACGAATGAAAAAGAAATCCGCCCCTACCACGGCCACCAACCTGCGTCCGTTCTCCAGCATCCTCGTGGACGGACCGGAACGCGCCGCGGCGCGCGCCATGCTGTATCCCGTCGGCTTCAAGGAGGAGGATTTCAAGAAGCCCATCATTGGCATCGCGTCCACCTGGAGCAACGTCACGCCGTGCAACATGCACATCGACAAGCTCGCGGTCGAAGCTGAGAAGGGGGCGAACGAGGGCGGCGGCAAGGCCATCATCTTCAACACCATCACCATCTCCGACGGCATCTCGATGGGCAGCGAGGGCATGAAGTATTCCCTCGTCTCGCGCGAGGTCATCGCCGACTCCATCGAAACCGTCGTGGGCTGCGGCGGCATGGACGGCTACGTGGCCATCGGCGGCTGCGACAAGAACATGCCCGGCTGCCTCATCGTCATGGCGCGCATGAACCGTCCCTCCGTGTTTGTTTACGGCGGCACGATTCTCCCGGGCTGCCTCACCAACCCGCCGGCCAACTCACCGAACAAGGGCAAGGATCTCGATGTCGTCTCCGTGTTCGAAGCCATCGGCCAGCACGCTGCCGGCAAGATCAGCGACGAGGAGCTGCACGCCGTGGAATCCTGTGCCATCCCCGGGCCGGGCTCCTGCGGCGGCATGTATACGGCCAACACCATGGCCAGCGCGATCGAGGCGCTCGGCATGAGCCTGCCCAACAGCTCCGCCCAGAACGCCATTTCAGCCGCGAAGCTCGAAGACTGCCGCCGCGCCGGTGCGGCCGTCGTAAACATGCTGCGCCAGGGCATCAAGCCCCGCGACATCCTCACGAAGAAAGCCTTCGAGAATGCGATCACGGTCGTCATCACGCTGGGGGGGTCAACCAACGCCGTCCTGCACCTGCTCGCCATCGCGCACGCTGCCGAAGTGAAGCTCACCATTGACGACTTCACGCGCATCGGCAAACGCGTGCCCGTGCTCGCCGACCTCAAGCCCAGCGGCAAATACAGCATGAGCGCGCTCGTCGCCATCGGCGGCATCCGCCCGCTCATGAAGACGCTGCTCGACGCCGGATTGCTCCACGGCGACTGCCTCACCGTCACCGGCCAGACCATGGCCGAGACGCTCGCCGACGTGAAACCGTATCCCAACGGCCAGCAGATCGTCCGCCCGCTGGACAACCCGATCAAGCAGGACAGCCACCTCGTCGTCTTCTACGGCAACCTCGCCAGCGAAGGCGCGGTCGGCAAAATCACCGGCAAGGAAGGAACGCGGTTCGAAGGCAAGGCCATTGTGTTCGAGGGCGAAGAGAAGGCGTTGAAAGCCGTCCTCGACGGCACGGTGAAGGCCGGGCATGTCATCGTCATCCGCAGCGAAGGGCCGAAGGGCGGGCCGGGCATGCGCGAAATGCTCTCGCCCACCAGCGCCATCATGGGCAAAGGCCTCGGCAAGGAAGTCGCGCTCATCACCGATGGCCGGTTCAGCGGCGGCAGCCACGGCTTCGTCGTGGGCCACGTGACGCCCGAAGCCTACGTGGGCGGCACCATCGCCCTCGTGAAGAACGGCGACCACATCACCATAGATGCCCTCAAACGCGCGATCACCCTCGACGTGCCCGCGAAGGAACTGGCCAAGCGCAGGAAAGCCTGGAAGAAGCCGACACCGCGTTACCCGCGCGGCGTCCTCGCCAAATATGCCCACACCGTCACGAGCGCCTCGCTCGGCGCGGTGACCGATGCGGATTTGAAGCTGTGAATTAGCTTAAAGCTTTTTACTTGGCTGCGGCGGAACTAAACTGACCACGACAATATTGATTTCTCTGTCTGCAACTTTTGCAACGGCCATGACCCCACCAATGTGACTTTGCGCATTTGCTGATTTCGTCGGATCAAAGATGACGTAGAATATGGCTCTCAGTTCGGGGTCGTCGCCTTCGCCGATTACATATTCTTCCAGCTCTCGCAATCCCTGAGCATAGTATTCGGCGCCTCGCCAGATTTTTGTTTCGTAAAGGAATTTACCGTTCTTGGAAAACAACAGAAGGTCGCTCTGTCCCCCACGCACTTTAACTTCACGATAACTTCTAGACGGTAGGAACGCTTGAAGCAAAGCACGAGCAATATTTTCTTGTGGATTTCCATCCACGAACACGTCTTTGAAAGCCTGTCGTTCCATGAAAAGCTTGAACCTTTGTATTTCAAGTTTTGCCTCGTCAACGGAATCAATGCTCCATCCAAGCATTTCGTTCGCAAGCGTAGAATCGACGTTAGCAAAGTTGAAGTGCAGTCCGTTGCTGAACAGCGCAATCTTACGCCATGCTTCATCACGACTAGCGAGGATTTGCTCGCGACTTGCAACTGTTTTGGTGGTATGCAAAAGCAGGACGCATTGCTTGTGAACGAATTGCACAAAGGAGGCCAAATCCCGCCCAATTTCGGTGAAAGAATCGGAAGCTAAGTGATGGATCTGTTTCTGTGGTTCACCATTTGATTTATATGTCTTGCTCGGATCACTCAAATACCTAAACGATTCTTTACAAGCAGCCAAGAACCACCCGAGTATATCTATGAAGCGCGTCATCAAGTCACCAGGGTGAGTTATTCTGAGTGCATGTGTCTCTTGAAACAGTGACTTAAATTTCTCCAACACGATATCGGGTTTTAGCGTTTGATCGGTGCTGAGTCTTTCAAGGGTCCCGATTGTCTCGCGGCAAAGCGTAAGGCATTTACTCGCCCAATCTAATCCGAAGTTTATGTGCCCCAGTTCTTTGAAAATATGCTTCGCAGATTCCAACTCGGTTTGGGCGACATTCCAATTCTTACTAGCGAATGCTTCGCGATAAGCAGCTAGCTTTTTAAAGCCAAATACATTCTTTTTGAAAATGGAAATGTTAGCCTCAAGTGACTCCTTCGGAGAAAAGATGGTTAACAATTTAGGCAGCACCTCATCCAATCCATCGAGCGCTTCGCTTGCACTTGTGTCTGTTCCCCAAGCGATAACCAAGCAAAAATTATGAAAGTGGCGCGCAAATTCGCCAAAGTCCTTGGAGGTCGCCAAGGCAAGGTGAAACGCGGGAATCAAATATTGCGGTTCGAACCCAAGCCGCAAAAGTAAGACCGCTCGATTGTTGTGAACTCGCGAGAGGTCAGGGTGTTTGATAACTAGCACGTCGAAAATTTCCAACGCCTCCACAAATCGCCCGTTATTCATCAGAGCAAAAGCAACGTTATGCTTCCACATCGGATGGTCGGGCTCATGGTCTGCAACCTGCTGCCAAAGTTCGAGCTCGCGGGCATAGTTCCCAGCGCGATGGCAATCCATCGCCTCTTCCCCCAGTCTTGAAAACTCTTCATCAGTCACGGTGTCTTTGTGCCGACAAATCAACCATCTATCAAGACGCTTCGCTTCCAAGATTCCCAACGGGATTCCATCTACCAGCCCAGGTTACACGGCGTCCGCCTTCGCTGTGCTCCGCGGGACAGGCGCGCTACCTTGGGGCAGCCTCCCAAAAGCAATTTCAACCGCAACGGGCCCAACGGGGTTGCATCGCCGTTCGCCACGCAGGTAAATTCAGCGAGAACTTGCATGGACGATACCTCGCCAGAAATCTTGGACCTTGTTCGGCAAAGAGTGATGGCCCGATCTGCGGAAGATCGTTTCGTCATGGGCGCACGTTCCTTCGACGCGGCCAGGGCAATCGTTTTAGCATCGTTGCCCAAGGGTTTGCCGCCCGACGAATTGAAACGCCAACTCTTCGAGCGGCTCTACGGTCATCCTGCACCGTTCTGAGAATCCCAACGGGGTTCCAGTCTTCAGCCCAAGGCTATCCACTTTCGCATCCTCCTCCATTTGATTTCAGCGCGGCGAACTGGTGCGGGGCGCAGCTTGACACACCTACCACGACGCGCCTCCGTCCCCCTCGCCCCGCGAGGCACGAGCGGGGAGAGGGATGGGGAGAGGGGTGCCTCGACAAAAGGTAGTGTGGTTTCGATGTGACGCCCCGCCTCTCCCCGGCCCTCTCCTCCATTCCATGGAGGAGAGGGGGACCGAAGCGCGTCGCAGCCGGATGGTGCGGGTGCCAAGTTGCGCCCACTGGCGTGCAAGTGCAGCTGGGCCGATAGTGTATTGAGCCCCTTAACCCCGTGCCGGCGGCTTGCCGCCGCCGTGGGTTCCTTGCTGTTTTGGGTGGAATGAGGGTGCGGGGCAGTTGGCCGCCCCAAGCCAACGGAGTCGTGCGCGGGGCGTGCCTTCGTCCCGGAGGGACGCCCGATAATAGCCCAGCGATTCATCGCTGGGCCGGGGCTGCTGGCCAGTCCCGCAGGGACGAAAGAGCTTCTCCACGCGGGGACGCCTCTACAGCGCTCTTCTGCCGTCCCTCCGGGACTCCCCATCCTTGCCACCGCAGCTCCCTGCGATGAATCGCTGGGCTATTTTCTGTCGCCCTCCGGGCTGAACCCAAGGCCATTCCATCGGAAACCGCGGAGACCCCCCGCCTTGTTGCGCGTGGAGAGCTCGCGGGCGCTTCGTTCTGCTGGAGCTCACGGACGGCGGCTGCAAGCCGCCGGCACGGGATTTTGCACAGTTCGGCTGGCTGATGGCTCCGGCGCGCAGTGACGTCCAACTGCGTCATGACATCCAGAGCCGCCGTCCTCCTCGCTGCTGTGCTCGCGCTGGCCGGCACCAGTGCGTCCGCCGCCGCCTATCGCAATCTCTACGGAAAGTCGCCCACCAACGCCACGGCCGGCGACCGGATGTTCGCCGAGTATTTCCGCGCCGAGACGCGCACGCTGGGCGAGCGTTCCCTGGCGGACATCCGCACGCTGGAGGACTGGGGCAAATACAAAATCACCGCGCGCAAGCAGCTCTTCGAGATGCTCGGCCTCGATCCGTTGCCGCCCAAGACGGAATTGAAGGCGACGGTTACTGGCACGCTCGATCACCCGGATTTCACGGTTGAGAAGCTGCATTACCAGTCCCGCCCCGGCCTCTATGTCACCGGCAACGTTTATGTGCCGAAAAAACTCTCCGCGCCCGCGCCCGCCATTCTCTACGTCTGCGGCCATTCGGTGGTGAAGACCAACGGTGTGAGCTACGGGGCCAAGGCCGGCTACCAGCACTGGGGCGCGTGGTTCGCGCGCAACGGCTACGTGTGCCTGATCATTGACACCGTGCAGCTCGGCGAGATCGAGGGCATCCACCACGGCACGCACAGCAAGGACATGTGGTGGTGGAACTCGCGCGGTTACTCCAGTGCCGCCGCCGAGGCGTGGAACTGCATCCGCGCGCTCGACTACCTGCAGTCGCGCAAGGACGTGGACGGCGAGCGGATTGGCGTCACCGGCCGCAGCGGTGGCGGCGCTTACTCCTGGTGGATCGCCGCGCTCGACGAGCGCATCAAGGCCGCCTGCCCGACCGCCGGCATCGTGGACCTGCACAGCCATGTGGTTGACGGCACCGTCGAGGGGCACTGCGATTGCATGTTCATGGTGAACACCTATCGTTGGGACTACGCGCAGGTCGCCGCGCTCATGGCCCCGCGCCCGCTGCTCATCGTGAACACCGACAAGGACACGATCTTTCCCCTCGATGGCGTGGTGCGGGTCCACGAGCGCGTGCGCGGCATCTACGACCTCTACAACAAGCCCGAGCAGCTCGGCCTCATCCTCGGTGAGGGACCACACAAGGACACGCAGGAGCTGCAGGTGCCCGTCATGCGCTGGTTCAACAAGTGGCTGAAGAACAGCGAAGCCCCCGTGGCGAACTACGCCGAAAAGCTGTTCACCCCGCAGCAGCTCAAGGTGTTCGAGACCCTTCCCGCCGACGAGATCACCAGCAAGTGCTACGAGAACTTCACGCAGCTCGCGGTGGATTCCGCCAGCTTCGAGCCGAAGAACGCGCTGGCTGCGCTGCAGACGAAAACCTTTGGCGGCTGGCCTGCCGCCACCGCCCCGGCCAACGTCCGTCAGCTTGCGTCCATCATTACGGACAATGTGCGGCTCACGGTGCACGAGTTCGACAGCGAGAGCGGCATCCGGCTGCGCTTCTACCTCGCGCAGCCGTGCCTGGTGCCGCCCAAGGCCCTGCACATCGAGACGGTGGATGAGGCGAACTGGCAGCAGCAGTTGCAGCTCGCCAAAGTCGGTTTTGCCAGCGCGTTCGCGGAGGAGCTGGAACGGGCTGGGGTGGACCCGAAGAAGCCGGTGGCTCCGGAGCTGAAGAAGCAGTTCGACGGCTGGATGCGCTATGTGCGGGAGAACAAGGCGGCCTACATCACCTTCGCCCCGCGCGGCGTGGGCATGACCGCCCTCGGCGGCGACAAGCGCTACCAGACCCAGATGCGCCGCCGTTTCATGCTGCTGGGCGAGACGCTGGCCAGCACGCAGGTCTGGGACGTTCACCGCGTCTCGCAAGCCGCGCGGGCCATCGCAGGTCTCGAAGAGCTGCCACTGCATTTCCACGCCAGCCCGGA
This sequence comes from uncultured Klebsiella sp., assembly GCA_964578245.1. GTDB lineage: Bacteria > Verrucomicrobiota > Verrucomicrobiia > Limisphaerales > SXTU01 > SXTU01. Next base: position 3,770 of record CAZOCL010000227.1, on the reverse strand, counting down.
GATGACCGAGGTCGCCACCTTCGCCGCGCTCTTCGAGCCCAAGCTCGCCTCGCTCACGCTCGCGCAGCCGCCACGCAGCGACAAGGACGCCCCGGATTTCCTGAACTGGTCTCGCATCGTCACCCCCGCGCAACTCCTGCAACTGGCCGAGCAGAAGACGAAGGTGAATTTGCCGAAGAAGCGGTAGGGCGGAGCAGGGCCGCTTGGCTCCTCCAACTCCTCCTCGAACGGAGAGAAGGATTAATTGTGAGTGTCGAAATCCAGCCACATGTCTCGGGTGCTCGCCATTCTCGAATCGCTTCTTCCGGCTTGCCGCCGATCGCCTGTTCCCGCAAAGCTCGGACAGAATTCACTGAGCAAAGGAACAGAGCAGTTTGCCGCCGACAAGCCATGCGCCAGTTCACCGCATGAACAAGCAGGCCCCTACCGAGGTGGGCAGTCGCACCAAGTTCATTCTGTCTGTGCTGATTAGCGCGAACGGTGAGACAGGGAGCGGGATGACCCAAATCGCGCGGCGCACGGGCGGTTGAAAATGCAGCCTGTGGAAACCATCACCCGATGAAAAAGAAACCTGCCACCGCCAAACGAACCGCACCCGCGAAAGCAAAGCGCGACAGCCTCGCTCCGCTCATCGTCGAGGTGCGTCACCTCATCCAGTCTGCCCGCCGTGGCGTGGCATCGGTGATTGATACGTTTCAGGTGCTGACCAATTTCGAGATCGGTCGCCGCATCGTGGAGCATGAACAGCAGGGCGAGAAGCGGGCGGCGTATGGAGCTGAACTGCTGAAGGAGCTTTCGGCCAGGTTGACCGACGAGTTCGGAAAGGGGTTCTCGCGATCCAATCTCGAATACATGAGGAAGTTCTTCCTCCTGTGGCAAGATCGAGTTCCCCAGATTTCCCAGCAGCCTGCTGGGAAATTGCGCTTTCCTCGAATTCAACAGCCACCGGCTGTTGAACCGGCAATTTCCCAGCAGCCTGCTGGGAAATTCAGCCGCCCCTTCACACTCAGTTGGACCCACTATGTCGAGCTGCTCTCCGTCAAAGACCCCAACGAACGCAGTTTCTACGAAATCGAGGCCACCCACGAAGGCTGGTCGTTGTCTGAACTCAAACGCCAGAAGGCCTCCTGCCTTTACGAACGCCTCGCCCTCAGCCGCGACAAGGCTGGGATCAAACGCCTTGCCCGCGAGGGGCAAATCATCACGCATCCGGCGGATCTCCTCAAAGAACCCCTCGTCCTCGAATTTCTCGGCCTCGCTGAACAGGCCGGCTACTCCGAGTCCGACCTCGAATCCGCCATCCTCACTCACCTCGAAAAGTTCCTCCTCGAACTTGGCAAGGGCTTCCTCTTCGAGGCCCGGCAGAAGCGTTTCACTTTCGATGGCGACCACTATTTCCTCGACCTCGTGTTCTACAACCGCCTCCTGCGCTGTTACGTGCTCCTGGACCTCAAGCTGGACAAGCTCACCCATCAGGATCTCGGGCAGATGCAAATGTATGTGAATTATTACGACCGCGAGGTGAAGCTGCCGGAGGAACATCCCACCGTGGGCCTGCTCCTGTGCAAGGAGAAGAAGGACGCCGTGGTGAAGCTCACCCTGCCCAAGGGCGCGAACATTCACGCCAAGGAATACCAGCTCTACCTGCCCTCGAAGCAACTGCTCAAAACCAAGCTGCTCGAATGGGCTCGTGAAGAGAAGGCCAAGGCATGAACTTGGAGTTGCTTTGAAAAGTTCACCCCGTTTGCCGACGTGGTGGCGAAGAGGCGCAAACTGGCGGTGGACGTTATTGTAACCGGGCGGCTTGGCTTGAACCTCAATCGTTGAGTGGATTTGTGCAGGCTCGCGTCCAGCTTCAGAGACGGGCAAAATATCGCTATGCAAAAGACCTCCAAACACCTTCTGACAACTTTGATTCTCTTTGCCGCGTTCACTTGCTGGACGGTTTCCTCCCTGGCCGCTGAACCACTGCGTTTGTTGATCTGGCCCGGTGAAGCTCCGCTTGGCGAAGGAAAGTCGGAACCAGTGAAGGTGCCCATCACGGTGCACCTGCCCGAGCCCGGCGTGGCCACGGGTGCGGCCATGGTGATCTGTCCCGGCGGCGGCTACGGTGGACGCGTCGTGGAGGGCGAGGGGCACGGCATTGCGCGCTGGCTGAACGCCCACGGCATCGCCGGGATCGTGCTGGAGTATCGCCTGCCCGCAGGGAACTACCATCGGCCGATGCTGGATGCGAAGCGGGCGCTGCGGGTGGTCCGGTCCCACGCTGCGGAATGGAAGCTGGATGCCGGTCGGATCGGGATCATTGGCTTTTCGGCGGGCGGGCATCTGGCCTCGACCGCGGGGACGCACTTTGATGCCGGCGATGCCAAGTCCGCCGACCCCGTCGAGCGGGCAAGCTGCCGGCCGGATTTCATGGTGCTGGTTTACCCGGTGATCACCATGGGCGAGAAAACCCACGGCGGCTCCCGGAAGAATCTGCTTGGGGTCACTCCCACGCCCGAACTCATCGAACTCTTCTCCAACGAAAAGCAGGTCACCGCGAAGACCCCGCCAGCGTTCCTGACCCACGCTCGGACGGACGCGGTGGTGCCGGTGGCGCACAGCCAGATGTTCTACGAAGCGCTGAAGAAGCATGGCGTCGCAGCGGAACTCCAGGAGTTCCCCAAAGGCAATCACGGGTTCAACGGCTACAAGGGCGAGGAGTGGGACGCCTGGCAGAAGCGCTCGCTGGAATGGCTGGGGGAGCGGGGGATGTTGAAGCCTGCGCGGTGAGCGGCGCCATGGTCAGCGTGGCCTTCGAGCTAGTCGTAGAGCGTTAGTCCCCGCATCGACTTCTGTCGCGCCGGTCGGGTTGACAGGAACCGGTGTAAAACATAGTATTACGCCATGATCAAGACCATCACCAAAGTCGGCAATTCGCAGGGCATCATTTTCGACGCCGCTTTGCTGGAACTGGCCCATCTGAAGGCGGGGGACGAGATGAATGTGGAGGTGCATGAAGGCGGCACACTCACACTGACGCCCATCCGTCCTCGGCCATCACGCGAAGAGGTGTCGAAGGTCATCAAGGCCACGATGAAAGACTATGCACGGACCATGAAGCGGCTGGCATGAAGACCACTCCAGAGCATTGCTTCCACCTCACGGTGGATATCATCGAGGAGATCCATGCCGAGGCCATTGCCAAGTTTGGCGGCTCGGCGGGAGTTCGTGAAATGGCGCTGCTGGAATCGGCAGTGGCCGCTCCGCAGGCGACCTTTGGCGGTCGGTCACCATACAGGGACCTCGCGGAGGTTGCGGGAGCCTGTCTTTTCTACATTTGCCGGAACCACCCCTTCATCGACGGCAACAAGCGGGCAGCACTGGGCGCATGCATCGTGTTTCTCCGGCTCAACGGAATTGAGCCGACCACCGATGGGGCGGAATGGGAGGAACTCACGCTGGCAATCGCAGGCAGCGTGATTGATCGTGACGAAGCCACGGAACGGCTCCGAAAGCTGCTCCCCGGGCGGCCCACGCCGCCTACTGCTTGATCTCCGTCACCTTTGTCGGCACCAGAAGTTCAATTGCCTTGTCGAGCTGGGGATCGCGCTGGGAGAGCCAGTCCTCGGGGGTGAGCCAGATGCGGAAGTCGGGCTGTTCGCCGTTGTTCTCCATGTTCGTGCCGTCCATGCGGAAGACCCCGCCCTGCGGCATGCGCGCTCCCGTGCCATCGGTCAGGCGCATGGACCACGTCCAGATCACGTAGCCGGGCGTGGGCATGCCGA
>CAZOCL010000226.1:8155-10698 GCA_964578245.1 uncultured Klebsiella sp. | reverse complement strand
GGCTATCGCGTCCGCTTCCCGCTGCGGCTCATCGGTGACTTCGCGAACGAGAAGGCGCTCACGCAGACCGTGGTGGCCCGCCTTCCCGCCGCCGGCTGGCTGCGGCCCGATGGCGCGGACATCTGTGTGCAGGCGCAAGACGGGCGCGTGATGCCCGTCGCCATCCTCTCGCACCATCCGCAGGGCGACACGCTCATCCAGTTCAAGCGCAACGGGAACGATCCGGTGTATTGGGCCTATGCCGGCAATCTCAAGCTCCCGCACCCAAACGTGCCGCCGGTGCCCGAGGGCGTGACCGTCGAGTTCCGCAACTGGAAGGGCACCTCGCTCGCGAGCTGGGCTGATGTCGTCGCCGGGTTGAAGCTCAGCCCCGACGTCATCGCGAATGGCTTCGTGGACAACGTCGTGCAAAACGTGAACCCCGGCCGGCCCGACAGCCCGCGCAACTTTGCCGCATCCTATCGCGGTTTTCTGCGCATCCCCGAGGACGGGGCTTACAAGTTCTACGTCGGCGCGGAGAACGCGGCGTTCTTCTTCATCAACACGAACCGCATCGTCGAACAGACCGGCCAGCGGCGCTTCAGCATCCGCATCAACGCCTCCGAGTGGCGCGAGGTGGAGCTGAAAGCGGGGCTGCATCCCTTCGAGATTCATCACGTCTGCGGGCCCGAGGCGGGCGGCGCGAACTGCTCGCTCTATTGGAAGTCGGACAACGCGAAGAAGAAACTCGCGGCGACCGTCGTGCCGGCCGCGATGTTCGCGCAGGCCACGCGCGCCGAGGCGGCGGGCATCGAGGGTGCGGACGGCGCACCGGCCATGACTTTCATGTGGGGGGTGGACGACACCTTGAGCACGCCGGGCATGACGCTGCATCTCGTGCGCTTCGAGACGCACGGCAGCGGCGCAGACGCCGCGCAGCTCAAGTGGGACTTCGGCGATGGCACGCGCGGCACCGGGCGCTCGCCCGTGCATGTGTATTTCAAGAGCGGCGAATACCGCGTGACGCTGCAGGTGCCCGGCGCGCCGCCGGTCACGCAGCGCATTTACGCCTGGACCGCCCCGTGCCCGACCAGTCCCTACTCGCTGGAGAAGGCCGTCGCGGGTCTGTCCGCCAGCGACTGGAGTGGGTGGGATGTGCAGCGCATCAACACGGCGTTTGATTTCCTCCTCGTCTCCGAGCAGACCAACCGCTGGCCGCTCGTGGAGAAGCTCGGCAAGCATCTCCTCGCGCAGCCGGACCTCGACCTGAAACGCCGCGTGCTGTTGCAGACCACCTTGATGGAAGCCCTGGCCGAACAGGGCCGCGCCGCCGAGGCGATGCCGCTCATGGACCAGGCGCTCAAGGAAGCGGCCAAGGTGCCCAGCCTCCAGGTGATGGCCATGCTCAAGGGCGCGGACCTCCGCTGGACCTACCTCAAGGAATACAAGGAGGCCGCGCAGCTCTATGAGAAGATCACGCAGGAGCATCGCGGCCTGACCATCCCCGCCGTGCGCGAGGCAGCGATCCACTGGGGCGATCTCTATACCGAGGCGGGCGACATGGTGCAGGCCGCCGAGCGTTATCGGCTGGCGAAGACTTTGGGCGGCGAGCGTTTCGCCGCGACCGGACAGAGCGAGGCCATCCAGCGCGGGGCCTTGCTCCGCATCACCGAGCAGAAGCTCCGCAGCGGCGACGTGCGCGGCACGCGGCTGTTGCTGGGGCGGCTCGAACTCGAGTTCCCCGAGCAGAAGCTCGAAGGCATGTATCGCTTCCTGCGCGCGGAGACGGACCGTTTCGCCGGCCGTTACGAGGAGGCGATCAGCCACTACGAAGTGCTGTTGAAGCTCCGTCAGTGGGCCGGGTTCCGCGACCGCGCCATCCACGGGCTGGCGGACTGCAGTTTCCGGCAGGAGGATTTTGCGAAGTCGCAGGCGTGGCTGGAGAAGCTCAAGGATTCCTTCCCGGACTACTTCGCGCTGCAAAAGCTGGCTCCGTTTTACAACCTGGTGAAGACCCGGGCCGAAAAGGTGGCGGCAGCGAAGGCCGCCGGTGCGACCGGGGCGGGCGAGGTTTTTCGCGGCTACACCACCGGTTTCGAGCCCGGCGAGACGCAGCCGCCCGGACGCAGTGACCGCACCACCTTCGTGCCGATGATGGGCATCGAGGGTCCAGTGGTCTCGACCGGGCGCTTCAGCTACATCAAGGAGCTGCGCAATCTGCCGGCTGACAGCACCTGCTGGGTGGAGTTCTGGTATCGCAAGCAGGGCAACACCAGCCTGGAGCCGTATCAATATTGCTACGTGAACCTGTGGATGTATGGCAGCGCGGACGGGCCGGCGACGAACCCCACCGCGAACGCTGTGCTCGCGCTGGACCGCGCGTCCTACGGCCAGTGGCGCAAGGCCGGCGTGCGCATCAAGACGCCGCTCACGCCCGATGGCATGGTGAAGCTGGAACTGGTCAACGTGACCGGCACCGTGCAGATTGACGGCCTGAAGATCCTCCCCATCAGCGACCGCCAAAGCGACTCCCTGCGCAGCTTCATCGAGGTGGAGGAAGTGGA
>CAZOCL010000226.1:3243-8055 GCA_964578245.1 uncultured Klebsiella sp. | reverse complement strand
GTGCTCTTCGACCAGGACGACACCACCAAGCCCACCTGCAAGCAGTTGCTGCTCGACCCGAACTCGAACCTCGCCTTTCAGAGCGGCCTGGGCCGCCGCACGTTGTCTGTGGACGGCCCCGTGGAGTCCTACGGCAGCATCAAGATGCACGCGCCTGGGCTCGCGGACATGATGGAACTGCGGCTGGTCGCGAAAGATGCGAACGACCGCGTCATCAAACTCCAGCGCGGCGCAGCGTTGCTGGTGCTGGGACGCGCCAATCTGCCGGACGGCAAGCGCAACGCCATCCTCGCCTCCCCCATCCCGCTGGGCGACAAATCGCAGGCTCCAGCCGAGCTGAGCGCCGTCGGCCACTCCATGCTGGACCTGCAAAACGCCCATGTGGACAACCTCCACGTGAGCGCCACCGGCATTGACAACACCGGCGCGAAGCCCAACGAACGCTGCAACCTTGTGGGCAACCGCTTCACCGCGTTCGCACGCCTGAGCATTCAGGGCTGCGACACCCCGGCCATCGTGCGCAATGAGTTCAAGGCCCAGAAAGCCGCCATGGTCCGGCCGTCGGCGATGTCCGTGGTTTCCAGTCCGCTGGCCGACATCCGAGGCAACCACATTGTCGGCGCCTACGCCATCGGCATCTCCCTGAGTGCCTCGGAATGCAGCATCAGCGGGAATCTCGTCGAGGATTGCGCGACGGGCATCACCTCGCACACCGGCCAGCCCATGCTGAAGCAGAACGTGATCCGCAACTGCCACACCGGGTTGAACCTGCGCACGCTCTCCGGCAGCGCCGAGGACATGCTGATCGACCACTCCGTCACGGCCGTCTCGCTGGCCGCAGCCAAGGTGCAGCTCACGAGCATCATCGTCACCAATGCCATCACGAACAAGGTCATGCACCTCGTTTCCAGTTCGCTCGACATGCTCAACTGCAACATCCGTCCCGAGCAGATCAGCATCACGCCCTCCTCCGCGAAGCCCAAGATCGTCCGGGGCGAGGAGCCGCTGGAAGCCATGGAATTCCTCGTGGTGGGTGTGAAAGGGACGGTCCCGCCGCAGGCGCAGGTGGAGGTGGTCGCCGCAAATCCTGAGAAGCCGCTCGCCCCTGGCGCGTCGGACCTGAACATCCGCAACTCTCCCGTCCTGCTGCGCGGTGGCCTGACCCCGCTGCCGCAGACGCTGACGCCCATCGTGCTCAAGTCCTGGCGGATGCAGGAGGACGGCGTGGTGGTGCCCTCGCCCGAATACATCCTGAACCTCTGGGTGCCGGCCGCCGAAGCCGGGGCGAAGCCCCGCGTGCTGAAAACCCTCAAGCTCACCCCCAGCCACCTCTGGAACCGCCCGGAGCCCAACGACCCGAAACCCACGCTGGAGATCGAGCTGCCATGAACGCACGCCCACGCTGGGAATTGAAAGCCACCGAAAGGACAGACGCGAATTGCGCGAATTATCGCGAATTTCTAGGTCCCGTCCCATTCGCGTTAATTCGCGCAATTCGCGTCAAACCGTTTTTCTCTACATCCAGCCGGCGTTCAAGTTTGGCATCCCGGAGGACCCTCATGGTTGAGCCAATAAAACCCCCGGTCATGCCGTCGAACCCGCCTATGCAACTGGCCTTGAAGTCACGCCGCACGGGTTTTAGCCCGCTTACCGCCCTGCCATGCGGTCTCGGGGGGCTGCTGTTGCTTGCGGCCATGGCCTTGCCATCGCCCTTGCTGGCCCAGCGCCAGGTCCTCTTCCCGCCCGCCGAGGGCAAGCCGCCTCCGGCCGCGAAGGCCCCGCCCAAGACCCAGACCGGCGGCGAGGAGACGGATGTCATCCCCGACCCCGGCCCCACGATGCGCAAGACGCAGGAGCGCACGCCCCCGCCGCCCACCACGCTCACCGTGATGTATAAGGTGGAATACGGCGAGAAGCTCAAATACGTCCACCCGGACGGCACCGTGCAGGTCTTCGATCAGTGGCAGAGCTACCCCGGCGATGCCCAGAAACTCATTACCGCCTCGAACGAGCGCCTCGCCGACGGCAACAACTACCAATACGCCACCAAGCCGCTCTCCAGTTCCGGTTTCGACCCCGTGGACATCCCGATCCTTTACATGACCGGGGATTACGACTTCATCCTCAAGCCCGCCGAGGTGGAGAACCTGCGCAAGTATCTCAACGGCGGCGGCACCATCATCTTCAACGCCGCGCGCGGGCTGGACGAGTTCTCCCTCGCCGTCGCGCGCGAGATGCGCAAGGTCTATCCGCAGAAGCAGTTCATGCGGCTGCCGCTGGATCACCCGGTCTTCAACGCCCGCTATCGCATCTCGCAGGTGATGACGCTAGTGAATGGCGTGCAGTTCCAGCAGCCGCCCGAGATCTACTCGATGGACATCGGCACGCGCGCGGCGGCGATCCTGGTCCCCGGCGGTCTGGGCGCGGCGTGGAGCGGGGCGAAGTATCACCCGGCCGGCAAGCACATCACCGGCGAGACGGCGTCGCGGCTGGGCGTGAACCTCGTCGCCTATGTGCTCGGCAGCACCGAGTATGGCCGCTTCCTCGCGCAGCAGTTCCCGCTCTACGACGGCCAGTCCAAGCCCGGCGATGTCTTCCGCCACGCCACCGTGATGTATCGCGGGAGCTGGGACCTGCACCCCGGCCTGCAGAACAGCATCGCCATCGGCCTCAATGACAACACGAAGATTGATGTGGATTACTCGCCGCACCAGATCGCGCTCGACGATCCGCAGCTCGGCAACTACCCGCTGCTCTTCATGAGCGGCCACTACGACTTCGAGCTGACCGCGAAGGAGGTCGAGGGCCTGCGGCGCTACCTCGAGCGCGGCGGCATGTTGATCGCCAGCGCGGGCGCGGGGCTGAAGCCGTTCGACACCGCGTTCCGGCGCGAGATCAAGAAGGCCTTCGGCAAGAACGAGCTGGTCAAGCTCCCGCCCACGCACCCCGTCTTCACCGCCGGCTGGAACACGCTGGACAAGGTCACCTACACGCCCACGGCGCTGCGGGACGACCCCGCGCTGGAATACCCGGAGTTCCACTGCCTCTTCATTGACCAGCGCCCGGCGATCCTCTACACGCCGTTTGATTTCCAGAGCGCGCTCAACCGCGAGTCCAACGCCTACGCCAAGGGCATCGAGCCGGCGGACGCGCTGCGGGTGGCGCTGAACCTCATCACTTACGCGCTAAGTCATTGAAGGCTGAATTCGACATTCGGCTGCGTTGTGATGCGAATTTCCGACATCAATATTTACCGTGACGGCGGTTCGATCCAGTTTCAGATTGAGCACGATAGCCAAACTAGGTGCATATGGCTGGATACCCCCTTCCGAGGAGAGCCCCGCTCCCTCCGTATCGACTCTATCGAAATGTCCAGAGGAGCACCCGAGATCAGGCAACTCCTCGATGATATTGAGAAATGGTGGAAGACATTGCCACCAGCTCTTCAAAGCGGAGCGCTTGAGGCGCAGGCCCACAAGGGAGCGTTCTACAATCCCACCGCTGAGATGATGGAAAGCATTGATGTGAGCCGCGTCCTTTCGGTCCGCGATTATGTCGCCAAAACTTACGCAGGCTAGCAAATCACCGACACAACCAGCTATTGATGAGACCTGTTCTAAAGTTAGCGGATTCCGTTCTACCCAGCTCGCATCGAACCCCTCACCCATGAGTGGCTTCATCGAACGCGTGGAGCAATTCCCTCTCTCATTAGCAACCGGCTTCAGCAGGGTGTCTTCCGGCGTGCTGAGGCCCAGCCGTTTTAACGGCTTTGGCGGCGCACCGGACACAACCCCGTTGGGGTTGGCGGCTCAGAGCATTCGTTTTCCCAGGGTAGCTTGTGCCTCCCGCCTTCGCTGCGCTACGGCGCGGCACGCGCAACCCTGGGCTGAAGGCCGCAGCCCCGTTGGGGCTGTCCGAGACTAAACTCCGCCCCCATCACTCCAATACTCCAGCACCTCATCACTCCCTTTCACTCCCCAGCCCCCAACCCATGAGCGACTCCATCGAACAGCAGATCCAAAACCTCCACCGTTGCCACAATGAAATGCTCGGCGAGCTGGGCAAGGTGGTCGTGGGCCAGCGCGAGGTCCTCGAGCAGCTCCTCACCACCGTCTTCGCCGGCGGCCATTGCCTGCTCGAGGGCGTGCCCGGCCTGGCCAAGACGCTCATGATCAGCACGCTCTCCCGCGTGCTGAAGCTCGACTTCAAGCGCATCCAGTTCACGCCCGACCTGATGCCCTCGGACATCGTCGGCACGAACGTGATCGAGGAGAACCACGAGACCGGCCGGCGCGAGATCGTCTTCGTGCGCGGCCCGATCTTCAGCAACATCGTCCTGGCCGACGAAATCAACCGCACGCCGCCCAAGACGCAGGCGGCGCTGCTCCAGGCCATGCAGGAGCGCGAGGTTACCGCCGGCGGCCAGACGTGGAAGCTCGCGCAGCCGTTCTTCGTGCTGGCCACGCAGAACCCGATTGATCAGGAGGGCACCTACCCGCTGCCCGAGGCGCAGAAGGACCGCTTCCTGATGAACACCTTCATCAAGTATCCGAAGCTCGCCGAGGAGGAGGACATCGTGATGCAGACCACGATGAACACCAACGCCGAGGTCCGCGCGATCCTGGACGGCCCCGCGCTGCTGGCGCACCAGCACACCGTGCGTGGCATCCCGGTGTCGCGGCATGTGACCGGTTTCGCGGTGGACCTCGCACGCGCGACGCGGCCGCATGAGCCGGGCGTCCCGGCGTTCATCAAGGAACAGGTCGGCTGGGGGGCCGGCCCGCGCGCCAGCCAGGCGCTGATCCTCGCGGC
>CAZOCL010000226.1:1512-3143 GCA_964578245.1 uncultured Klebsiella sp. | reverse complement strand
TACATCAAGCGCTACGAGGAGGAGACGAACCTGCGCTGCTACATCCTGCTGGACCGCTCGGCCTCGATGGGCTTCGGCACCGGCCAGGTGACGAAGTGGGACTACGGCTGCTTCCTCACGATGTGCCTGGCCTACCTGATGATGAAGCAGCAGGACGCGGCGGGTCTCTCGCTCTTCGGCGCGAAGCCCGGCATCCTCCTGCCCCCGCGCTGCCGCACCTCGCACCTGCGCCAGATGATCCAGACGATGACGGCGAACCCGCCGGTGGGCGGCACGAACGTCGCCGCCAGCCTCCGCGCGATGGCCCGCAACCTCAAGCGCCGTGGCTTGATCGTCCTGATCAGTGACCTCATTGACGAACCCGCTGAGACGCTCAAGTCCATCCGCCTCCTGCGCAGCCACGGCCACGACGTGATCGTGTTCCAAATCCGCGACGCGACCGAGGTGGAATTCCCGTTCGATGGCGCGACCGTCTTCCGCGACCTCGAAACCGGCGAGGAACTCGAAGTGGACCCGGTCTCCATCCGCGAGAGCTACCTGCAAAACCTGGCCGAAGAGAGCGCAATGTTCCGCAAGGGCCTGGTCGAGGTGGGCATTGATTATGTGCCGCTGAACACCCGCCAGCCGTATGACGAGGCGTTCACGGCGTATCTCCACCGGCGGTCCAAGCTGCGAGGATGAACTCACGAACCACACGAGGCGACATGTCATCCAGCCGCAAGCTAGGCTGGCGCAAGGTCCTTCCGGTGAGGCCAGGCCTGATGAGCCTCGAAGATCTTCAGCTTGAATCCCAAAGGGATTCCGGCTTCCAGCCCAGGGTTGCGAGGAACGAGCTACCCTGGGTGGCTCCAGAGAAATTCTTCAACCCCAACGGGGTTGTGTCATGCCGCACACGTCGAGCCGCAACCACGTTGGGGTTGCAGATTTGCAAACCGCTTTCCCAGGGTAGCTCGTTCCTCGCAACCCTGGGCTGGAAGACACAATCCCGTTGGGATTGCCGAGCGTTGCGCAGCGGAAGCAGGGCCGGGAGCGTTCGGGGTAATCAAGCTGTTGAGAATGCCCAAAGTCTGCCGAAGTTTCCCCCTCTCCCAGCGGGAGAGGGCCGGGGTGAGGGAGGGCGGCCACTTGCGCAACTGGACGCTGCTCATCACTCGGGGCGCCGCAATCATTCTCTCAGGTCAGCAAAATGGGGTCAGAAATATTCCCGCTCCAATCCCCATCTTTCTGACCCCATCTTTCTGACCCTCGCCTTTCCTGCGGGCACCTAATCCATGTTCACCCTGCTCGCCCCCATCGCCCTCGCCGCTGCTGCGCTGCTGGCCATCCCGGTCATCATCCATCTGCTCAAGCCCAAGCGCGTGCGGACGATGCCCTTCAGCAGCCTGCGCTGGCTGCGCACTTCTCAGCACAAGCTGTCCCGCCGCATCCAGTGGCATCAGATCCTGCTCTTCCTCCTGCGCGCCGCGTTCCTGATCGCGCTGGTGCTGGCGCTGGCCAAGCCGGTCTTCTCCACTGGCGGCAAGCGCGTCTTCACGGAGCGCTTCATCGTGCTCGATGTGAGCCGCAGCATGAACTACGAGCAGCCGGGCAAGGACACGCCGTTCGAGCACGGCAAGAAGCTTGCCCGCGCC
>CAZOCL010000226.1:0-1412 GCA_964578245.1 uncultured Klebsiella sp. | reverse complement strand
CATCAGGGCGTCTGGGCGCAGGGCGCGGTCGCCGCGTTCCTCGAGGAGTTGAAAGTCCCGGTGACGGTCAAGGTCATAGACGTCGGCCCCTCCGCGCCGCGCAACGCGTGGATTGCCGGGGCACGGCTCGTTGAGGCCGGGGGGCGGCAGCTCCTGCAGGTCCGCGTCGGCAGCTCGGGCAACGAGCCGCAGGAGCGCACCGTGCGCGTGAAGCAACTGCCGGGAATCGGCAACCTCTGGCAGAAGTTCAACCTCGCACCCGGCGCATTTGCCGAGGTGAACCTGCCAGTGCCCGCCGACTACGATTTCTCGGGCAAGATCGCGGAGCTGCTGCTGGAGCCGCGCGACGCCCTGCCCGACGACGACCAGTTCTGGCTGAACCTCGACGCGCGCCCCAGCGTCCGCGTGCTGCTGCTCGAACCGGAGAGCACGCAGATCGAGAACTTGCAGCCCGGCTACCACCTGCGCATGGCGCTCGGCGTCATCGGCCAGGGGGAGGGCGGCGCGGTGCAGGTGACCCGCCGCCGTCCCGAGGCGGTCGCGCCCGCGGACTTCGCCAATGCTGATCTGGTGGTGCTGGCCAATGTCGGGCAGTTGAGTGATGAGCGTTTGCAGGCGCTGGAAAACCGGATCAAGACCGGCGCGGGCCTGCTGGTCTTCCTGGGACCGGCGGTGCAGCCGGCCTTCTACAACAGCAAGCTGCACAATCCGCTCCGGCCCACCGAGAGCCTCCTGTCGCGGCCGTTGCAGCAGGTCGTCAATGCCGCCGCTGTCCGCGGCGAGCTGGCCCGGCTGACCCGCATCGAATGGTCGCACCCTCTGCTCGCGCCGCTGTTCGACCCGACCTTCGGCGACTTCGCCCGGCTCCGGGCGAAGAGCTATTATCTCTTTGACGAGGCACCGAAGGGCGATGCCAGCCAGGTGCTCGCGTGGTTCGATGACGCCGCGCCGGCGCTCATTGAGCACGCCTACGGAGCAGGCCGTGTGCTGCTGTTCAACTCATCCGCCAACGACGAATGGAGCGATCTGCCGCGCCGGAACAGTTTCATTCCGCTGCTGGACCAGGCGCTGAACCGCCTCGCGGGCAGCCGGCTAAGCCAGAATTTCCATGCGGGTGAGATGGTCGCGCTCGCGGTGCCCGGCGTCGGGAAGAACGCGACCGCCACGGTCACCACGCCAGGCGGACGCAGCGTAACGCCGGTCATCCAGCAGTTCGACGCGCAGACCATCGTGCGGCTCGATTCGGCGGATGAGGCGGGCATTTACTCGCTCACGGCGCGGGGCGAGAGCGGGGTAGCGGATCTCAAGTTCGTGGTCCACCCCGGGCGCGGTGACAGCGTGGTCGCCAAGACGGATGCCACGACGTTGCGCTCGTGGTGGAGCAAGACAACCTTCGACATCGTTCACCCCGA
>CAZOCL010000225.1:0-10718 GCA_964578245.1 uncultured Klebsiella sp. | reverse complement strand
TAGAAACCCGCGCGCGGGTCGGAGCCTTGAGCGAAACGGCAGAGACGCATGATGGAGCGGAGGATGAACGGGCCGTCGCAGCGGGTCAATCGCCGCTGGAGCGTCGGTCTCCGACCCGACATGTCCCGATCTTTGTCTTTCCCAAATCTTTGGGTCCATTCCCCTCCCTCTGAAATTTCCAATCTACAATCCGAACCTTCCCCCGACTCTTCCGTCATGAACTACTGTGCTTCAGACGGATTTTGAGCAGGAAGATTTTTTCTCCCAATTTTCCTGCCCCTAATATTCCTGCCCAAATTCGGTTCAGAAGCTAACGTTCGGCGGCCTCTGCATCCGTCCCGCTGCTGCGGTGTAATACAGTCTGTCCCCACCGCAAAAGTTCACCCCTCCTCAGCCTTCATTTTTCTGACCCCATCTTTCTGACCTTCAGATTCACGGTGAGGAGCATTCCGGTTCGAAGCATTAATCTCCAGCCCAGGCCCACCCACTTTTCCCTGACCGCAAGACTGTTCAACCCCGCTCCTTCATGCTTCACTCCCTCGTCACATGCGGAAGCTGGTTCACCTGATACCGAAGCCGGTGCTCTTCGGCCTGCTCGGCGCGCTCGGCTGCGTGCTGGGCTGGGCCGCAGGCGAACCGTTGCTGAAGGTCATCAAACCGCCCGTCCCCAAGCAGGGCGAAGAGGCCCAGGGGCAGGCGGTCGCTCCCGTGCTGGTCTTCAGCAATGAGCTGCAAAAACGGCTCAAGCGCGAGGAGGCCAAGACCGGTGATGTGCAGATCTCCCTGATGTGGGACAACGCCAACGACCTCGACCTGCACTGCGTGGATCCCTCCGGCGAACGCATCTTCTACGGTCACAAGATCGCCGCCTCCCGTGGTGAACTCGACGTGGACATGAACGCTCGTCCACCGTATTCCGCTCAGCCGGTTGAGAACATCTACTGGCCCACCAATGGCGCACCCGAGGGCACCTATCGCGTCTGGGTGAACCACTACTCGCAGCACTCGCCCGTCAACGACACACCCTACACCGTGGCGATCAAGCAGGGCGGCAAGGCGCTGGAATTCCGGGGCACCATCCAGCTCGGCCAGACGAACGTCATCCACACCTTCGAGATGAAGAAGGCCCCGCCGCCCGATCTCGCGAAGCTCAACCAGCGCCAGCCACCCTCGCTCAAAGTCACGGTCGTCATCGGCCTTTGGACCTCGCTGCTCGCCGTCGGGATGGCGGCGTTGATCGTGGGCGCGCAGAACTTCCTCCTGCGTCGGGCGCTGTTCAGCGTGAAGGAAGCCACGCTCGTCCTCGGCGGCGGCCTGCTGGCGGGCCTCATCTCCGGCGCGGTGAGCCAGCACCTCTTTGCGCTCGGGGCGAACAGTTTCGCCGCCGGGCTCCCCCCCGAGCAGGCCGACTTGATCCTCCCGAAGATCATCAAGATCGGCCAGGTGGTGGGCTGGTCGCTGCTTGGTGCGCTGCTGGGGTTCGGCCTCGCGTTCTTCATTCCCAATCTGCCCAAGTTCCGCGCTGGCTTCGCTGGCTTGATCGGCGGCGGGTTGGGCGCGGTGGCGTTTCTCCTCGCGCTTGCCAAGTCTGGCGAAGTCTCCGGTCGCCTGGTCGGCGCGGCGATCCTTGGCATGACCATTGGTCTGGTGGTGGCCTTGGTGGAGCGCCTCGCTCGTGAGGCGGCGCTCATCGTCCACTGGCACGAGAACGAACGCACGGTCATCAACCTCGGTGCGCAGCCCGTGATCCTTGGCAGTTCGCGGGAAGCACATCTCTACCTGCCCAAGCACAAGGGCTTCCCCGCCGTAACCGCCATCGTCACCTTCCGCGATGGCCGCGTGCAGATGGAGAACAAGCTCACCAACTCAACCCACACGCTCGCCGGCGGCAACAAGCTCCAGATCGGCGACCTGTGGATTGAGATCCAGACAGATGCACAGGGGAAGTGACGCAGGCATGGGGTCCGCCTCCTCACGTCGTCGGCTACACGGTTCGTTTGCTTTACGGTTGGCAGCGTGCGCTTTGTCCGGTAAGTAGCCCCCATGTCCGTTTGCCCCACGCCTCTCTCCCGCCGCCAGTTTACCGGCGCGGTGACGGGTGCGGCGGCGGGGGCGATGCTCACTTCTCCGGGTTGGGCGGCTTCCAGGAATCCAGCCAAGCGCAAACGCGTCGCCCTCGTCACCACCATCGTGCGCAAGTTTTCGCACGGGCAACACTTCGTGGACCGCTTGCTGGAAGGCTACGGCTGGCACGGGCAGCACCACACGTCGCCGCTTGAACTGGTTTCCTTCTACGTCGAGCAGTTCCCGGAGACCGACACGAGCCACGAGCGCAGCCGGCGGCACGGGGTGCGGCTATGCTCGACCATCGCCGAGGCGCTCACGCTGGGCACGTCGCAACTGGCCGTGGATGGCGTGCTCATCATTGGCGAGCACGGGGACTATCCCCGCGATGCGAAGGGCCAGCCGCTCTACCCGCGCTTCCGGTTTTTCAAGGATGTGGTGAAGACTTTCGAGCGCACGAACCAGTCCGTCCCCGTCTTCCAGGACAAGCACTTCGCCATGGACTGGCGCGAGGCGCAGGAGACCTATCGCGATTCGCAACGCCTCAACTTCCCGCTCATGGCCGGTTCCTCGCTCCCGGTCACCTGGCGGCTGCCGGCCATCGAACTGCCGTTGGGCACGCCGCTGGTCGAGAGCGTGGGCGTGGGCTATGGCCACCACGGCTACTACGACATCCACACCATCGAGACCGCGCAGTGCATGTCCGAACGGCGCGCGGGTGGCGAAGCCGGCGTGAAGTCCGTGCAGGCGTTTAAGAACGAGGCCGTGTGGCGGCTGCTCGGCGAACGCGAGTCCACGCGCCGCCTTTGCCTCGCCGCGCTGAACCGCAGCCAGACGCTCGCGCCATTGCCAGGACTCACCTTCGCGGAGCCAAGCATCGAGCACCTCCGCCGCGTAAGTCCGTTCGCGGTCGCCTACGTCTTCGAGCACCTCGACGGCTTTCGCACGACGATCTTCCACTTCAACGGCACCGGCACGAACTTCAGCCGCGACACCGCCGCGCTGAATGATTTCACCTACGCGGGCCGCACGCAGGCGGGAGACACCTTCTCCACGCTGATGTTCCTGCCCATGCCGCCGACCATGTCCACGCTGGCGAGCTTCTTCAGCCCGCTGGTGAACCACATCGAGCAGATGGTCCTGACCCGGCGCACCGCCTGGCCCATTGAGCGGAACTACCTCACCACCGGCATGACGCTCTTCGCTGTGGACTCCCTCTACGCCGACGGCGCGAAGCTCGAAACGCCCGACCTCCGCATCCGCTACCAGCCCACGGCCGGCCCGCATTTCTGGGCGGGGTAGGGGACAACCACGAATGGACACGAATCGACACGAATGGGAAGTAGGCAGCGGACGCGGCCAACGCCGAGGAGCGCGGGCTTCAGGCCGAAGAAGCGTGCGTCAGTCCCTGGTGCTACGAGCGCACCTGTCCAGTCGTGGCCTTCTGCGGCGTGAACGCCGCGCTCCACATGCTGCGGCCGCAGCATCCTTTTCCTCCGCCTTCCCATTCGTGTCTCTTTGTGTCCATTAGTGGGTTTCCACATGCCCCCGCTCCGCCAAGTCATCTTCCTGCTCGAAGAGTTCGCGCTGCAAACCCCGGCGCAGCAGCTCCTCGACCGCTTCCTCCTCGGCTACCGGCGGGATGGCAACTTTCGTAAGTTCGAGGGCGTGCAAACGACTTTCACCCTCGCCCCCACTGGGGGAGAGGGCAGGGTGAGGGGGAGCCGTGCGGATGCGGACAACGCCCTCCTGCAACAACGCGTCGCTGACTTTGGCCTCAAGCGCGCCGCTGATGTCGCTGCCTCCGTGCGCGAAGCCGATGCCATCGTGATCGTGCCGCGTAGCACTGCGGCTGCCCCAGCCGAGTCTTTGGTGAACACCGCACTCACCAACGCCCGGCGCGGTGTGTCCTGCTTCGTGTTCGGCGCGCTTGCTCCGAATCTTGCCGCCGCACGCACCTATTCCGCCCTCGCCACCGCCCGGCAAATCAAACTCATCTCCGGCACCACGCTGCCCGTGACGTGGCGGTTGCCCCAGGTGGACCTGCCCGCCCACGCCGCCCTGAGTGAGGCGCTCATCGTGGTGCAGGGCGCATCGCCGCTCGCCGAACTGCACGCACTGGATGGCTTGCTCCCGCTGGTGGAGCGCCGCGCGGGTGGTGAGCGCGGCGTGCGGCAGGTGAAGTTTCTCGCGGGTCGCGAACTCTGGAAAGCCGGGGACCGCCGCGAATGGTCCTGGCCGCTGCTGTCGTCCGCGCTCTCCCGCTCGGACTCCCCGCAAGGCGACACGATTACGGACGGCCGCACACAGGACCTCGTCGGTCTCGGCCTGGTGCCCAAGCTCGCGACGGACCCGCGCGGCTGGCTGATCGAGCACACCGACGGCCTCCGCTCCACGTTGCTTGCGCTGGATGGCGTGGTGGCCGACTACAACTTCGCCGTGCGGCGGGCCAACGGGACCGAAATCTCCGCGCAACTCTTCCGCGCCCCCGTGCCCGCACAGGAGCACTTCAGCCCGCTGGCCGCCGCGCTCGAAGACTTCTTCCGCACCGGCGAACCGCCCTGGCCATCATCCCGCAGCCTGCTCACTGCCGGCCTGCTCGACGCCTGCCGTCAAAGCGCCACGCAGCCCGGCACCTGGCTGCGCACGCCGGAGCTTGTATTGTCATGAAGGCAAGCAGGCCGCATGGAGTGCAATGGCAAGCGGAGCACGTTTCCGCTGTTTGGTGTCCACCCTTTAGGGTGTCCCGCCGACACGCTGAAGCGTGGACACCAAACCAAAACGCCGCAATGCCATGAGCCGCCCCGCCATCATCAAGTGCCCCACTTGCAAGCAGCCCGGTGACTGGTTCGCCACGCCCTTCGGCCCCTTCTGCTCGAAGCGCTGCAAGCTGGTGGACCTCGGCAAGTGGTTCAACGAGGAGCACGCCATCTCCGAACCCCTGCGCCCCGAACACTTCAAGGGTTACGACGAACTTCCTCCCGGCGAGCATCTGGACAAGCCGGAGTAGGGACGTGGAAGAGCAGCGGCGTTCAACTGGGGAACTTGGGCTGGAAAATTTAGGGCAGGAAGATTCCAATTTTCCTGCCCAAAATCTTCCTGCCCAATCCCTCCTCGCACGGCACCGCGAGCCAGGGACGGAAAGGGAAGGGAAGCTTCGACGCGAATTTCACGAATTCACGCGAACTGACCGGATCAAGTAGTCGCGCCAATTGGCGTAATTCGCGTCAACTTCCCCGGTCTTTGAAAGCAAGTGATCCCGCACGGGCTTCCGTTCCATCATTGCCATGCTTCCACTGTTTGGGTTTTCCATCGGTGGTCGCCCTGAATCTGCGGGATAATTCCCTCGGTCGCCACAAACTTGCTAGAAAATCAACCGGCCACCGCGTATCACCACTCCATGAATCGCAAGTCATTCCTCCTCCTGGCCGCCGTGGCCCTGCTCTCCGTCCACTCCGCCACCGCGCAGGATCCCAAGCCCAAGGCCGATGCCAAGAAGGCGAAGGTGGAGTCCGCCCCCGACGACCCCGCCCTGCCGCGCGTCCTGCTCATCGGCGACTCGATCTCCATCGGTTACACGCAGCCCGTGCGCGAACTGCTCAAGGGCAAGGCCAACCTCCATCGCATCCCGGCCAACGGCGGGCCGACCATCAACGGCCTCAAGAGCCTCAAGGCCTGGCTCGGCACGGGCAAGTGGGACGTGATCCATTTCAATTTCGGCATCCACGACATGAAATTCATGGAGCCGGATAAACAGCAGGTGCCGCCCGCTGACTACGAGAAGAACCTCCGCGAGATCGTGAAGCAGTTGCAGGCCACGGGCGCGAAGCTCATCTGGGCCACCATCACGCCCATCCCTGACGGCGAACTGAACCCAAAGCGCACCTTCGACAAGGTGCCGACCTACAACGCCATTGCGACCAAGGTCATGACCGAGGCCAACGTGACCGTCAACGACCTCAACGCGGCCATCACCCCGCATCTGGCCAAACTGCAGAATCCCAAAGACGTCCACTTCAACAAGGAAGGCTCCGAGTTCCTCGCCAAGCAGGTTGCCGCGAAGATCGAAGCACAGTTGCCGAAGAAGTAAGCATCTGGCTCCGGCCGAACGGCGGTGGGGAATGGGGTGATACAACCGCAAGAAATGGGTTGAGGGCGGCCGCTTTCCGCTCCAACTTTACCGTCGGTTGTCAAACCGTCTTGAACAGTCCCACCCCATGAAATCCCGACTCGTTTCCCATTGGTCAGCCCTGATTGTCGGGCTGGTCAGCCTGCTGAGTGCAGCCGCCCTGCCGGCGGCGGATGTATCGCAGTTCAACGTGCTGAAGGGGCAGATGTTCCTCCAGACGGACGCGGGTTCCCCCAGCCCTGCCGGACCGTCCAGTTTCGTGCTGCAGTGCGAAGGAAGCGGCAGTGGGATGGGGCTGCTCACGGGCATGTCGCTCACCAAGCCGAACACGCAGGTCGTGAATCTGTCCCCGGACGGCGACCAGAGCTACCGGTTGGAACAGGCTTTTGGCTCGCAGACGGCGCTCGACACCGCCTTCCCCAACGGAAGCTACACGCTCACCATGGTCACCATGAACGATGGCACCAAGGCCGTTGCGCTCTCGCTGACCGGAGACGCGTATCCGCCCACGCCGCACATCAGCAATTTCACGGCGGCGCAGGCGGTGGACCCGAGCCAGGCATTCACGCTCACCTGGGATGCCTGGGCTGGCGGCACAGGAAATGATGTCGTCCAGATTCGCATCGTGGACAGCGGGATGCAGGACGTTTTCGCTTCACCCGAGCAGGGCCAGCCAGGCGGGCTGACGGGCTTGTCCACCTCGCTGCTGATTCCGGCGCGGAAGCTGCGTCCTGGCCAGGTGTATGGCGTGGAGCTGTTGTTCGGCCGGTCCACGGATTTCAACCAGAGCAGCTATCCCGGGGCGACGGGGCTGGCGGCCTACTTCAAGAAGGTGCAGTTTCCCCTGACCACCACGGGGACCCAAACGGGGCCGACGGCGGGAAACTTCGGGCTGGTCTTCAACTTCTTCTCCGGGACGTTCAGCGGCACGAACGGCAGCATCAGCTTTCCCCAGAATCTGGGCTACTACTTCGCCCTCTACAACATCGACAACGACATGAACTACCCGGCCTCCGTGGTGTTCACGGGACCGGGCGGCTCGGGCCTGACCAACGTGAGCAGCCAGGTCAATGGCTCGTCGTTTGGCAGCTCCGCGTTTTACTCCTCGCCATCCGTGTTCTTTGCGCCGGGCAACAACTCGCCGGGGGCGCTCTATGCCCCCACGCAGCCGCCGGGCGGCATTTACACCGTGGGCTACAAGACGAGCAATTACATGTTCAACCTCCTAGACCCGCTTTCCGCGAACCAGCAGATCCTCGTGGTGCCAACTGTGGTGCTGTCCCCGACCGAAACAATTCAGGAAATCCGCTGGACCTACAAGGACGCCAGCGGCGCGACCGTCGGGCCGCAGGCGTTCATGGACAACATCCAGATTCGTGTGAACGGAACCTCCGGCGGACGGCTGTATGACGGTGGCAACGAATACAACGGCCGCATCCTGCCGGGCGTCACGAACCACACCCCGACGACTGCCGTGGCGTGGACCAACGTGAGTTCCATCCAGATGCTCTTCGTGGACACGGTGGGCAACCAATACGTCAGCTACTGGGACCGCGCCGCCCAGCCGGTGGAGATCACCACCGCCAACCTGCCCAACGCCACGCAGGGGACTCCCTACAGCTTCCTGCTCAGCAGCCAGGGCGGCACGCAGCCGGTCAGTTGGTCGCTGGCCTCGGGCTTCCTGCCCAGCGGGCTCTTCCTGAATCCCGGCACCGGCGAAATCCTCGGCACTCCGGGTGAGAACGGGAGCTTCCCGGTCACCTTCCAGGCCCGGGACACCGCGAACGCCGTCACCAACCGTCTGCTCAGCCTGACCGTGCTGCCCGGGAGCTTTCCCGCCCCCGTCCTGACGAATTTCGCCCTCCTAGGCAACGGCCAGCTCAGGGTCGCGGTCGGCGTAGTCAGCAACCAGACCTACACCCTGGAAGCCTCCACCAACCTCATCAACTGGCAGCCGCGCGCCACGTTGCTGGCCACGAACAACCAGTTCGACCTCGTGGACCCCGAGGCGTTGGGCAAATACGCCCGGCTGTTCTACCGGATGCGCATTGGACGGACGTTTGGCTCGGCCTTCAATTTTCACTTTTACGCGTTTGGTGGGAATTTCGGCGCGGGCCTTACGCCGGCACCCGGGTTCCCCGTTTCGGTGAACGGCTACTCGGCCCATCTGGAGGTGGAGAACTCGTCCTCCTACCCGCCGCCCGCCAACGTCCTCTTCACAGGCCCCGGCGGGTCCGGCCTGAACAACACGCCCGCCAACCCGCAGAACTCGGACGTGCGGCCCGACGAGGCGCGCTACCAGTCGCCCAACCTCAACAGCCCCGCAATCCCGCCCGGTGGCACTTACAGCGTAACCTTCCTGGGCAGCAACCTGGTCTTCAACCTGCCCGCCCCGCAGGCGGCCAGCCGGCTCGTCATTCCGGTGCCGACCGTCACGGTCTCCTCCGGCAACCTCACCGCCGTCGCCTGGGTTTACAAAGACCCCGCCACCGGTGCCACGTTAGGCCAGCCCCCGGCTCATATCACGGACGTGCAGGTGCAGGTGGACGTCCAGTCGCTGGGCCGGGTTTATGACTCGCCCAACGTCCCGCCCGGCACCACCAGCGTGGGCGGCATCAACGGCGTCGTCTGGAACGACGTGGTGAACCTCTTCATCGTCTATGACGACACGTTGGGGAACCACTACGTCGTCGGCTACAACAAGCCCTGAGCGCAGTAGTCGCAGGCTTCAGCCTGCGCGTCGGGCGTGTTTTTTTGACGCGCAACCTGAAGGTTGCGACTACGGCAGGTGGAGGGGCGTATCTCGGCACTGCCCCGGAGCGCGGGTCTGCGACCCGCAGCAGCCGCCCTTGTCCGTTGCGGTTCGTGTAAGCCAGCGGGACGGATGATCGGACGTTGCTGCGGGTCACAGACCCGCGCCCCGCCGGCTTTCGGGGGCAGTGTCCAGTTGGCGCCCCACGAGTAGCGACCGCCACTTGCCACCTTCCCGCAGTTTCCCTAGGATGCTGCCGGATATGACTCCCCGCCGTTTTCGTATCGCGTTCTCCTTCGCTGGAGAGAAACGGGATTTTGTCGGCAAGGTTGCGGGCATTCTCGCTGGCCGGTTCAAGGAAGAGGAGATTCTCTACGACAAATATCACAAGGCGGAGTTCTCCCGCAGTGACCTCGCCTTCTATCTGCCGGAGCTTTACCACAAAGAGAGCGACCTTATCGTTGCGGTGTTCTGCCCCGATTACCCGAACAAGGAGTGGTGTGGACTGGAGTGGAGCGCCATCTTTGACCTCTTGAAGAAGGGGCATGTCCAACAGGTCATGCCCACCCGCTTCGGACACGTCGAGGGGCCGGGACTGTATTCCCTCTCCGGCTACACTGACCTCCATCACGAGACGCCTGATTCCGCCGCCACCCTCATCTTGGAACGCCTGGCGTTGAACGAAGGCAAGCCGAAGAATCACTACACGGCCGCCCCTGCTCCATCTCCTGCCGCCCCGTCCACCACGATTCCCAACAACCTCCCCCGCCTCCAGCCCTTCTTCGGCCGCGAGGCGGAGCTGCGGCAAATCCGCGAGGCCCTCGACCCCGCTGCGCGCACCTGGGGTGCGCTCATTGACGGCCCCGGTGGTATGGGAAAGACCTCCCTCGCCATTCGCGCCGCCTACGATTGTCCGCCGGGCCTCTTCGACCGCATCCTCTTCACCTCCGTCAAGGACCGGGAGATGGATGACGACGGCGAGCGTTACCTCGACGCCAAACTCATTCCCGGCTTCCAGGAGATGCTCAGTGAACTCGCCCGCGAGCTGGGCCTCACCGACTTTGGCAAATCCCCCGACACCGAGCGCCCCCGGCTCCTCCTCGCAGCCCTCCGCCCCCTCAAAGTCCTGCTCATCCTTGATAATCTGGAGTCCCTCACCAAAGGCGACCGCGACCAGCTCTTCAACTTCGTCAAACGCCTCCCCGGCGGCTGCAAGGCCATCCTCACCAGCCGTCGCCGCCTCGGCTCCAGTGCGGACGTGCTTATTCTGGAACAGCTCGACCAGGACGCCGCCCTGGCCCTGCTCGCGGATTTGGCCCGGCGCAACAAACTCCTCGCAAAGACGAACGAAGCCGAGCGCATCGTCCTCTACACCCAGACCGGCGGCAAACCCCTGCTCCTGCGCTGGACCGCTGGCCAACTGGGCCGGGGCAACTGCCGCACCTTCACCGACGCCATCGCCTACCTGCGGAGCTGTCCCGAAGGCAACGACCCCTTGGCCTTCATCTTCGGCGACCTCGCGCGCGACTTCACCGAAGCGGAAACCAAGGTGCTCGTCGCCCTGAGCTACTTCACCCAACCCGCCACCGTGGAGCACATCGCCACCGTGGCCGGTGCCGCATCCGGTAGCAGCCGACGTGAGGAGGCTCCATCTAAATCCCAAGTCAGTCAGAACCTCCTCACGTCGGCTGCTACCCCGGCGGAGCGCCGCTCTCCGAGCCGGCGCGTTGGTGAACCCGATGAACACGCCGGGTCGGAGACCGGCGCTCCGCC
>CAZOCL010000224.1:0-10835 GCA_964578245.1 uncultured Klebsiella sp. | reverse complement strand
CGGTAGGTGAAGGTGTCGGTGCCGAAGAAGTTCGTGTCCGGCGTGTAGGTGAAGCTGCCGTCGGTCCGGAGCGTGAGGGTGCCGTGCGCCGGTCCCGCGAGCAGTTCCGCCGTCAGCGGGTCGCGTTCGAAATCAGTGTCGTTGGCCAGCACCCCCGTCCCGCCCACGGTCAGCGGGTCATCCTGAGCCACGGTGTAGGTGTCATTCCCGGCCACCGGGACATCGTTGACCGCAGTCACGACAATGGTGAACGAGTTGGTGGCCCGGTCCGCACCGCCACCATTGTCCTGCAATACGAGCGTCACCGTGGCCGTGCCGTTGGAGTTGGCCGCGGGGGTGAAGGTCATGCGGCCGGTGCTGTCAATCGCCGGAGCCACGCTGAAGAGGGCGGCATTTCCGCTGGTCACGGAAACCACGTTCACGACCTGCGCCGATTCGTTGGCCGGCCCGGGCAGGATCGTCGCGAAGCCATTCAGGCTCTGCGCACCCGCGTCTTCCAGCACGGTGACCGTGGCCGAGGCGAACGTCACCCGGGGCGGGTCGTTCACCGGGGTGACGGTCACGGCAATGGTCGTCTCCGCAGACAGCCCGCCTCCGTCCGTGGCACGCACCGTAATGGTCGCGCTGCCGTTCTGGTCCGGGGCGTAGGCGAGTGTCAACGCGCCGCCCGCACCCGCCGTGGCCGTCACGAGGCCGGGCGCGGTGTTGCCGGTCACTTGATAGGTGAGCTGGCTGGACGGCTCCTGGGCATCATTGAAGGCACTGGCGAGCTGAAGCACGGTATTCGGTGCGTCTTCCAGGACCACGACCGGCGCGGGCGCGAGCGCCACCGTCGGGGCGGAGTTCAGCGAGAACGTCACCCGCACCGCACCGCCGACGAGCTGCAGATCAAAGCCACCGGAGCCAATCAGGTTGGCCACCTCCGTCGTATCGAGGCGGAACGCCGCCCGGACAAAGCCGTTCACGGTGCCGGCCTGGGCAATCGTCCACGCCTGATCTTTGGTCGGATCAAAGTTGGCCATGGCTCCGGGCGTGTTGGCCAAAGTCAGCGTCTTCACTTTCACCGTGAACGGGTTCGCCGGGGTGGCGGTGATCGCGAGCTGGCCGGTGAAGATCAACAGGTCGGACACCGTGCCCGCCGCGCCGGTCGCGTCGTTGATCTCCCACACATAGCTGCCGCCACCGTCCCAACTGCCCGTGTCCACGGTGAGCTGGCCGGGGCTGGCCCCGGGAGACACGGTGCCGCCCGGGGCGACCGCGAGATTGCCGGCGAAGGTGCCGCTGCCCTTCAGCGTCCCGCCGTTCTGCACGCTGATGGTGGTGCCGCTGAAGGCCCCGCCGCCGAGGTTCAGTTCACCGCCCGTTCCCACTTCCAACGGTGGCAACGCGCCGCTGCCCGCCAGCGTCACTGGTCCGGTGAAAGGCGGCAGGGGCGTCAAGGGCGTCACGCCGGCCCCGGGCGCAAACAGGATGGTCACCGGGCCACCGCTGGCGTTCGCATTGGCGATCACCTGGCGCAAGGATCCCGGGCCGCTGTCCGCCGTGCTCGACACCACCAGGCTCGCGGGCACCACGCTGATCGTAAAGGTGTTCGTGGTCCGGTCATGCCCGCCGAGCGCGGTGCCGCCGTTGTCCATCGCCACCACGGTCACCACCGCGTTCCCGCTCGCTCCCGAGGCCAGCGTGTAGGTCAGCGTTCCATCCGCCGCCACCGCCGGCCCGGCGCTGAACAACGCCGGGTTGTCGCTGGTCACGGTCAGCCCCAGCGTCTGCCCGGCCTCGGTCGCCGGTCCCGGTGCGACGGTCGCAAAACCGGTCACCGACTGCACACCGGAAACCGTCCCAGGCACCCCCAGCACACGCTGCGCAAAGTCCAGGGTCGGGGCCTGGTTCAGGGTCACAGTCACGAGCACCGTCCGCTCGAAGAACAGCCCGCCGATGTCGGTCGCCCGGACCGTAACCAGACTCGTGCCATCCAGACCCGGCACCGGAAACAAAGTCAGGTTGGTGCCGTCCGTGATCCGCGCCACGAGCATTGCCACGTTCGTATTCCCCACGATTGAGTAGGCGAGTTCGGCCGCCGGCGTCTCCGCGTCGGCAAAGGCAGCCGACAGATCCACCGTCGCGGTCGGAGTTCCGGCGTTCAAGCTCACCCCGGCCAAGGCGCCCGCCGCAACGGGAGCGGTGTTCGGAAAGACCGCCAAGGCCTCGATCAGGCCCACGGAGGCGGCTTGCTGCCCGCCCGGCACCTG
Organism: uncultured Klebsiella sp.; assembly: GCA_964578245.1. GTDB lineage: Bacteria > Verrucomicrobiota > Verrucomicrobiia > Limisphaerales > SXTU01 > SXTU01. The sequence goes on along the minus strand of CAZOCL010000224.1, from coordinate 8,583 downwards.
CGCCCGGGCGCGAATCTGCCCCGCCGCCGGGAGACCCAGGCCGGTGAGTTCCCAGCCGCCGGCCACTCGCGCGCCCGCGCCCAGGAGGATCCAGTTCGCGCCGCCGTCGGTGGACAATTCAAAAGAGGTGTTTTGGGCTTCAGGAGCCGTGCCGCCTCGCTGCCAGGACACCTGGCCGGCACTCGCCACCAATTGCTGGGTCGCGGACTCGTTCGACAGCCGGGAGAAAAAGCTGTGTGGGCTGCCACGCAGCGTCGTAAACGTCCCCCCTACGAGCACCTTCCCATCCGTTTGCAGGGCGACGCTAAACACGTCCAAGTTGGCGTCCGGATCAAACGTGCTGTCCAACTGCCCAGCGCCATCCACCCGCGCGATGCGGTGACGCGCTTGGCCGCCCACCAGGAGGAAATTGCCGCCGAAGACAAGTTTTCCGTCCGCCTGCAAGGCCAGGGTGTAAACGTTGGCACTGACTATCGGGTTGAAGCCCAGGTCCAAAGTTCCATTGGCGTTCAGCCGCGCCAGTTTCTGGCGGGCCTGCCCGTTCACCATGGCGAACGCCCCGCCCACGACCACCTTCCCGTCCGCCGCCGATGCCAGCGCGAACACGCTGTTATTGGCGGTAGGGGCGAACCCCGCATCCAAGGTCCCGGCAGAATCAAGGCGAGCCAGCCGCTGCCGCCCTGTGCCGTTCACCTGGCTGAATCCCCCGCCGATCAACAGGCTGCCATCGGTTTGCAACGCCATGGCGAAGACCACGCCGTTGACCCCCGGCGAATACCCCGCATCGACCTGCCCATCCGCCAGCAGCCGCGCCAGGAATCCATGCGAACTTCCGTCCAGCGTGCTGAACTGGCCGGCCACCAGCACCTTGCCGTCCGGCTGCTCGGCTACCACATACACTGGGTTATCCAGCGCGAAATCAAACCCCGCTGTCAGGGTCCCATCCGCCTCGAACCGGGCCAGATTCCGCCGGGTTGTGCCGTTGGCCGTGGAGAAGAATCCGCCTACCACAATGCCACCGCTGGCCTGCACCGTCACAGCGTTGACGCCTCCGTTCACCACGGCGGTGAAGCTCGTATCCAGAGTGCCATCTTGATTTAGCCGGGCCAGACCCTGCCGCGCCACCCCGTTGATCATGCTGAACACTCCGCCCACCAGAAGCTTTCCGTCCGGCTGCAGGGCGGTGGCATACACCGCGCCATTCACCGTGACCGGGAAGCTGGCGTCCACGTTGCCCGGAGCTGGCTGCGCGATCACAACGAAGGAATTCGTGGCCTGATCCACCCCGCCCGAAGCGGTCCCTCCGCTGTCCTGCGCGATCAAGGACACCACGGCCACGCCGTCGGCTCCCGAGGCGGGCGTGAAACTCAACGTGCCATCCGCCGCGAGGACGGGCGGCACGCTGAAGAGCGCGGGGTTGTCCGCCGTGAGCGTGTAGCCCAGCAACGTCTGGCCCGCCTCGTTGGGCGGTCCCGGGGAGAAGACCGCGAATCCGGCGAGGCTCCGCGCCGCCCCGTCTCCGAACACCACCACTGCGTTCGTGGCGAGGATGAAGCCAGGGGCATCGTTCACAGGATTGACCGTCACTACAAAGGTGTTGGTCGCCGACAGCCCGCCGGGGTCGGTCGCCTTCACTGTGATCTGGCTGGTTCCGTTGCTGTTGGGGGTATAGGCCAGCACCAGATTCGTGCCGTTGATGATGGTCGCCGTCACGAGCCCGGTGTTCGTATTGGCGAGCAAGGCGTAGGTCAGGCTGGCGGCGGGTGTCTGCGTGTCGGCAAACACGGTGGTCAGGTTCGCCGTGGTGTTCACGGCATCTTCCTGCACGCTGAAGTTGGGGATCGGGCTGGCCACGGTCGGGGCCGTGTTCGCCGACACCACCGTGAAGGTGGCGCTCGGTCCGGCGGCCAGGGTCGTGTTGCCCGCCAAGTCCGCCGCCGTGCCGGCCGCCAACGAGATGCCGAGCGTGCCGCTGCCGGTGATGCCAACGATCGTGACGGTGCGCGTCAGTCCCGCGCCACCCACCGACACCGCCCCATCCGCCGTGCCGGTCTTATTGAGCGTCACATCGGCCGGGGCCAGGGTGCTCGCGCCGAAGTTTATATCCGCGTAGGTCACGGTGTAGCTCACCGACTGGTTGGTGGTGATCGTCGCCGAGGGCGCGCTGATGGTCACCGTCGGCCGGGTGGCATCCACACTCACGGTCGCACTCGGCCCCGTGGCGGCAGTCGTGTTGCCGGCCTGATCCGCGCCCGTGCTGGTCGCGAGGGAAATGCTGAGCGTGCCCTCGCCCGTGATGCTGTTCAACGTGACGGTCCAGGCGGTGCCGGCCCCGCTCACCGCCACCGTGGCGGCGGCGGTGCCGGTCTTGGTGACTGACACCTTCGCCGGGGTCAGCCCGACGCCCGCGATGGAATCATTGTCCCCGTAGGTCACGGGAAAGCTCACGGGCCCGTTCTTGGTGAGGCTGACCGAAGGCGTCCCGATCATCACCGTCGGTGACACCCCGTCCACTCTCACTCCGGGGGTGTTGGGGGGAGTGCAGCCCAGCAACGCGGCCGGCGAAGCAGCCGGCGTTGACGCATCCGTGATGCTTCCGCCGTTCAACTGGATGGGAGACTTGATGGTGATGCCATCCAAGTCCTCCTCGCCGGCCACAGGCATGTAGCCAAACGTCACGGTCGAGCCGGAACTGGCGAGGTAATTGGCGAAGCGCGTGGTGCTCCCCACCATCAGTTCCACATAGGGCAGGCCCAGGACACCAACGGGCGTGCTGAACTCGGCCGTGATGTTGATTCGCTTGCCCACCCGGTAGGTTCCATCCGCTGCGGCCACGCTCACGACCACGGGAGCCGGCTTCAGGATGACCAGCGCGTGCGACGGTCCGCCACCTCCGCCAACGCCCAGCCGGAGCACCTGGCGCCCGCCCAGCAACGCACTGGGCACGAGTCCGGGCGCATTGGTGGAAGTCGTCGAGTTCTTGCCGAGCTGGCCGTTCGCGTTGTTGCCCCAGCCGTAAGCCACTCCGACCGCATTCACCGCCAGGCTGAACTCGGTTCCGGCGGCGATGGACTTGATCTGGCTCAAGCCGGTCACCTGCACCGGCACCTTGCTGGCGGTCGTGGAGGCGTTGCCCAACTGGCCTTTGCTGTTTGCCCCCCAGGAGAACACGAGTCCGTCCGTCGTGAGCGCCAGGCTGTGGGTGGAACTCGCCGACAACGACGCCACGGCTTTGCCGCTGAAGAGCCCGGCCGCCAGTGCCACCGGCACACGGCTGTCCGTGAGGGTGTTGTTCCCGAGCTGGCCCGCGCTGTTTTCCCCCCAGGTGAACACCTGGCCGTCCGCAGCCACGGCCAGACTGTGCGTCACGCCGGCGGCGATGAACTTGATGGCCTTGTTGCCGAAGGCGCTGGCGGCCAGCGCCACCGGGGTCTGACGGTTCGCCGTGGAGTTGTCGCCTAACTGCCCCTTGGCGTTTGCCCCCCAGGCGAACACCAGTCCGTCCGCAGTGAGCGCCAGGCTATGGTTGGCGCCCGCCGCGATGGCCACAACAACCTTGCTGCTGAACGCCGTCGGCGTCAGGACCACTGGCACCTTGCTGTCAGTCGTGGTTCCGTTGCCTAACTGGCCATTGGCATTGAAGCCCCAGGCGAATACCCGCCCATCGCTGCCGAGCGCGAGACTGTGCTGGCGTCCCGCAGCAGCGGCGGTGATGAACTGGCCGTTGAGCACCCCGCTGGTGTTCACTGGCACCGGCACACGGCTGTCAGTGAGGGTGTTGTTGCCCAGCTGGCCCTTGTCATTCTTGCCCCAGGCAAAGACCTGCCCGACAAAATTAAGCGCCAGGCTGAAGTCGGTTCCCGGAGCCACCGCCACCACAGGCTGACTGCCGAACGCCCCGTTGGTGTCCACGGCCACCGGGCTGAGTCTTTGGATCACGCTGTTGTCGCCCAACTGACCGCCGCTGTTCAAACCCCACGAATGCGCCGTCCCCGGTGCAGGCTGGACTAGACAGGTGGCGCTCGGCCCGGCAGCCGGAGCGAGATTGCCAGCCAGGTCCGTCGCCGAACGCGCTAACAGGGATATGCCCAGCGAACCCGCTCCGGTAATGCTGCTGATGGTTACGGTCCGGGTCAACCCGGCCCCCTTGACGGTCACCGAACCATCGGCCGTCCCGGTCTTGTTCAGCGTAACCAGTCCCGCATACAGGAGCACAGAATTGAAATGGGCATCCGCAAAGGTGACGGTAAAATCGATGGGACCGCCGCTGGTGAGCGTGGTCGAAGGCCCGCTGATCGTCGCCGTCGGCAGAGTGGTGTCCACCAGCCTGCCCGGATTGTTTGGCGGAGTGAACGCCAGCGCGGCAGGCACCAAGGTAAGCTGATCCTTGATGGTCCCGCCGTTGAGCAGCAGGGGGGAACCGATCGTGATCCCGACGTCCTCGGTGTCGCCAGGTTGGATGCCATAGGAAAAAACGAGCTCCTTGCTGCCGCCACCCGGACCGTAGTTTGCCTGGCGCGCCACGCCGCCGATCAGCAGGCTCAGTTGCGGCGTCCCGGTGACGGTCACCGGTGCGCTCATGGTGACGACGAAAGTGTAGATATCGCCCGCTTTCGCGTAGCCAGGGACACCAAACATGAGCACGCTGGTGATCGAGGGTGCTCCGACCGATACGGCGGCACTGGGACCAGCGGTGCCGGAAAGGTTGCCCACCGTGTCGATCGCCGTCCCGGCCGGCAGCGAGATGCTCAGCGTGCCATCCCCGGTGATGCCGTTCAACGTCACCGCGCGGGTCGTGCCGCTGCCGCTGACCGCCACCGTGGCGTTGGCGGTGCCCGTCCGGTTCAAGATGACCTGCCCCGCGACAAGCGTGCTGGCGCTGAACGCCGGATCCGCATACGTGACCGTGTAGGTCACCGGACCACTGATGGTGCTCGTCACCGAGGGGCTGCTGAAGGTGATGGCCGGCCCGGCGGCATCCACCAGCACGTTCCGCAAATCCGGAGGTATGAAGGCCCGGAAGCCTGGATTGAAGCTGCCGTCGGTGATGGTGCCCCCATTGAGCTGGATCGGTGAGGCGACCGTGATGCCATCCGGATCATTCTCAAAGTTCTGAATGGTATAGTTGAACTGCAACGCCGTGGTGCCGCTGCCGGACACATAGGTCGCAAATCGCGTGACCGTCCCGATCGTCACGGCCAGCCGGGGCACGCCGGTCACCGTGGCAGGAGTCACGAAGTTGGCCGTAAAGCCAAGCACCTGGCCGGGACCATAGCTGCCGTTCGCCGGACCGGTCACATTGATGAGTCCGACGGCATCCACCAGCACGTTGCGCGTATTCGGCGGGGTGAAGCCCAGTTGGGCGGCCGCACTGTCAGAGCCGGTAATGGTGGCCCCGGCCAGCACCAGCGGCGACTTGAGCGTGATGCCATCCGTATCGCTTTCCCCCGTCTGCACCACATAGCGGAAGGTCAGGGCCGTGCCGCCGCTGCCGGAGACGTAGGTGGCGTTGCGGGTGGTGGCACCGATGACCACCGGCAGTTGGGGAACGCCCGATACGGTGACAGTCTTGGAGTAATTGACAGTGAACGTCAGCGCCTCTCCGGGCAGGTAGATGCGGTCTGGCGGCGCAACGACACTCGTGATGGCGGCCGGCAAGCTGCCCACCACGACGGTGACCGTCCAGGGGTTGCCGACCGCAAAATTGGCGTTGACCAGGCAGTTGTAAGTGCCCGGCCCCAGCGGCACGCCCCCAAAGTATTGGAGTCCGGTTCCATAGGTGTAGAGCAGATTGAACTGCATAAACGCATTCTGCATGGGATAGCGCGCCAGGGACTGGTCACTGCTTTCGGAAAACGTCCGCACCACTTGGATAATCTGCATCCCCGGCGGCACAATGACCGCGAACCGGTCCTGAATGTCGTTCGGAGTGGTGATCCTGCCAGAAAAGACATTGTCACCGAGGCTCAGTGTGTGGACCGAGCTGTAGTCGTTGTTCGGAAAGTCCGCCCCTTCAGCGACGTTGATGGCCCGCGCGGACAACGGGGCGAGGAGGAGCAGGAGAATCAGCAGGGAGGAAGGTTTCATATCAGGGATTCAGCATGTAAAAGTCATCAGCCAGCCCGCCAGCAGGGCATTTCGAGCCACACCACCGCTATCGGGGCGGACCGACACCCAACGCAATGGACCAAGCCTCAATACTTCCCCGCCCGCAGCCCAGGCTGTTCCCAACTCGCTTCGTCAAACCGGCGGGGAAACAATCCCACAACCCTGCTCTTGCAGGTGCCGACGGGTTTGCTTAGCCCGGGAGGCTTTAGCAACCGGCATAAAGTGTCAAGTCATTGCGGCTCTATCCATATGGCACTAATTGACTAGGCACGGCTTCGTGCGCAAACCAGATGTGGGACTGCTACTAAGGCAGGGGGTAGTTCATTTGCGCCACGCCATTTCGAGCAGGGGGCGCGGATGCGATGTTTCGGGTGGTGACAACCGGCTGCCTCAGTCTGATGGAACCCGCGACAAGCCCCAACCTGCGGCTGATCCTGCATTACCTGCCCCCGGCGGTTGCGGGGCGGGTTGGCGTGGACACGAATCGAACGAGGGCAGAAATCGACCATGGGCAATTGCCAATTACCGATGGGGGGATTTTACCAAACGAAGCCATTGGAGCTTCGATGGGAATCCACGAATGAACACCAACGGACACGAATCGAACGAGGCAATGGCCGATAGCCGTCGGAGGAAACCCATCGGTGATCCCAGCCGGGTGGCCACGTTGCAACCGATCCCACCGGGACCCACAACGTGGCAGGTGCAGGGTCAGATCTTCCCCTGGGCCACGGCGGCCTGGACTTCGCGGTAGGTGTGGAGGAAGAGGTCGTTGTCGCTGACGGCCTTCTGGATGATGCCGCCGAGGCTGCTGAGGTCGGCCTTGTTGATGACGGCGTGGACGCTCTGCTGGAAGGCGTGCATCGGGTTGAGCGTCTGGAGCCGCTCGCTGATGAGGAAGGCGACGGTGTGACGGCGGCGGGCCATGGGCATCCATTGGAGCTGGCGGAGGGTGGTGTTCTGGTCCGGCGTGCCGGCGGCGAAGAGCTCCTCGACGACGACGACATGGTAGTTCAGCGCGGTGAAGCGCCGGCTGAAGTCCTCGTGGTTGCTGGCGACGTGGATCTTGTAGCCGCACTCCAGCACGATGGTCTGGACGTTGGCGAGGACTTCCATGCTGCTCAGGGCGAGCAGCGCGGGCTTGTCCGAGGGGCTGATGAACTCGTAGTCGGCGAAGGTCTGGCTCATGGGGTGAGAGAGGGGAAGATTAAGAGTAAGAGCAGGATTAGGAGGGGAGAGGGGTGCGGGTGGTTCTTACTCCTGCTCTTACTCTTAATCCGTCCGGTTTCATTTCAGCTTCAAGGTCAGCGGAGGCGGAGCGACGGGCGCGGCTCCATGGGCCGGAGCGTCCTTCTTCATGCCCAGGCTGGTGACGTTTGAGGTCACTTCGCCGCGCTTCTTCTTCACGTTGTCAATGCCGCGCGAGGTGGGGCCGCGCTTGCTGCAATAGAGCAGAGCGCTTTCCTCGGAGATGTGGTTTTGCTCGAAGGCCTCGATGCAGGCCTGGTCGAAGCTCTTCCAGCCGAAGGTGTAGCTGGCCTCGATGATTTCGTAAAAGGTTTTGCCCTCCGCCTCGCCCTGGAGAATGGATTCCTTGGTGCGGACGTTGTTGCCCATGATTTCGAGGATGGCCTGCCGGCCGCCGCCCACCTTGGGGGCGAGGCGCTGGCTGACGACCCAGCGGAGCGTGTCCGCGAGGCGCTCGCGAATCTGGTCCTGCTCGCTGAGGTCGAACATGCCGAGGATGCGGTTGATGGTCTGGCCGCAGTCAATCGTGTGCAGCGTGCTCATCACGAGGTGGCCGGTCTCGGCGGCGGAGAGGCCCAGCTCGACGGTCTCGCGGTCGCGCATTTCGCCGACCAGGATGATCTTGGGCGCCTGGCGCAGCGCGGCGCGGAGGCCGCTGGAGAAGCGGTCGAAGTCCGTGCCCATCTCGCGCTGGTTGAAGGTGGCCTTCTTCTGTGGATGGACGAATTCAACAGGGTCTTCCAGCGTGACGATGTGGATGGACTTGTTCTCGTTGAAGTCGTTGAGCAGGGCCGCGAGCGTGGTGGACTTGCCGGAGCCGGTCGCGCCGGTGACGAGCACGAGGCCGGTCTTTTCCTTCGCGATGTCCTTGAAGACGGGAGGGAGCTTGAGCTGCTCCAGCGTGGGAATCTGCGTGTTCAGCTTGCGGAGGACGCAGGAGTAGTTGCCGCGCTGGGAGAAGAGGTTCACGCGGAAGCGCGCCTTCTGGCCGAGGCCGTAGGAGGAGTCGCAGGAGCCGGTGCGGATCAGGTCCTCGGTGAGGCGGCGGCTGCCGGCGACGAGGTTCAGCGCGATCTGCTCGGTCTGGAAGGGCGTGAGCTTGTCCACCGGCGGGTTGATGGGCACGCCGACCAACTGGCCGGAGGACTCCACCTGGAGCGGCTTCTCCACGGTGATGTTGAGGTCGGACACATCCTTGTTGGAGTCCAACATGGTGGTGAGGATGTA
>CAZOCL010000223.1:0-10928 GCA_964578245.1 uncultured Klebsiella sp. | reverse complement strand
GCCTGCACCGGAGCCATCTTGATTGCGGGCGGAGCCGGAGCGATCTCCGGTGCGATGGTCACGGTGTTTCACCTCCCGCCGTTTATCGTCACGCTCGCGATGATGCTCGTCGCCAGTGGCGCAGCGTATCTGCTCACTCACGGCCAGTCCGTGTATCAGGTGCCCGATTCGTTCGTCTGGCTTGGGCGCGGCGTGAACTGGTTCGGCCTGCCAAACGCCGTGCTGCTCATGGCACTGCTCTACGCGGCGGCCCATCTCGTCATGTCCCGCACCGTCCTTGGCCGTTACCTCTACGCCGTCGGCGGCAACCGCCTGGCCGCGCGTTTCTCCGGCGTGCCGGTGCGCCTGGTGATCTTCCTCAGCTACGTCGTCAGCGGCCTGCTCGCGGGCCTGGGCGGCGTGGTGCTGGCTTCTCAGCTCAAGAGCGGCTCGCCAACCTTCGGCCAGATGTATGAGCTGTATGTGATCGCGGCGGTGGTCGTCGGTGGTGCGAGTTTGAACGGTGGCTCAGGCCGGATGTTTGGCACGCTCATCGGCGCGCTCATCATCGCAGTCATCCAGAACGGCATGAACCTGATGAACGTCGAAAGTTATACGCAGAAAGTCGTCCTCGGCCTCGTCATACTGGGCGCGGTCCTGCTCGACCTGCTGCGTCATCGCGGCTGGCGCCTGCAGCTCTCGGCAGCGGAATAAGATCGAAGATGCACATGAACCACGGATGCACACGGATGGACACGGTTGCCGGGTATCAGGCCGTGCCGCGGCCGTTATGGACTGCGGTGGCAGAGCGTAGCGGCGACACCGCTTTGGCTTCCCGCGGAGCGGCAATCCGCCGCACCCCCAAGCCGCTCGGCGGGACGAGCAAGCGGCGTGGCGCTTCGCTTCCCTGTGCCTCTGGGTTGAAATCCTGGCTCCTAGCCACATTCGCGCTCCTCCTCGCCTTCCCAACCCACGCCGCCACACCCCCCCCCGCCCAACTCGAATTCTTCGAAAAGAACATCCGCCCCGTCCTCGCCGCCGAATGCTACGAGTGCCATGCCTCCACAAAGAAGAAGGGCGGCCTCGTCCTCGACACGCGCGACGGCCTGCTCCAAGGCGGCGAGTCAGGCCCGGCCATCGTCCCCGGCCAGCCTGAATCCAGCCTGCTGATACAGGCCCTCCGCCACACCCACCCAACACTGAAGATGCCCAAGAACGGCGCGAAGCTCGACGCCCGCATCCTCGCCAACTTCGCCGAATGGATTCGCCAAGGCGCGCCCGATCCCCGCACCGCCCCTCCGTCCTCTACGTCCCCTGCGTCCCATTCCCCCTGGTCCGACACCCTAGCGTTCCGTCGTCAATGGTGGAGCTTCCAGCCGCTTGCCATGCCCGCTGTCCCCACCCCGAAGAACCCCGCCTGGAGCACCAACGCCATTGACCGCTTCCTGCTCGCCAAGATGGAGTCCCACGGCCTCACGCCCGGCCCCGACGCCGACCCGCACACGCTGATTCGCCGACTGACATTTGCGCTGACGGGCCTGCCGCCGAAGGCGGAGGAGGTTGAGGCGTTCGCCCGTGAGACCCATGCCTCTCACGGGACAAACACGTCCTATGAGCGCGCCGTGGACCGCCTCCTGGCAAGCCCCGCCTTCGCCGAGCACTGGGCCCGCCACTGGATGGACCTCGTCCGCTACGCCGAGACGCACGGCTCCGAGGGCGACCCCGAAATCCCCCTGATGTGGCGCTACCGCGACTACCTCATCCGCGCCTTCGCCGCCGACGTGCCCGCCGACCAGCTCATTCGCGAGCACATCGCCGGCGACCTCCTCACCCCCGCTCAGACCCGCTGGAACAAGGCCGATGCGCTGAACGAATCCCGGCTTGGCCTCGCGCACTTCCGCCTCGTCGAGCACGGCTTCCAGCCCGTGGACACGCTCGACGACCAGGTCAAGGCCGTGGACAGCCAGATCGACGTGCTCGCGAAAGCATTTCAAGGCCTCACCATCTCCTGCGCCCGCTGCCACGATCATAAGTTTGACCCCATCAGCCAGCGGGATTATTACGCCCTCTACGGTGTCCTCGCCGCCGCCCGCCCCGCCCAGGTCCAGCTCGATTCACCGGAATTGCTGAACAAAAATCGGGCCGAACTCCTCGCCCTCAAAGCACAAATCAAATCCACCCTCGCCGCTGCCTGGCGCGATGCCATTCCTCAACTTATCGCCCAGCTCACACGCGGCTCCAGCGCCGACCCGCAGCTCGCCGCCCTCACTGAGCGCATCGCTGAAACGGAAAAAGCCCTCGCAGCCATCGAAGCCGACGCCCGCGCGAAAGCCCTAAACACCCGTGCCGGCGGCTTGCAACCGCCGACCGCTGCACCAACTCCATCCGCAGCACCCAAGCCCTCCACGTCTCCTTCCCCCTCACCCCAGCCCTCTCCCTCAGGGAGAGGGAGCGACATCCCCAGCGCTGGGCCGAAGCCGACCATAACCGAGCCTCGAAGCACTACCGTTACGCCCTCCCTCTCCCCAGGGGAGAGGGCCGGGGTGAGGGGAAAGAGCTCATCCGAAGCACCACCTCGCGTTCCTTCGCCAGTTTCTCGCTGGTCCTTCGACACCGACGCCCGCGACCAAGTCGGCTCCCTCCACGGCGAACTCCTCGGCGGCGCAACCCTCCGCAACGGCCGCCTCATCCTCGACGGCAAGGAAGCCCACCTGCGCACACCTCCGCTTTCACGCGATCTGCGAGAGAAGACCCTCGAAGCCTGGATCACCCTCGCCACGCTCGACCAGCAGGGCGGCGGTGTCCTCACCGTCGAGAAGAGCAATGGCAGTGTCTTCGATGCCATCGTCTTCGGTGAGAAGTCGCCCAAGAAGTGGGTCAACGGCAGCAACAATTTCCGCCGCTCACAGCTTCTCGACGGCGCGGTGGAGTCCGCCAAGCCCGGTGAACTCGTGCATCTCGCCGTCGTTTACCGCGCCGACAACAGCATTGCCTTCTACCGCAACGGCGCGCTCTACGCCCCGGCCTTCACCCCGACCGGCGATGATTCCGGCCTCCCAACCTTCGCCGCGGGGGCCTCGCATGTGCTGCTGGGCCGACGTCACACCGGCGGTGGCCGTGCCTTCTTCGCGGGCGAGATTGACGAGGCCCGCCTCTATGACCGTGCGTTGACCACCGAGGAAGTCGCCGCCTCGTTCCAGGCCGGAACCATTGGCGTCACCGCCGAGGAAATTGCGAAGGCTATGTCGCACGAGCAAAGGGCGAAGCACGCCGCACTCACCGCTGAGCTGAAGACCGCCCGTGCCGAACTCGCCACCAAGGCCCCTTCCGCCACCGAAGACGCCCTCGCGGCCGCACTCAAAGATGCGCAGAGCAACCCCGCCAATCCCCTGCACGCGTGGGTCAAACTAAGCAAGCTGGACGGCCCCGCCTTCGCCACCGCCTGGTCCGAAGTCGCCAAAAGCTGGCGCGAGCAACTCACTGCCGCCCAGCAGCACAATGCCCAGTTCAAAACCCCGTGGGACTTCGCGAAAGGCGACGGAACAAACTGGTTCACCGACGGCAACGCCTTTATTAGTGGGGCAGGCGTCCCGCCTGCCTCCCCGGGCGTCTCGCCCGCGAACTACTCTTCGCCACCCGGCGAATTCGCCCTCGAACCCACCGGCGACCGCATCCTCAAAGGCCTGCTTCCTGCCGCCATTTCTTCCCACCTCCTCTCCGAGAAACACGGCGGGCTCCTCACCTCCCCGCGCTTCCGCATCACCACCGACAGCATCAGCGTCCGCGCCGCCGGTGGCAAAGGCGCGATGGTCCGCGTGATCGTGGACAACTACCCGCTGGGCTCAAACCCCATCTTCCCCAAGGCCGAACTCACGCGCGACGAACCCGGCTGGGTCCGCACCGACACCGCGTATCGCAAAGGCTCGTGGGCCTACCTCGAGTTCGGCACCGCCGATGATCTCACCCGCAAGCTCGGCAAAAGCAGCGACCCGAACGGCCGCTCTTGGTTCAGTGCCGAGCGCGTCCTCTTCCACGACAAGGAGACCCCACGCGAAGAACCTCTCGCTCCCGCCCCACTGCTCGAACCCCGTGCCAGCGGCTTGCAGCCGCCGTCGAGCAAGCCACTTGCGCCCAAGAACGCGATGGATCTGGCCGCCGCCTACGCCGAGGCGCTCACCGTCACCGTCCAAGCTTGGCGCGACGGCAAACTCACCGAAGAACAACGCGCCTTCCTCGACTTCTTCCTCCGTCGCAGCCTCCTGCCCACCACCCTCAAGTCCCTGCCCAACGTCGCCTCGCTCGTCACCGAGTATCGCCGCCTGGAAGACGAAATCGCCGCTCCCCGACGGGCTCCCGGCGTGATCGAAGGCACCGTCTTTGACTCTCCGCTCCTCACTCGCGGCGATCACCTTAAACCCGGCGACGCGATCCCACGCGGTTACCTCGAAGTCCTAAACCGCCCGAGCTCCCCGCCCCAGACCCCGAACGCCAGCCCCCATCCCCTCCCTCCCTCGCGCCTCGCTCTCGCGGAGTCCATCGCCTCCCCGCAAAACCCCCTCACCGCGCGCGTGATGGTGAACCGCGTCTGGCACCATCTCTTCGGCCGCGGCCTCGTGCCGACGGTGGACAACTTCGGACGCCTCGGTGACCAGCCCACGCATCCCGAGCTGCTTGATCACCTCGCCGCGCAGTTCATCGCCGAAGGCTGGTCCTTCAAGCGGCTCATCCGCGAACTGGCAATGACACGCGCCTACCAGCTCGCCAGCGAACCCACCGCCACCTCGCGCGAACGCGATGCCGCGAACGAGTTCCTCTCCCACTTCCGCGTCCGCCGCCTTGAAGCCGAAGCCATCCGCGACACCCTGCTGGTCGTGAGCGGGCGGCTGGATGCGACGCAGTTCGGCCCGCCCGTCGGCACTGGTGACCGCGCGCGCCGTAGCATCTACCTGAGCATCCGCCGCAACAGCCTTAGCCCTTTCCTCGAAATCTTCGACGCGCCCAAGCCCTTTACCACCCTGGGCCGACGCGACGCCACCAACGTCCCCGCGCAATCCCTCGCCCTGCTCAACGATCCCTTCGTCATCGACCTGGCGCGCCAATGGTCCATCGCCGCCATGACAGCCGAGCCAAACGTGACTGCCCGTGTCCAGCGTATGTTTGCCGAAGCCTTTGCGCGCCCGCCGGGTGCGGACGAATCAACCAAGGCACTCGCTTACCTGAACGAACTTGCCCGCGAAGCCAGTGTCCCGGCCGGTCAACTCGGGACGAGCGAACGCGTCTGGCAGGACTTCGCACAGTCGCTGTTCAATCTGAAGGAGTTCATCTATGTCCGCTGAGTCCCGGGCGCGCGGCCTTCAGGCCGCTTCAACGTCCGACGACTCCGGACGCTTGGGCAGGCACGATGAGCAACCTGCCTTCGCACGTCGAAGCTGGCTGAAGTCCGCGCTCCAGAGGCTGTGCCTGCTCGCCCTGTTATCGGCTTTCACCAGCTCCGCTGAGCTCACCGTCCGCCAGATTCAAGTCGCCCCGCCTGCCGCCGAGTCCCGCGTCCCCCTCCCCAACGCCCAAGGCCGCCCGCTCGCGCCGCAAGCCATCTCCGCCGTGGATATCAGCGCGGACGGCAAGTTCATCACTGCGGGCACCATGGCCTTCAGCCACGACGCGAACGTCTGGCAGTTCGCACCGGACGGCACGCTGCTGGCGAAGCGGCACTTGCCGCCGTGGGCACCCATGCAGGTTGCCACGCTCAACGGTGGGGGCGCGCTCGCCGTCGGCCTGGCCTACTCCCGCGTCACCTCGCCGGAACCAACAGTGTGGTTCGGAGCGACCGATACGCTGTTGCGCTCACCGCTAAAGGACGAGTTCGTTGAGGCCGACACGCTTGACAGCGAACTGTCCCGCCTGCGCCCTGGGGCAGGCGACTGGCGCACGGGATGGCTTTCCAGCCATCTCGGCGAATTCTTCGTCCACGGCCCGGACTGGGCGTTCAAGCCGCCGGGCTTGATGCTCCATGCCGACGGACGCCGTGAGCGCCTCCGTTACGAGGACAAGAACCAACTTCCCACCGGCCGTGCCACGCGCATGGCGGCAAGCCGCGACGGCACGCGCGCCGCCTTCGGCTGGCTCTCGCTGAACCAGCCGGACGATCCTCGCAAGCCACGCCTGGCCGTGAGCGTCTGGGGTGTGAACCCAAACCGCCTGCTCTGGACGGCGGCGGCCTCAGACGATTTGGTTGCACCTCCGTTACCCAGTCCGGCGGCGGACTTTCCCGAACTTGTGAAGGACGGCTTTCGCCTCACGGCGGACGCGGTTGCGCTAGGCACGGTGGCCGCAGCCGTGACGATGAACGCGGACGGTTCGCGTGTGGCCCTCGTGGAATACGCTGTCCAAGTTTCGCTGCGCAATGGTCCGGCCATCGGCAAGTGGGATCCACCGATTCATGCGCTGAACTTTGTGCCAAAGCAGCGCGGGCGGCTGCGGGTGTTCGATGGCAACGGGAAGGAATTGATGCGGGAATGGCTGCCGCAGGCGGGTTTGTTCGAAGTCGGCTTCGGTGGGAATGACGGTGAAGTCTGGTGCTGGCCGGCATCGTGGTTTGCGCGTGGTATGGCGGGGGAACCGTGGCTGCCAATCGAAGCTCAATCTTGCAACGTGTTCCGTGTGGTTCTGGGCATCCGCGCGGCCGAACGATTTTCCCTTCCTGACGCCGTCGCTGACTGCGCCCCTAGTCCACGTGGCCCGCGCACGCTTGTTTCGTGCTGGGATGGCCGGGCTTATCTGCTGGACAGAGGTCTTGGGAAAATCACCGACCATGCGCTGGGTTCCGCCGCCCGGCTGGCTTGGAGCCACGACGGAAAATTCGCCGTTGCTGGCACGGCCTCCGGGCAGCTCGTCAGGCTGGATAACGATGGACGAGAAGCCTGGCGGAAGACACTGCCAGTCAGCGAGCCGCCGGCTGTCGTAGCACCACCACCCGAAGTCGTCGCCGGCATCCCCGTGCATCAAGGCGGACGCCTCCCCGGCGGCGAGCACGCCTACGTCGGCGACATCTGGGTGATGAAGCTTGGGCGCGAGGCGGTCGTGGTGGATGCGGGCGGCACGTCTGGCTTCGCGCTGTCGCAGGCGCGGGTGAAAGCCCTGGGCATTGAGCAAGTGACGCATGTGCTGCACACCCACTCGCACGGCGACCACTCAGGCGGAGCATATCTCTGGCGGGCGACGGGAGCGAAGATCGTCGGGCCGAAGTCCGCCGCGCTCACGCTGACGTGGCTCATGCCGATGCTCACGGACTACGGCATCTTCCCGCCGCGTCCACTCGACGTGCCGCTGCCGCTCACTCGCGTCGGCGACGAGACCGAGTTCACCGTTTCCGGTCAGAAGTTCCGCGCGCTCTTCGTGCCAGGGCACAGCTTCGACCTGACGGTTTACATGACGGAACTCGGCGGCCGGCGCGTGGCCTTCACCGGCGACCTCGGCTTCGAGCGTGAGAGCGACATCGTCCACCGCTGCTGGGGCGATGCGGAGAAGGCTCGCCCCGTGGTAAAGACCATCCGCGAGAAGCTGTTCGCGTGGAAACCCGATGTCGTCTTCACCGGCCACGGCGTGCGCCCAAATGGAACCGCGTGGGTGGAAGATTTATTGCGCCGATCGGAAGAATCCCTGGCAAAAGCCGCCGTCAAAGGAGACAGCAAATGAACCCGAAGCCGACACCCCGTCCTGCCCTCTCCCGCCGCGAAGTGCTCCGCCGCACCTCGCTCGGCTTCGGCTCGCTCGCGCTGGCGGGATTGATGAATGGCAAAGCCTTCGGAGCAGGACTGCCCGTCGGACTGCCGCACTACGCGCCGCGTGCCAAACACGTCATCTTCGCCTACATGAGCGGAGGCGTGTCGCATGTGGATTCGTTTGATCCCAAGCCGGAGCTGGCGAAACGTCACGGCCAGCCGATGCCCGTGCCGGTGAAGCCCACGATGTTCAACAACAACGGCAACATCATGGCCAGCCCGTGGGAGGCCAGGCCTCGTGGCCAGAGCGGTGTGGTGATGACTGATCTCTTTCCCAAGCTCGCGTCCCTCGCCGATGACCTCGCGGTCATCCGCAGCATGACCACCAAGGTCAACGAGCATGCGCAGGGCAACTACGCCTTCCACACCAGCTTTCCCTTCATGGGCCATCCCAGCGCCGGCGCGTGGATCAGTTATGGCCTCGGCGTCGAGAATGAGAATTTGCCCGGCTTCGTCGTGCTGCAGAGCGGTGGTGCGGCCCCGCCGCACGGCGGCGTGGGACTTTTCAGCAACGGCTACCTGCCCGCGCAGCACCAGGCCAGCATCATCCGCGTGGACGAGCAGCCCGCGCTGCCGAACATCAAGCCCCGTGAGAGCGACGACCTGCAACGCCGCCGCCTGGACTTCATCCGCTCGCTCGACACGCCCTTCGCGCAGGCCACGGGCGAGGCGGCCATTGAGGGCGCGATCCGCAACTACGAGACGGCTTACCGCATGCAGTCCGCCGTGCCGGAGTTGTGCGACATCTCCGGCGAGAGCGAGGCGACCAAGCGGCTTTATGGCCTCGATTCCCCGCACAAGCAGTGCGCGGCCTATGGACGGCAGTGTCTCGTCGCGCGGCGGCTGATCGAGCGCGGGGTGCGTTTTGTGGAGCTAAGCTGCGTCAACGAAGCCATCGGCGCGGGCGGCGCGGGGAATCCGTGGGACCAGCACGGCAAGATCAAGGAAGGCCACGGCGCGATGGCGCATCAGGTGGACACCGGCCTCGCTGGCCTCATCACGGACCTGAAATCACGCGGCCTCTTCGACAACACGCTCATCCTCTTCAGCGGCGAGTTTGGCCGCACGCCGTTCTCCCAGGGCAGCGACGGGCGCGACCACAACCCCTTCGGCTTCAGCGTCTGGCTGGCTGGCGGTGGCATTCGCGGCGGCACTGCCTTCGGCGCGACGGACGAGCTGGGCTATTACGCCGTCGAGAACAAGTGCGAGATCTTCGACTTCTACGCGACGGTGCTGCACTTGCTAGGCATGGACCACGAGAAACTCACCTATCGCTTCGGCGGCCGGGACTTCCGGCTGACGGATGTGCACGGGCATGTCATCCGGGACATCCTGGCGTAAGTCTGCGGGGTTGGTCTGAGTGTAATCCAAGAACGCGAAGACCAAAGGCGCAGAGGAAAACAAAGAAGGCAACAGGAGACTCCTCACGTCGTTTCCTGCGGGCAAGTGAACAAGTGCGAGTTCCTCGACTTTTACGCCACAGAGTGCATCTGCTGGGCACGGACCACGGCAAGTTGACCTACTTGGCCTGTGCCGCACGCTCACGCGCGAGCCGCTTCCGAATCGCTGCCAGTGCCTTTTCATTCTCCTCGGAAGGATACAACTCCACGGCTCGCGAGTAGGCAGTCTCAGCATTCGTGAAGTCGCCCGCAGCGACATAGACGCTGCCCAAGCAGGCGTGGGAATAGTGAAAGTTTGGCTGCCGGGCCGCAAAGCCCCGGGCGATGGACAGGGCTCGCTGGTTCTCGCCGCGGTCCAATGCGGACTCAATACCAGCCCAAGCGCTCGCTTGGGCTGGAGGGGCTTCCCCTTGCTGCTGCGTCGCCAAAATGTCACGCACAGGTGTTGATCGAAACACGTGTGGGCGCAAGAATGCAAAATACACCGCGATCCCTGCGAGGGTTAGCAAACTGAGGTAGAGCGAGACCTGCGAGTGCCGCCTGAGCCTCCGTAATTCTGCCAGCATCTCCTGATTGGGGTCCGTGTTCATAATGGTGGTTCGCCGCCGAGCCAAGTTTTACCGCCCCGCCCCGCCCGCAATCACCACCCGGAACCCAATCCCATGCCTGCGAAAGTCAGGTGGACGGTCGTTGCGGGCGGAGGAGAGGAGGTAGTCGGCGTCGCTGTTGACCCACGAGCCGCCGCGCACGACGCGCGGGCCGCTCTTGCCATCCGCGAAGTCTTCGCACCACTCCCACACGTTGCCGCCGAGGTCGAACAGGCCGTGCTGGTTCGCGCGGGCGCTGCCCACCGGTGCGGTGGTTCCGAAGCCGTCGTCGTAGCCGGGAATGAAGGCCCAGTCAGGACCGAACGCCACGCGGGCGGAGAGGTCGCTGTAATTGCCCGCACCTTCCGGTGGCGGGAACTGTTTGCCCCAAGGATACACGTTCGCGATTTTCCGATCGCGCTCCTTGGGAGTCGCACCCTCTTCCTTGGGCAGGCCCACGGCGGTGCTCCACTCGGTGTCGGTGGGCAGCCGATAGCTGGCGTCGGCCGGGAGGCGGCCTTCACGGTGTTCCTTTTCGGTGAGCCAGGCACAAAAGGCTTTGGCGTCTTCCCAGCTTACGTTCACCACGGGATGGCTCGGGGCGAAGCTCACGGGCTGGCCCTTGAATTTCGCATTCTCCCAGGAGCGGTCTGCGTCGGGGTTCGTCTTGGCAAACGCTTCGTAGTCCTGGCGGCGAGTTTCCCAAATGCAGAAGCGGACCGCTGTGCCGGGCACGGGGAGGAACTTCATGCCGAGGGTGTTCACGAACTCGCGGCCCGGCGGGGTGGTAGGAGCCGTCGGACCTGCCTTCGCGGTGGCGGCGGGTGAAACCCCAGTGATGGGCTGAGTTTGCGCCGGCAGCCACAGGACCGAGCCGGTGAAATTGAACAGGCTCAGCCGGGTGATTAGAACAAAGCTCGCCGTGCGCATCATGGGAATGGGTTCTGGCCACGCAGAGTATCAATTCCGGGCGACTTGTCAAAAAGGCTCGACTGAGGAAACCCGTCGGACACGTGCTGTCACCCAACGGGATCGAACCCGCCATTATCCGGGCGAGCGCAACGCGGCTCAGAGAGACGCGTTCCGGAGGAATGAACCTCTCCCTCCGTCTTTTGACTTGCCCCGCCCGCCAAGGACCGTCAAACACCTCCGCAGAACGCATGAAAAAACTCGACCACTGG